>JAFGAP010000172.1 GCA_016933635.1 Kosmotogaceae bacterium
AAAACCTGTCTGTCCCCACATTTTGGTTTCCTTTCACCCGTACTTCCTAACCGGCTCTTATCAACCCGGGGTTCTCTTAACCGCTCTTTGAACCCGATCCTTTGTTTCCCCGCGAAGCGGGTACTGCGACCTGGCGTGGTCTTTGCCAGCCTTGCGTCTAGCGATTTATAGTGGTTTCTCTTCCTCGCGCCAGCGAGCCTCACTTCCTGGGATGCTTTTCTCAGCATCACTTCCTGGGACGCTTTTCCCGGCATCACTTCCTGCCCAGCAGCATCACTTCTTGAAATGTACTTGGCTAGCCTTACGTCCACGATTTCTTATCAGAATCACCTTCTCGATAGTCTTCTGATTTCTTCTAAATTTGCTGTTCTTTGTTATGTTACACTTATTTATATAGCCGAGGAAGGGGAGAGTTGCATGATTAATAGAAAGGAAGGAAGAGCCTTCTTAAGTAATCAGGTCTGGGAAGAAGTTGATAAACAGCTTAAGAAAACAGATCAAATGGAAGGGAAACCTCAGCCCCCGTTGGAAAAGAGCTCGGAGGGATATGAACTTATGAAACTCCCCGATCCGAGTAGTGTTGATCTTCATATGAAGGACCTGAGAGAAGTTATCTTCTCTAGAGAGAGTAGAAGAATATTCTCAGATGACAAGATCTCTCTTGAATCGCTTTCATTTCTTCTATGGTCTTCACAGGGAGTTAAAGGTGTTCTCAAAAACAAATACGCGACACTGAGGACGGTCCCCTCGGCCGGAGCACGGCATCCCTTCGAAACATACCTTTTCGTCAGACTCGTAAGTGGCCTTAAGAAGGGTTTATACCGCTACGTACCTTTGTCTCATTCACTGGTCCTCCTGAAAGAAGGAGATTTCGCGAAGGAAGTGGCCGAGGCTGCTCTCGGTCAAAAGTTTGTCGGCCAGTGTGCAGTAACCTTTGTCTGGTCAGTGGTTCCATACAGAACAGAGTGGAGATACGACTCGGCATCATATAAACCGATTCTGCTGGACGCAGGTCACGTCTGTCAGAACCTTTACCTGGCATGCGAGGCTCTCAATTTGGGGACGTGTGCCATTGCCGCTTACGATCAGACAAAGGCCGACGAGTTGATCGGCCTGGATGGCTATGACGAGTTCGCAATATACATGGCTCCCGTAGGAAAACCAAAGAGGTATTGATTATGAGCATTACTCAACAAGACAGGGCAGTTCTTGAAAGTATATATAGAAAGGTGCTTGGAAGAGAGAAGAGATATTTTTCAGTTGATGAAGTTGCTAGGGAATCCGGCCGATGCCCAGATGAAATAAATGAAATCCTGCGAGTCCTCAGCGACGAAGAATTCGTTGAGATAAAGCCCTTCAAAATGGGTAGAATTACCCACAAAGGCGTTCTTGAAGTAGAAGGAGAAAACAAACCCGAAAAGGAAGGGATAAGGCAGTCAGTGATGTCAAAGATAAAGGAGTTGACTTCGGGAGACTCTTCTGTTTATCTCAACATTGATGCTCTGGCAGGAGAGATGAAAATGATGAGGTATGAAATGTTCGATGTTCTGAACTTCCTTCAGGGAGAAGGTCTTGTGAAGATCCACTCCAGAATGTCTGTCTCATTGCCCGCAGAATAGAGAAAGAAGCCAGTCTCCTGGCTTCCATTTGGGGATGATGAAAAGGGCGTTTTTCACTTTCTCAGAAGCGGAGCCTGATTTACTATCGCTTTACCGGAGTAGCTTAATCTCTTTCAGGCTCCCTCTCCATAATTTGCTTCATCTACATCTACGTACAGGGATGGAATCTATGTGAATCTTCTATCGCTGTTTCATATAGACTATAAGGCTCTTACATTAGAGAACAATTAGACTATCATTAGAGTTTTCTAATCTTCGAAGGTAGGCTTACTTTGAAGGTAGTTCCTTTTCCTGGAGAGCTTTCTACCGAGATATCTCCATCATGCGCTTTCACAATTTCCTCAGCGATCGAGAGGCCGAGACCTGTTCCTCTCGTCTGAGATCTCGCTTTGTCCACTCTGTAGAATCTATCGAAAATCCTCTCCAAATCTTCCGACTGTATGCCGATACCGTTGTCTTCAACTATTATCTCGATCTTATCTTCCGATTCCTTGAACCTTGCCGCAATTCTTATCTTGCCGCCTTCAGGTGTGTACTTTATTGCGTTGTCCACAAGATTGAACACCGCCCTCGACAGATGCTTTCGATCACCTGCTATCTCCAGGTCCTTCTGCAGATCGGTTTCGATCTCGATATCTTTCCCTTTAGCGAGAACCCTAATCGTTTCCAAAACCTCCCAGATTAGGGCGCTCACAGCAAAGACCTCAATTTCCCTTTTCGGAAGAGTGTTCACTAGCCTCGTAATAATTAGCAGATCGTCTATTACGCCGCTCAACCTCTCTATTTCGTTCTGAATCTGCGAAAGAGCACTTACATATTCTTCGGAACTACGATCCCTGTGAAGCGTAACATCCACAATGCTTCTGATTGCCGTCAGCGGTGTCCTGAGCTCGTGCGCTGCATCCGATGTGAACTGCCTCTGTTTCTTCACAGATTCCTCAAGCCTTTCGAGCATCCCATCGAATGTACTGGCAAGATGACCCAGTTCATCATCCGGAAGGGTAAGATTCAACCTCTTATTGAGCTTTTCAACACTGATTTCCTCTGCAAGAAGAGTGATTCTTTCAACGGGTTCCAGCGATTTCTTCGCCATGTAGAAGCCGCCAAGAATTGCAAGGATAATTATCGTAGGACCAATCAACATCATAAGCCGGGACAGACGAAACAATGCTACTCTGACACTTGAAAGAGATTCACCTATCTGTATCCATCCCCACTGACCTATCTGCAGGGTGAAGATTCTCCACACCCCAACCGAGGTCGAAACGCTTGAGAACTCTCTGTCGGTAAGATCTATTGAGGCTTTCAGTATCCCAAATGGTCCAAAACCCTCTACTATGCTTCCGGAATTATCCATGAGTCTCACGGCGAAACCCTCTGCCAGAAGCCTGTTGGTTAGCGAATCCATTTCGGCCGTCTTTTTAAATGCGGGATAGTCCTGAACTATCTCTATATTCGCAAGTAGCTGTGAAGAGACAATTCTCAGCGAAGAATCTGTTTCACTATGCAGTTGAGCACTTAGAATCATGTAGATTAGAATACTGAAAGCGAATAGGATCACACCGAGAAAGAGAACATACCAGAGGGTGAGCTTTATACGGATCGGTACTAGCTTCTTCATTCAATCAACCCAGCCTGTAACCGAATCCTCTAACTGTATTGATAAGCTTTGTAGGGAACGGGTCATCGATTTTCTTTCTCAAATACCTAATGTAGACATCTACCACATTTGAATCACTGAAGAAGTCCTGATCCCAAACGCTTTCGGCAATCTGCGTTCTGCTCAACACCTGATGAGCATTTCTCGCCAGATGCTCTAAAAGGCGATACTCTTTTGGCGAAAGTTCTATCTCTTTGTCGCCACGCTTGACGGTATGAGAAACGGTATCTATAGTCAGATCGCCGACTCTCAGAACTCTCTCAAGACTCTCGCGGGGCCGCCTCAGCAACGCGTTTACTCTTGCAAGAAGCTCCTTGAAGGCAAAGGGTTTAACAAGATAGTCGTCCGCCCCAGTGTTTAGTCCTCTCACTCTTTCATCTACGGAGTCAAGAGCCGTGAGCATAAGAACCGGTGTGGAGTTGCCGCTAGCTCTAAGCTCGCTGCAAACTTCAAACCCGTTTTTTATGGGCAACAGAACATCAAGAATAATCACATCATAAGAGTTTGATGAAGATAGTTGTATTGCTTCATTCCCATCTCTTGCGGAATCAACCACGAATCCCTCTTCTCTCATACCCTTTTGAAGAAAAGCCGATATCGTATCTTCATCTTCGACAATCAAGATTCTCAGATCTACACCTCCAGAAATCGAAAGACCGGAGGGTCTCCCCTCCGGTCAATTCTAGCATCCCAAATCAGTATCCTGAATCTATATCAGTAAATCCAGTCAGTCTTCACTCCTTCAGGGACGTTTTCCTTCATGTAATCTGAAAGTTGTAAAAGCCACTCTTGAAGGGCAAGGGTCTTGTTAGGATTCGTCGGGCTCCAACCCTTCCAACCATGGCCCTGGTTTGGACCGAAATCGAAGGTCATGTCGGAGACTGGATTTTCCATTTTCTCCATGGCTGCCTTCAAGAGATAAACGGCCTCATTGAGATAGTAGTTGTCCATATCGCCTACAGCAACGTGAACGTCTCCGGCAATTTTTGGACCGATCTCTTCCCAATTTTCCTGAAGAATGTAGTTAAGATCGAAGTTCTCTTTCCAGTATTCGGCAACATCCTCGTTTATTTCGCCGGTAACCTGGTCCCAAATCGGCTGGGGGAATCCATCTACTCCCACCGGGCTGTATGTCGATTCCCATACGGACCACTGTCCACCGGATCTGTTGCTCGGCCCTGCAGCCATTTCAAAGTAGTTCTCCTGCTTGACGGTGAATCTGATATTTCCGTGAGTGTCTCTCGCGCTAGGTCTTTCCGTCTTCACCCAGCCGAAGTCAGAGTAGTAAGCATTATCATCATTATAGATATTGATTAGCTGATAGTAATTGAAGTCGACGGCATCAGGATACCAAACATATGTTCTTCCGAAGAAATCTGGATAGAAGACCTTCATTGCCAGAGCTTCCCAACCACCTGTTGAACCGCCAACAAGAACTCTTGCCCACTTCTCGGGAATCATTCTGAACTGGCTTTCTAGGTAAGGAATGAATTCTTCTGTAAGTGCCGTTCCGTATGGGCCCGAGTTTTCCGAATCAACTGAATAAGAGGTGTCGTAATAAGGTGTCGCATCTCTAAAAGAAACGGCGATGAATCTCGCGTTACCATCTTCGGTCCAGAACTTGTAGACATCGTTGTTCATTCTGAACCCTACCGGCGCGCCTCCGCCAGGGAAGTGGCCCTGATAGTAAATCACAGGGTAGTATACATCGGGATTGTCGTAATAACCTTCAGGAAGAAGGATATTGGCACCGATATACATGTCTTTTCCCCAGAACTCTGACACTACGTCGCTCTTAATCTTTACGTACTTCACCCATTCAGTGTCTGTATAATTTCCCTGCTGAAGGACCATTCCAGGCTCCAGCTCGTAGTCGGGCATAATCACTTCTGTGATTGCAAGTTCTACTGACCCCGGATTTGCAGGATCGAGATAGACTTTCTTTGTCTTGCTCGTAGCATTACCAACGGATTCCCAGAACCACTGACCGTCGCCTGTATCGTCATGCATAAGAACAGTGTGACCGTCAGCTCTGTTGAATGTAGTGTAAACATTAATCAAAGCCTGAACGAAATATTCTCCAGCAGGCAAGTCCGATAGATCTATGGGATAGCCGGTTACTGCCATGTCTCCATCTGAGATCTCCACGATCGACTCAGAGGTAATTCCAAATACATCTTTTCCCCAGAAAGGAACACCTCTAACATCAGTCTGCATACTTGGCTCACTGGATGAGTCTTTGCTGACAATAACGAAAACCCTTCCGTTTACAGGAGACTCGAGGCCGAGAGAAGCCACTGTATCAATTGCTTCCTTGCTCATTGACACTTCGAAGGTCAGTGAAAACGCTGTGAAACCAACAAAGAGAATAACAAGAAGAGTAACAATACTCTTTCTTAACATATTTCCCACCTCCATAGAATTGTGAGTATTTGTGGAATTATTGTCAAATATAGTAAGTTAATAACGGCCGAACTTAACTGAACTGCTGAAATCGGGATGAGGGATGCTAGCTTTGAAAGTCTTTCTTTAGAAGCAACGACGACGAGCGCGGAGAGAGCGGAGTGAGTCTTTACACGAATGAAGTGCCACATTGCGAGGTTGGTCTAGTTTCATAAATTCAAATTCAACAACAGAAAGAAAGTTGAACTCCATTGTTTACCTCCTCTTCTCCAAACCCTATTAGGTCGGTCTTTGTTATTATACACTCCTGAAGGTTATGAAAGTACACTATGCGAGTTTATTTACATCATCTTATGTTTTCCGTTGCTTTACTCGTTCTTTCTCCGGACTTCGCTATCTTCTACCGTGACAGAAACTGTCGAAATCCTTGAAGTCGATATAGTCGCGCACTCTCTGGAGAGAAGCCCAGATGAAATCTTCGAAAAGCTTCGCATCATCTTCGCTGTTCAGTTCCTCAACGACATCTTCTTTCTCCGATGGACGTGTAGCGATGTACCGGCTCCCTACTGCCCTGTAATTTGAGTAGAGATTAAAATTGAAAATCCCATTTTCTTTTGATCTGTAATACACTGCTAACACCTCCTGTACTTCAGAACAATTATATCATCCTGCGTAACAAGCGTGGTTGGGAGCTGCAGGTAGGGGTTAGGAAAGAGCAAAGGAACTGGTTCTGACTTGGACGGTTATCCATTCTCCGAAAGAGTCGGAGCAATCGAAAAAGACCATTCTCGAGACGTTCGCTTCGCTCACGAGAGGACGAGAGAAAAGCCAGT
>JAFGAP010000173.1 GCA_016933635.1 Kosmotogaceae bacterium
CAGAATGTCATTCCTTCCGAGAGGTTCCGGAGCAAATACTTCAACGTTCTTAAACAGAGTTAACATCTATTCCTCCCCTTCCGATCCGTAGGCCATAACGGCTTCAAAGGCAAGATCTCGCATTTCATAGTAGTCCTGGAAGGATCTCACTGTCAATATATCCGGCATAAAAGCTTCCGATGTATCGGATGTGGTCTTCCAATAAGTGGTTGAACAACTTACGGCAATTCCCGAGTTGGGCAGCTGAAATCTCTTCACTTCACCATAATGTCTCGGACTGCCACCGGTCGGTTCACCCACAAAGATCGCGTTTGTGCGTTTTCTCATGGAAATGGCATTGAGAACTGCCGAAGAGAAGGTTCCGCGATCGATTAGAACAAAGAGCTTTCCATTTCTGTTCAATCTCCAATCTATCATCATTCTTAGAATGAAAGGTTCCAGAACAACTGAGCTGCCTCCTCCATTTCCCCTGAGATCAAGAACAAATTTGTTTACTGGGTTGGTCCAGGTGAATAGAAACATCCTGCAATTAAACAGTATGAACGGGTTTCCTCTTTCCAAACCACATGAAGCATAATGAAAGTGGAGGACTCCTAAATCGGGGTAATACTGATACCAGTACTTCCTTCCTTGATAGCTTCTGTCTATCTCATCCGCTCTTTTCTGTATCCAATGGAATACTTCTCTTTGAGGCTTTACGGAGGCTTCAACTATCTCTCCTTCCTTTTCGACCTTGAGAAGAAGCTCCCCATCTGCTTCAACCATTCCCAGACCCTTCATAATCTCTTCTTTATTCAAATAATCAGAGTGAGATTGGAGAAATCCCCATTCATTATCGTATGATACAACCTTCTTCAACCTTTCCAGAGCGTCATCGACTTCCATGCCCGCAATCTCAACTACTCTGCAGTTCAGAAGGTGCTTTTCACTATCAGATGTGGCGACTATATAGAGCCCGTCAGTGAACCAGTAAGTGTAAATTGGATAGACAGCAAGCCTGCTATCAGGATAGATCGCCGTGTGGCCGTCTTCAATCGATGCGACGATTTCCGTCAGTCTAGTGTAAATCTCGTACCATGATAGCTCCTCAAGACTTTCCTTAAGGGTTCCGATCGAAGCTTGAAAGACCTGCTGATCTATCTTGAAGAAGGGATTGGGATGAATGATCATCAGCCTTTCTTCAAGGTACTCGATATCCTCTATCCAATCTTCAGAAGAGAGATCGGAGAGATTCTGTACTGAAAATGCGGTCGCCCACATGATCAAAATGATACCTATCAACTGGATTCGCTTCATCTTCACCATCCTTTCAAGTTTCGATGAGATTGTACCATTGACTGAAGTTATGCCGATACCTCCATAGATGAACTTTATTGTCAAATTATGGAGTGAAGATTCTGTATAATTCTAATATGAAGCTTCGTTAGTGGTCAGCTTTGCATAATGTCCAGTGAAGGTGAACGGAAAGGGGAGTCTTGCGTTTTTTTGCATAGGAGGATTGGATCATGTTTCTTTTGTGGACAGCTTTGGGCTTTCTTTCCGGATCAGTAATGTACTCAAAAATCCTCTACGAGAAAACTACCGGGAACAGAATATCGGAAATCGCCGACGGCAATCCCGGCTCGTCGAATGTAATTAGAGGCTCAGGTATCATCTTGGGACTGATTGCGATGGCGCTTGACTATTCTAAGGGGTATCTTCCTGTATTGTTAGCGCGCTCTATTGGAGAGATTTCGGGCTTAGAGCTTGTCCCAATTGCAATTTCGCCCGTTTTGGGTCACGCCTTTTCCCCATTCCTTGGAATGAAGGGCGGCAAAGCAGTCGCTGTCTCCTTCGGCATTTGGTCAGGATTGACCTTGTGGGTCGGACCGACAATAATCGGTGTGTTCATGTTGTTTTTTGCGTTTATCCTGATACCCAGCACAGATGGTTGGAAGGTCATTCTAAGCATGTTTGGCCTCCTCGCATTTCTACTTGTTCAAAGAGATCTGGTCCTTACGCTGACTTGGATACTTAATACTTCTTTACTCGCCTTCAAGCACAAAGATCAGTTAGTCTTTCCAATTAAGCTTAAGTTATTCGGAGGAAAATGAGATGGGCTTTCTTCAATTTCAGTCTATCTCGATTTCTGTTTTTCTCGGAATCATGCTACTTATAACACTTTCAAACCTTATCGTGATAAAGAAAATGAGCCGCCTAAAGAAAGCTATTCCTGGACCAATGGTTTCTATATTGGTCCCCGCCAGAAATGAGGAGAAGAATATCTTTGCATGTGTAAAGTCTCTTCTCAACCAGGATTACAGCAATATCGAGGTAATAGTGCTTGAAGACCGCTCTTCCGACAGGACGATGGAAATCTTGCAGTCAATAGGAGCAAACTCAGATATTCTTAGAATAATCAAAGGAAAACCTTTGCCCGACGGATGGCTTGGAAAACACTGGGCGTGCAATCAACTTTCAGCTGAAGCAAAGGGAAAAATCCTCTTCTTTACGGATGCGGATACCGTGCATTCGCCATCGACTGTCTCCTATGCAGTCAAAGCAATGCAGATAGAAGAGCTGGATTTGCTTACGGCAGTTGTCAGAGAAAGAACCGATACCTTGGGAGAATTATTGACGGTGCCCTTTATGGTACACAGCATATTGTCGATTTTCCCATTGGCCGTAGCCTACAGAACCAAGTGGCGAGCACTTTCCGTCACCTGTGGACAGTTCATGATGTTTAAGAAGGAGTCATATTGTTCTATTGGAGGACATGAGTCCGTTAGAGACCATGGAGTTGATGACCTTTCTCTTGGAAAGCTGATTAAGAAGGCAGGAATGAAGTGGAGGCTTTACAATGCCTCCGACCTTGTTGAGTGCAAAATGTATGAGAGTTTCAAAGATGCTTGTTCGGGTTTTCTCAAGAACTACTTTGCCTTATTCGAATATCGCTTGATTCCAGCGATTTTTGTGTGGACATGGATACTTGCGATTAATGTTTTTCCTTTGACAATGTTGATGCTGTTCATTTCCGGTGTAGTTAATTCATCTACAATTGGTATTTCCTCAACAGTTAGCGTATTGTTTTCATTGATCTTCTGGCTTCTCGCAAGCGCGAAGTTCGCACTTTCGCCTTTAGTTGCCGCTATATATCCGCTTATAACAACGATCTCATCTATCATTGGCTATCTGTCGATTCTCTTTCACTTCTTCGGATCTACGAAATGGAAAGGTAGGGTCCTTGTAAAGAAGAAATCACGATTGATTTAGTGAACCAGTTCGGTACGATCCCAACAATATTGTAGAATGTAAACGTAATTCATCACTCTTTGGGGAAGGTTTCTATTGAAGCATTGGAAATTTTGGTTGATTTTTGCCGGCATTATTGCCTATGTGTTTCTTATCGAACCTAACATTTTGACGGTTGAGAGGCTTACTTTTTCGGATGAACCCTCGGTGAAGATCGTTTTCTTTGCCGATATTCATATATGGACGAAGAAGCCGCTACATGATCGTCTTCTCGAGAAGTTTACAGATGAAGGGGTGGATCTGATTCTGTTTGGTGGGGATGTTCTGGCTCCATACACAGATATGGAGTACATGGTGAGCTTCTTATCCAAACTAACTGCAATTGCTCCTGTATATGCAGTTTATGGTAACTGGGAAGAGTCGGAAACGACTACGATGCAGAAAATCTATGAGAAAACTGGCATTAATGTTGTTCACACTCTATCGACAACAATTCAGATTTCAGACAAGAAACTTGGACTGACGGGCACTCCTTCTCATCACTACTTCTCATGGACGAAGTTTCTTCCAGAAGATGACTACGATCTCAAGATACTGATGGTTCACGCTCCTAATCTTCTTGAAGAACACGAAGAGGTCTTGAAGGATTTTGACCTCGTTCTTGCAGGTCACACTCACGGCGGTCAGTTCTACATCCCCTGGTTGACTGAAGCCCTTCTAAAGGGCACAAGGGGCTTCAGCGGAGATTTTTTTAGGGGTCTTTATCAAATCAATGGAACAAAGGTCTTCGTGACGAGGGGAGTTGGCGGCTGGTTTCCCGGCAGACTCGCAAGCCCGCCGGAGATTGTTTTCATTGAGTTCTAGAAAGCCAGTTCCGAGACCCATACTCATCCGCATTTCTTCTGACCTTGATCTTTGATTAAACCCCCAAAGCGGCTTCGAATCTGTCAACGGCCATGATATAATCAATCAAATTTCCATTCTCCTGTTGGAGGCTATCATGTTTTTTGCGATAATACCTGCCGTTGTTTTCGGCTGGGCTTTGGGTGCTAATGACGCTGCAAACGTATATGGAACTGCGGTTACTTCGGGTCTCGTGAAATACCGCATCGCGGTGGTGCTTTCTGCTATCTTCATAGTTATCGGTGCGCTTCTCGAAGGTTCCAGGGGATTGGAAACAATATCCAGCGTGAGTAGTCAAACACTTCTAACTGCTTCTGTAAGCACTATAGGCGCAGCTATTTCGATGACAATAATGACTTATTTTGGAATCCCATCTTCTTCTTCCCAGGCAATGATGGGGGCGATTCTGGGCATAGGGATCCTGAATTCAACAGTTGACTGGTTGGTTATTACTAAAGTAGTTATCTGTTGGATAGCCACCCCGATAGGGGCGGCTATTGGTTCATTCTTTCTCTACAAATTTTCTGCGATCCTATTCAGGAGAATAAAGACCATACAGGCTCAGGATCTTTCACTGAAAATTGGAGCATTGATAATAGGTGCCTATGGCTCGTATGCTCTTGGCGCAAACAACGTCGCTAACGTCACGGGACCGTTCGCCGGCATAATTCCCTATGAAATCGCCGCACTAGTGGGCGGATTAAGTATAGCACTTGGTGTCCTGACTTTTAGCAAGAGGGTTATGTACACCGTTGGAAAGCAGATTACCTTGCTTGATCATTTCTCGGCCGTTATAGCGGTGCTATCCCAGGCGATAACTGTATGGATCTTTGCAATAATAGGGGTTCCAGTTTCAACTTCTCAGGCAATTGTTGGCGCAGTAATTGGTGCAGGGCTCGCAAGAGGCTCCAGAGACATTAACTTCAAGGTCCTCAGAAATATCGCTCTTGGATGGTTACAGACACCATTGATCGCAGGCTTTGTCTCCCTTGGACTTTACTTGATTGTCAATGCTATAAAGGGTCTCTTCTGATTAAACTCTTCTTTTTAGAACGATAATTTCCATACGGTCGGAGCAATCCTCCGAATGATTAGCTATATCACCAATTGAAAGAACAAGTTCTCGCAGCTGCCTTTTTTCGGCAAGAGTGAGATCCATTTCGAAAATCCTTTTTACAAGTGCTCGCTCGTGGCTGTCTTCAATGTTCTCAAGACGTTCAGTTTCTTTTATCATTTCCTCGGCCACACTCAATTCCTGAAAGAGATTCAAGGCGGCTTCCTTCGACGCTTCATATGTCTTAATTGCTAGCTGTGTCTGTTTCAGCAGATCATTTCTGAGCTCTGAAGGGATCGAGAGATGCTGCAATACGATCTGGTCAACAACATTTTCCGCTTCATTTGCCACCTTATCGAACGTCTCCGCAAGACCGAGGAAATCTCCTCGGAAATTGGGAAGGAATGCTCCTTGATACATGGCGTTTTCCGTCTCACGCCGCTTTGCATCTGCAGCCGATTCCATTTTTCTTACCTCTTCACCATTAATTTCCATTGACATTGAATCGTCACTCTCGATGGCAAGAAAGACCTTTTCAAGGTTCTCTAGGGTTTTTGAGATGAAATCCAGGTGCTCATGGAAAAGTTGAATAATCGCCACTTCTTTCTTACCAAAAAACATTAGTGGTCCACCTCCGGGCTTCAAAATACTCACAAATCCATTAGAGTCTCTGTTTCCCCTCACTTCATCACACCCTACGAGCTTGATTTTATGCGTAACGCTTGGCATACTCTAATAGATTCTATTATTTATATATTATGCCACTTTTATCCCAGAGTTATCCGGGCTAACTTGATTCGATTATTGCATTATATCTATGATGATTTGAAAAAGTACAGGCAGTTGCTCTTCTCCTTTTTGGGGTCATCTTAACGGAGGTTCATAAGTGATAATTCAAGGCTATTCGAAGGATTTCAAACAAAGGATTCTAGACATCCAATTAGATTATGAAAGAGGTCATCCGCATGCCGAGAGATTCACGGCTGACGATTTCGGAAATCCTTTGCTGAACGGAAGAAAAAACATTCTTCTTGCAATCGATAATGGAAGGGTTCAAGGATTCTCAAGATTCTTCTCCCGGCAGAATTTCTCAAGAGAGTTCTTCCACCACATTTGGCTTGAGATAATACTAGAAAACTTCGCAGACCCTAAATTGATGTCTGCTCTTTACGAGGCTTCGATTCCTGCAATTATTGATTCCACGAAGGGTTTTTTCCCGGCCGCAGGGACCAGAATATGTGTGAAGACTTCGGACACCGAGAAGACTAAGAGAGATTTCTTTTCCTCGGCAGGGTTCACCCACTGGATTGATTTAGACTATATGGAGAGGGATATGAGTGAGGAGATCTCTTATTATCGTCTCCCAGAAGGCTTGAGAATCGCAAAGCTGAAACCCAGAAGAGAGCCAGAGATTCTACAGTATCTCAGAGTTGAGCAGATATGCTTTCCCGATTCTCCACTAGAGTACAAATACCTCAATTACTTCTTCAGTAAGGCCGAGTGGAAAAGAGAGGGAGTAATCATTGCCGCTACCGATGCCAAAGAGAATATCGTAGGAAGTGTGATGGTTTATCCCGACATTCATAACGATGACAAGTGCTATACGGAGGAAATCTTTGTAGTCCAAGAGTGGAGAGGAAGAGGGCTGGCAAGAGCACTGTTGGCTACTTCTCTAACATACCTTAAGAGTCTAGGTAAGACACGAGCTATTCTCTCGGTGACTTCAGACAGAACCTCTGCAAAGAAAATCTATGAAGAGGCCGGCTTCAAATTCCAATTCAAAAGAAAGGTTCTCGCGCTGGAAATCTGAACGATCGTTGTTCAAGTCCAGTTCACCCACCACTGACAGACGGTTAAAAGACATTACGGTAGACTAGTAAGTCATTTATCTACGTATCAGCAAACATAGTTTGGCTTTGTTGGTATAATACACTTTTCTCTGATATACTTTCGTTAAGGAGGTGAGTTTATGGAATCATCCGAACTTTTCTGGGAAAGCAGTATTGAAGAATTGGAGGCCGGGTACAAGGTTCTAGACGACGAGTATGTCTGTTTAACATGTGGAATGTCTTTCAAGAAAGGAGTAATCTTTGGAAATCCCAATGAAATTCTGATGGAGGCTGAAATGGCCATGAAAGAACACATATCTAGAGACCATGTTTCGCCTTTCCATTCTATTCTTATGCTTGATAGGAAGTACACCGGACTCTCAGAACAGCAGCAAACAATGATGGAGTTTTTTTACGAAGGACTGGATGACAAAGAGATATCCAAGAAACTGAACCTGAGTCAATCAACTGTGAGGAATCATAGATTCAGACTCAAAGAGAAGGCTAGACAGGCAAAGATCTTTCTTGTGCTTCACGAGATGATGGAATGCAGCATAAACAAGGAAGACAGAATAGTAGATGTACATAGAAACGCTACAATGATAGATGAGCGATACGTAGTTACTGAGAACGAACGAGCGGAACGGCTTGCGAAATTCTTCAGTGAATCCGGTGAGTTGATCAGATTCCCAAAGAAGCAGAAGGACAAGGTAATTGTGTTAAGGGAGATTGCAGGTGCTTTTGAGCCCGGTCTGAAATACAGCGAGGAAGAGGTAAACAACAAGTTGAAGAAATTCTACGATGACTATGTCCTCTTGAGAAGATATCTAATTGAATACGGCTTGATAGAAAGGAAGCCCGACGGCAGCTCATACTGGCTGGTCTTTTGATAAATATGAACGGCGTGTTAAACAATCCCTCGTAATTCCTTTTCAGAACAAATAGCTGAGATCGCCATAATAGGCTTTTACAGTTGTTAACAATTCACAATGGTATAATTATAATAGATATACAAACGAATAACTATTATCTAACGGAGGTGGTTCTTTGAAGCTACTAACTAAGACCGAGAAGATTACTATTGATCGATTCGAGAACATGGAAATTGCCGAGAAAGAAATCGGAATCGACAGAATTGTTGATTTCCTTCACACTCAGCTTGAAGAATACGGTGACGATAGAAAAGCGATTTGGAAATCCATTGAATATGCCTTCTCGAGCGAAGTGGGCAAAGGTGGATTCGTACTTATTGCAAAAGAGGGCGAGAGGATTCTTGGGGCTTCTGTCATAAACGATACCGGGATGAAGGGGTATATTCCGGAGCATATACTAGTTTACATCGCGGTTGACCGAGAAGCCAGAGGTAAAGGCATCGGAAAGAAACTGATCAAACAGATAAAGAGACTATGCAACGGTGATATTGCCCTGCATGTTGAAGAGAATAACCCGGCAAGATTTCTCTACAAAAAGATGGGATTCAAGACGAAGTACGCGGAAATGCGTTTCGCTCAAGATTAATCTAAGACACTCTATATTGCTATGAAAACAACGTCAAATATGAGAGAATAAATAAAGATAATAATAGTCGGATATTAATTGGAGGTCTGATCTATGTATGTAGAAAATGGAAAGAACGTTCTAGTTGTTTATTACTCTCATGACGAAAGCACTAAATCGATTGCCGAATCAATTGCAGGCGAAACTAATGCTGATCTTCTTGAGCTAAAACCGCTGGAAAAAAGTGGCGGGAGAAAAGTGAAGTACATTTGGGAAGGAGAAAGCGTCAGTATGGACCCTGTACCCGATCTTGAACCTTTTTTGTTTGATCCCGACAATTACGACCTAATTTTTATCGGTTCACCTGTTTGGGCAATGAGCTACGCACCGCCAGTCGAAAGTTTCATTAGAAAAACTAAGCTTTCAAATAAAGACATCGCTCTATTTTGTACACATGAGGGCCTCATGGGAATAGTCTTCCAGGAGTTGATAAGCAAGCTTTCGGAAAACAAAATTGTCGGTGCCGTAGATTTCTACGATCCAATAGGTTCCGGCATAAAGTACGCAGCTAACGCAAGCGCAAACTGGGCCAAACAGGTTCTGAAGTCCGTATCCTAGCAAAAATACAACTCGAAAATACAACTTCGAGAACAAAGGCTCTTGCCTTGAAAGTGAGGCAATAGCTTTGCTTTTCAAAACTTATTATTGATGATTTGTCTCTTTCGAAAGTTTGGAAATCAGATTAATCTACCGGTTTGATTCCATCCTATCGACCCTTATATTCGCCTGACAATTGTTCAGGGAAGTTCTGATATGTCTAAGAAATACGGTATAATCTGCGTGAGGTCGTTTCTCATGGTATATAGGAGTTGATTCTAATGGAAGATTACAGATGGATCTATCTCGTCATTCTTCTGCAAGCAGTTCTGCTTGGAACCGTGCTATTCTTTGGGGAAACCTTGTTTCATTCTTCTATTGAAAGCAGCTTTGCCAAAGAGATTACTGCAAAGGAAATTGGCTCTTCCTTGCTAAGCGATTACTTGAAAAGCTATGAAGATCGTGAACTTCCAGAAGAGTCAAAGCTTACCGGATATGTTGTTGAGGACGTGATAGTCTTTGAGGAGACAGACAACTATACAGTTCTGCTTGCTTCTATCTCGGTTAAGCCAACCGAAATCGATAGCCGTTTTTGGAATTCTTTGGGTTCAAGAGAAGGTAGCTGGATAAAAGGCATTCAAATCTCGATCTATTTAGAAAGAGATACTACGGGCAAGCTTGGCATTGTAAAAACCGTTCCTGCTATCTAGGAAAGATTTCGACACAGTTTTTTCCTCTGGTCTTTGCCTCATACATTGCGCGGTCGGCTCTATGTATCATTCCGTCAACACTAACATCGTTTTCGGACAGGCGTGTGATTCCAATGCTCACCGTAACTACTGTTTTCTCTTTGGCAGATTTCTCCCTCAGATGATCAAGTATTCTCTCTCCCATCGACCTGGCACCTTCAAGTGATACTCCGGGAAGAATAATTAGGAACTCATCGCCTCCCCATCTTATTATCCGGTCGTTGCTTCTAATAATGTTCTTGACAGAGTCAACAAGCCAGGAAAGAACAAAATCACCATAGACATGACCGAAAGAGCCATTTATCTTCTTAAACCCGTCTACATCCATCATCATCAGTGAAAGCGGGGAGACATTCCTTCTTGCTCTCTCTATTTCAACCGTGGAGAGCTTTCTTAGTCCGTATCTACTGAGTGCCCCCCGTGAGTGGGTCGTTAAAAGTTAGCCTTGTTATCTCGAGTCTGTTTCTTATTCTATTGATTGCTTCTGCAGCATGGGCTGTTAGAATTTCCGCCAACTCAATGTCTTCACTACTAAATGCATCCAGCTCGTTTGATATCGTTTGGAAGACGCCATATCTTCCAATAGGTATGCTTATAGCGGATCTATATTCGTCGCTCCTCGGCTTTGCTTCACTGCTCTTCGAAATATCTGGAAAGACCAGCGTTCTGCCTTCCCTCAAGGTTCTGCCAGCAATTCCCTCTTCTTTGCCGTAACGCTCTTCTCCATTATCAGGAACCGAATCGGTTACTCTCTTAACTACAAGGTGCTCGTCCTCCACAATATCTAGACTGTACACATCAAACTCAAGAATCTTCATCGAAGCATCTACGATCAGATCATAGACTTGTTCTTCACTGTCAGCTTTAGACAGATCAAGCGCGACTTGATGGAGTCTCTTTATTTTGCTCCTGCTCTCATGAAGCTCAATATTAGCCATTCTGCTCTCCGTTACTTCAACAGAGTATTTCGCACGTCCAAAGCTAGCACCATTTACCTTAAGATCAATAACGCTACTCCGGAAATATCTCTCCAAATTCCCAGACTTTATGAACTCAACGAAGCTCTCTGCCTGAGGGCAGAAGACAGAATCGGAAACGGTCAACCCCGATTCTATGGCTCTTCTGTTAAGGAACACGTAACCCGAAGAGTTGTCCTTGAAGCAAAGAGCAACAGGAGAATTTTCGATAATCATCATAGCATTTGAAAGGACTAAGTCACGAAGTCTTTCTTTCACTAAGTGTCCTTCCAGGTCTTCTAATACGATCTTTACAGAGGAATCTCCGATACTTTCGGTATGACCAATGTAGTAACGTCCTCTCCCAGAATTGTGCTCTTTGAAAGTGAAATGTACAGCCTCTCCTTCCTTTGATCTATACACAAGTGAAGAAAGATTCCCCACGGCGAGGATCGATGAGAGTCTTTCAAAATCGAGATCCGATTCATGTATTCGACCGCACAAGCGGTTGAGTTCCTTTATTCCTTCAATTCTCTCTATGGTAATTTCCTCATTTTCCACACGAAGAACAATTTCTATTGTTTCCGTCTCTCTGGCTTCAGAAAAAGGAATCACCAGGTCGAGACTATCAACAAAGAAACCTCTTTTGTTATGCATTTGCTCTTCC
>JAFGAP010000174.1 GCA_016933635.1 Kosmotogaceae bacterium
AGCCTGAGAAGGGACTCAAGATCCTGGTCGGCAACGTTTATCCTAACTGTAGAGCCTTCCACTACAACGCCTTTCTCAAGAGGGTCGATCGCCTTTCTTGACTCCTGAACGTCTCTTACCATCTCTTCGGCCGCATCCAACAAGGCCGAACTCTTTGACTTGATCAACAGCATCTGGAGATCTGTGAAGGTCTGAACTGTGATTCCTTCGATTGACTCTCTCAAGAGATCGGCAAGTTCTTGCGGATTGACGGTCAGATCGGTAATGTATCTCGAGATCTCCTTGTCGGCAGCAGCCTCTTCAATAGTCCTTGTAATTATCATCAGTGACTCGGGGTCGCCAATCAGCAACCATTGTCTGTCGAGGTCGATGTAATCGACTTCTAGGCTGAGCTTAGAGATTATCTCCTGGAGCTGAATATCTGAAACAAGGCTCTTCTCGACTCTCACCGACTCCCGCTTCGAATCAACGGCTAGGATGCTCAACGCTGCTCTCGCGTTTTCCAGACCCACTTGCGTTCCTATTCCGATAAGTCTTCCAGAGTATTCGATAATCGATCTCAATTGAATCTCTGCAGCCTCAAGGAACTCTGTAATCTGTTCTAGGCTCCAGCCGCTAACAGGCGGAAGATCCTCGATCCTGACCCTTTCGCTGGATTCAGTACTTCCAACTGTCTGATTAAGATCAGTTATTAGTTCTCGAGCAATGTCGACCTCTTCAGTTTGACCCACAATAACTAGACGATTATCGAACCGTCCGAGAAATACCGATAGACCTAGATTCATAAGTGAATCTCGGAGATCATCTAAGCCTGTTCTATTCTCTTCTGGAGACTCATATCTATATACTCTCGAAAGATCTTCATTTAGCTTTGCCCCTACTAGAATGACGGCATAACTTAGGAATTGCGTATCCTCAGTAACAGCTTGAGAAAGCACTGACTTGAGATTCTCAACATCTTCTCCGGTGCCAACCAGTAAATATCTTGTCGGGGTTATCTGAGCAACCGAAACCTCAAGAAGCAAATCACCGACCATTGCCTGGAGTACTTCGGTAGTCAAAGTCGAAGGCAGATCGATATAAGCGAAATGGACCTGCTGGTTATCCAGCAAGTACTCGATTATACTTTGTGCACCGTCCAGCGAGTCTACGCTTCCTATCAGGAGGTATCCTCCACTTACATCGAAAACCCCAGAGAGCTCAATATTCTTTGCCAGCAAATACGCCTTTAACGTCTCTGCATCGACACCGGATAGTTTCTTCACAAATCTGAACTCATTGACGATTCCCGACCTTTCGCTTATAAACCCACTGAGAACCTGTTCAAATTCACCTATGTCCTGAGCCGTTCCAATCATGAAGACTCTCTCTCCAACGGGCTCGAATTTCAGTTTGAGCTCCATAAGTCCGGCAATTGTCTCAAACTGCTCAATTTCCGTCCCTTCCGGCAGAGCGAAT
>JAFGAP010000175.1 GCA_016933635.1 Kosmotogaceae bacterium
AATCTCCTCAGCCCATACCCCTTTCCCGGTACTGTCTGAATAATATCAAGGACTCCTGCGGCCTCCAGCTTTCTTCTAATGTATCGAATATAAACGTCAACAATATTGCTCTGAGATTCGAATCCCGTTTCCCAGATCTTGTCGGTTATTTCCTCTCTGCTAAAGATCGTACCGGGATTCCTTAAGAAGAGCTCCAAGATCGAGGATTCTCTGGAAGTAAGCGACAGTTCCTTCTTCATACAACTAAAGACACCGCTCCTTGAATCGTATGTCAATGGCCCATAATTAATAACAGGCTCACTTCTAAGTTGGTTCCGCCTGATAAGCGCTCTAACTCTTGCTTCAAGCTCTCTCAAGTCGAATGGTTTCGGCAGGTAATCATCCGCTCCTATCTTGAGACCCTCGATCCTATTATCAATTTCCCCAAGGGCAGTGATAATGATTATTGGAACATCGGATCCGATCTCTTCTCTTAGGAAGCGGCAGAATTCATATCCGCCCATTCCGGGTAAGATTACATCGAGGATTATGCAATCATAGTTTCTCTCAAGCGCTAGATCCAGCCCATCTTCTGCATTCTGCGCAGTATCTACAAGGAATCCTTTGCGTTCGAGGAAAGCAGCGATATTCTCAAGAAGCTTTTTCTCGTCTTCAACTACCAGTAACTTCAAAGGACATCATTTCTTTCCGTTTTCTTTTCCCGGAGGACTATCTGGAGGACCCGGATCTTCTGGTTTTCCAGGGTCTTCCGGTTTTCCGGGCTTTTCGGCAGGACCCTGATTCTCCCTGACCTCCTCGGATTTTTTCAACCCTTTGTTTATCTCTTCCAGTGCTTCCTCATTTGACCTTATGCTAAGAGTAGAAGCAAAACTGCTTGCGAGCCTGAAGGTCCTCGTCTCGGTCACAACATGCCAGAAATAAGAACTCTCTTCCTGCACCAAGAAGATACCAAGGATATTCTCCCTTGTCTGAACAGATACGAGAGAAAGCGCATCTATGATTCCAACTTTCAGAGGCGTACCCGATCCAGTGCTCGAATAAGTCTCAGAAATCTCACCGGTTTCTGAAAGCATTAAGACCTGGGAATCGGTCACAACTCTTACCGACCCTTCGGGTAGAAGAAAAACCGCTTGAATCTCTCCTAGAGCCTTTTCCTGGATACTCTGAATAAGAGAGATGTCAAGTGCCTTATTAAGGATCTTTCCCTCGACTAGATAGTCTAGCAAAGCTCTCTCGCCCTCAATCAGTACGTTAGAAAGAACCTTCGAAGAGAACAAGAGAGACATAATAATTAAGATCCATACGATTCTTTTCATTTTACCTCCGGATGTTCATCTCTTCCGCGAAACTCTGCGCCGCTCATTTCTACTCTGAATAAGGGATCTTAGGCCATTTCAAGGCCAGCGTCAACAGGAATTATTTCTCCACAAGAACAATTGTACCAAGATCTACGTCTCTATCCACCACTGTCACAAACAAAGGTTGATATTTCGATTCGCTCTCGTCAATCGAAAAGCCTTCATCTGTGTAATTGTCGAAGAACTCTATCCTGTAATCTCCCGAAACGACTTTGCAGAATCTGAATTCTCCCTGATCCCAGATTGGATTGTCCTCATGGGTAAACGTTGTAAGTGCCTCGCCTCCATTCTCAGGAAAGAGCGCTACGAGAAGAGGGTAAATGCTTGAAGAGGCAACTCCGGTAACGTCAAAAAGGCTGCCGTGGCGCACATGTAGAACAGGAGTCATATGGACCTTGTCTTTGCGAGAATTGATACCTCCATTGTCCTCTTCAATCTTGAGATCTTCCCAACGTCCATTTATGATCAGGGACTTAGATAGGTCGAAATCAAGCACAATTGTTGTGGTTACGTTCTCATCAATCGTCAAATCGAGATCGTTTATCTTAAGCGACCCTGAGTTGACAGTAACAGGGAAGATCTCACCATTGGCAGTCAAGGTCGCGGCTCCGACCTCCATTATCAACTGGTTGTAGATGCCTGAAGCACCACTCGTATTGGGCAATTCGTAAGTTGCTCCGACCAGAGTGACTATATCCACTTCGAAGGGTGTATCTGAAATAACAACCGGTTGATGTTCATCTCCGTAAAGCGAGATACTATCTATCCTTACCATCAAGGAATCGATGTCCTCTACGGGAATTACTGCATCGGTAAGAAAAACTCTTAAAGTACCTCTGTCAGGTTCCTGTGAAGGGAACTCCATGCACCCGGCAAAGAAAAGTGTAATCAATAGTATGATTGACAATGAAAGCTTTTTCATAATTCACATCCTCCCTCTACTTTGTCGATCATCTTAGTCTAACCCGCATCCAATTAAAGAGAGATTAAACAGACAGCTAACTTCGTGGCTATCATTATTCATCGTTGAGTAGAAGCTTAGAAGGAGATAACAATCCGTAGTAGTTTCTACTGCAGAATTCTTTATGACGAGAAATGGCGAGTTCATTTGAGTTAGTCTGTAAGCAATACATCATCTGGAGATTTGAATGCCAGATGAGATCGACTGATACTGCAATTATTTCCAGGGATATAATTGAAAGAAGATCTGAGAAATTCTCCTTCAAAAGATTCGACCACTCGAATCTAGATTTTCGACCGTCCGGCTTCATTTGTGATTGATAATCAAAGAACTTCGGAGCAATAAGTGCGAAGACCGAAGGGAAAATATCTCGGTTTGGGTCATAAGTGCGGCAAATGGCAGTAGCAGCTCAGTAGAAAAGAAAGAGCCTCTGCAATTCAGGAGGCTCCAAACTGAATGTTATCCCCTACCCCAAGGAGCATCCTTCATGGAAAAGGATTGCCCTGTTCAAGAGATGAGATTGATCGCGAGATGTCCTGAGCCGGTTAATTGATAATAACAAATCCACTCGATCTATTTCTTTATTGCGGAAGCCATGTTCAAACCAAGTCTGACACACTTTTCCAAATCCTCCCGTGTCGGACAGCTCTTCGCCTCAATCACGGGGCCGACCTGATCGCACTTTGATTTCGAAGCGAACTCTTGAAGCTCCTTGAGAGCCCCTCCGCTCCACGTATAAGAACCAAATACGCCGATCTTTCTGTTCTTCATCATCCGGTTCTCTATCGCACTTACCAGTTGTTTCATCGGAGGGAAGAGCTCCATATTGTACGTGCAGCTTCCCAATACAAGACCTCTGAATCTCCAGATATCTCTGATTATGAAAGATATGTGTGTAGTAGAGACATTGTGAACCCTGATCTTCTCTACGCCACCCCTGACCAATCCAGATGCGACCGCCTCCATCATTTTCTGGGTGTTTCCATACATCGAACCGTAAACAAGAACTACTCCCTCCTCGGTTTCCTCTTTGCTCCAGCGATCGTAAAGCTCAGTTATCCTTGAAGGGTTTTTCCTCCAAACAGGTCCGTGAGTTGCGCAGATCACTTTAATATCTAAATTCTTGAGCTTTTCGAATGCCTTCTGGACCATTGAGCTGTATCTTCCCACAATATTGGAAAAATACCTAAGAACTTCATCCTCAAAGAAGTCCACATCGACTTCATCGTCGAAAATCCCGCCGTTGAGAGCTCCAAAACCCCCAAAGGCATCTCCTGAGAAAAGGAGACCCGTTGTCTTCTCAAAAGTCATCATTGTCTCAGGCCAATGAACCATAGGAGTCATATGAAACTGGAGTGTCTTTGTACCTATCTCAAGCTCCTCACCATCTTTCACGGTTACGACGTTGTCAGTCACTCCATAAAATGCATCCAACATTCCCTTAGTCTTTTCGTTCCCGATTACCTTTATCTCTGGAAAGGCTTCCCTCAGGACTTTAATCGACCCAGAATGATCTGGTTCCATATGGTTGACCACAAGATAGTCGACTTTTCTTCCATCGGGAAGAAGCGACCTGATTTTGTCGAGAAAATCGGAGAAGAACGGACCTTTAACCGTGTCGATAAGGACAACCTTGTCGTCTATCAGAATGTATGAGTTGTATGATACTCCTCTTGGAAGCGGCCAAAGCGCTTCGAAGAGGTTAGTCTCAAAATCGTTAACTCCTATCCAGTAGACCCCTTCAGCAATTCTTACTGTATCACTCACCAAAAAAGCCTCCCTTCAGTTACTCTAAATCTTGTATTCAACCTTACTTTCTTCCAAAAGAAGACGCAAATATTCGCTACCAAGTTCAAGAAGCGCTAAGATAACGCTTCCCGGTAAAATACAACAGCACAACACCGCTTAGAAAAAGCACAAGATTGGTAATGACGAAATATGCAGTTGAGACAAATTCAATTCCAAGTGAGTGCCTTATCAGCTCGGCCACATATTTCACCGGAAGGAGCATAGATATTACTCTCAAATAGTCAGGCAAGAAAGAGAGAGGAAAATAGATTCCGGCAAGGAAAACCATGATCACCATTAAGATGCTTGCTGCGGTATCGGCAGTCTC
>JAFGAP010000176.1 GCA_016933635.1 Kosmotogaceae bacterium
CTCATCTTCGCCCATTCGCTCAAGGTGTCATCAATCTTGACTCTGAGCGATAACCGGATTTTATCTTTATGTAATGAGTCCTTTTCTTCTTTTACTGTCACATCATACATATGAGCGGCACGGGAGTATTCATGGAACAGGCGTCCAAGCATCCGGTTAACTTTATCTCTATTGCGAAGCGGATATTTGTCAGATGCCAGCCTTCTTCTGATTTTCTCAAGCCCTTTCTCGATGCCTTTTATCTGACGTTCACGCATCGCCTTTTCTTTTTCGCTTCTCCCTTCTGAACGGCAAAGGACGAATGTCTCGATTGAGTCATCAGGAGCCTTGCAGAGCTTGACTTCTACATCTGGTTTGACTTGGGTCCAGCCACTTCTGTCAAGAAGTTCTTTCTCAAACTTCGTAAGCATTGCCTTCCTTGTTCCCACAAGATAACCGGCGCCTATTTCCCGCAACTCCTCAAGGTTGTTTTCGCTGACCATGCCTCTGTCCATGACCCATATGCGCCGCTCATGTCCGTACTTCTCACGCATGATCCTAATCATCTCTTCCACAGTCGTAACATCAAGACGATTGCCATCGAAGATTTCGTATGTGAGAGGGAATCCCTCCGGAGTCACGACAAGCGCGATGCACACCTGGACACAGTCGGGTCTGCCGTCTCTCGAATAACCTCGTTTCGCCATAGGGTTGTCATCCATTTCTCCTTCGAAGTAAGTGGATGTGATGTCATAAAGAAGGATGTCAAACTTCAGTCCGAACATGTCGGTATATCTTTGTTTAAGATGACTGAAGATGCCATCCTTGAATGGAAGAAGAGCATCGAGACCGCGATACAACCGGTCGTCGTTTACTTTATCTGTCGGAACGCCGACAAGATCATCAAGCGCTGTTTTTGAATACCATGAATCCGATATCTGCAATTCAGACGAAGGTGCACAAAACCGGGCAAGTGTAAGAATGCATGCTATCTTCGCCCATGGAACATCCTCACGTTTCTGCTGCATTAGTTTATCGAAGAACTCATCCAACTTAAGACGATGCCACAGCGCCAAGCCGAGATATATATCCCCGAACTTGCGTATGCGTTCTGCTTGAGCACGAGAAATATCTACATTCGCCCATTGAGGCGGCTCGGGGATTTTTTTATTATCGAAATTAAGCTCTGGTTGCTTATACCTGCCGCTTAGGATGTC
>JAFGAP010000177.1 GCA_016933635.1 Kosmotogaceae bacterium
AAAATAATCCTTCTTTTCAAATCCAGCAAGGAAGTCAAGAACATCGCTCTGAACGAACTGCAGCCTATTATCCAGCTTGTTCACTACCGAGTTCATTCTTCCCCGCTCAAGGTCGTCTCCCGACTTGTCGACACAGATTGCTTCGGCTCCAGAACTCGCCATATTTTCACCGAAGCCTCCCGTGAAGGAAAACAGGTCGAGGCCTTTCTTTAGAGACAGTTCTCTGGTTATATTTCTGCAGAACGTTCTGGAGTCTCTCTGATCATAGAAGAAACCGGTCTTCTGGCTGTTCTTAATATCTACAAGATACTTCAACCCGCTTTCCTCGATTTCTACTGAATCCGGTACCTCGCCAAAAATCAAGCCAGTGTGTCTTTCGATTTTCTCGTCAACTCCCATCTCGAAGTCACTGCGTTCGTAGATTCCGCAAGGCTTGACGATTTCCATGAGAAGTCTCACAATCATTTCTTTTTTTTCTTGAATGATGAGATTCCTGAACTGTATTGCGAGAATCTCCCCATATCTATCTATTACCAGTCCCGGAAGTCTGTCGCCCTCACCGTGAACAAGTCTGTAAAAAGGTTGGCTGAAAATTCTCTCTCTCTTGCGCAGGGCATTGCTTAACAAATGTCTAAAAAAAGCTTCTCCAAGTTCATCGTCCTTGTTAGTGAGAACCATGATTGACCTACTGGAAAAAGGATTGAAGAATCCCTTCCCAAGGAATTCATAACCGGCCGAAAACACATTGACTTCGCATACTTTGTTTGTTGGACCCTCGAGTGACATGACTTCGTCCTTGAAGATCCAGGGATAAGAATTAAGGATCTTTCCTTCCTTTCCTTTCCTTATTCGAGCAATCAGCATTACAACTGGCCTTCGATCATGAGTGAGTAATTATTGATTTCACTTTCATCAAAGAATATCCTTGCCTCTCGCTTGGCATTCTCAACGGAATCCGAAGCATGAATCAGGTTCTTTCGAACTGAAACGCCAAACGAACCTCTAATGCTTCCGGGGTATGCGTCTGTCGGATCGGTCTTTCCTACCAAAACTCTCAGTCTTCTTACTGCATCTTCTCCTTCGAGAATCATTGCCACCACAGGGCCGGATTGTACGAATGCCAGCAAAGGTTCATAAAAATCCTTTCCTGCATGTTCTCGATATAATTCTCTCGCTTTCGATTCTGAGATCTTGAGCATTTTTAGGGCTACGATCTTGAAACCCTTTTCTTCGACTCTCCTGATTATTTCGCCGACAAGACCTCGCTGTATTGAGTTTGGCTTTAGATATGCGAATGTTCTCTCCACAATACTCCCCTCCGGTCAAAATCTGTATTCGTTGCTATAATTAAAACATGCAGTGGTTCGATGGAGTAGTTAATGATAGACTTTCCCGACTCTTGGCGCGCAGTTCGGGAATAAGTATTACTTTGGTAGGCAGGGACAGCGAATACCTGAAAGTCTTGGCAACCTCGATAGTTGAAAACGATCCGAAATGGAGTAAAAGACGATACGTTGAGGACTTTCTTCTAATCGAGCCTGAAAAAGGAAACATAGGCATTGATAGAATTCGCGACATAGAAGAAATCATGCTTCATAGACCGTCGGGAGACGGGAAGAAGTACGTGCTCATTCATCAATGTGAAAGAATGACAGATGAGAGTGCCAACGCTTTCCTGAAAATTCTTGAAGAGCCTCCCAGTTTTGCAACCCTCATCATGACGACAACCTCCTGGCAATCACTTCTGCCAACAATTAGAAGTAGAACCGTCTCAATGAGGGGCGAGGTTCCGAAAGAACTGATGGATGAGCTCAGAGCGAAGCACGGAAAACAGTTCCCGGAAATCTTTGCAGCTTCTAGCGAGGATTTTTCCGTGCTTAGATATTTCCTCAAGAAAGAGCCAGATTCAGTCGAGCCCGATTCATTTGAAGTTCCTTCAGATCTCGACGGTCTGCTTGATATGATTAAGGAGGATGTCTCGGAGAATTCCGAAGCGATTGTGAGAAGAAGAAGAGCATTTGTAGCTCTTGGAAAGAAATTCGTAGCGACTGACAGCTTTTTTTCGACTTTCAGAAGGGTTTCCTCTGTCTTCACCGGTTCCCGTTCATTCGAGCGGGCTCGAGAATTAGTGAAGGTTGTTAGAAGCATTTTGTGCGATGCGGTTATTGCTTCGGTAAATCCCAGTAGTAACTCGATTACGAACCTTGATCTGATAGAATGGCTAGTGGACTTTGATTTGGGAAAGGAAATTTTGACGGATTTCATTTGGTGCGACAGGTTTCTGAGACAGAGGACATCTTCACTGAGTTCTACATTAGCTGCTTTTAGAGCTCTAAATTCGCTTTCCAGAAGCCTTTTGAGAAGAGAAAACGGAGGTAATTTAGATGCCTGAGATATATGGAACGGTGTACGGAGTGGAGTTTCACCCTGTAGGGAAACTCTATCAGTACACATCGAGCGAGGGACTGTTGAAGCAGGGTGACTATGTATTGGCGATGAGCGAATTCGGGCTCGATGTGGGCAAGGTGATGTACGGCCCAGTTGAAACCAGAATTGATGATTCAAAGGAAGAGCTTAAACCGATCGTCAGAGTTATGACAGACGAGGACTGGGAAACTGATTCTAAGAATAAAGAAGAAGCAAAAGAGGCAATGAAGACCTGCCAGGAACTTATAGAAAAACACTTGCTTCCGATGAGATTGTTAGAAGCGAGATACATGTTTGACCGTTCGAGAATCGTCTTCTATTTTGGCGCCGACAGCAGGGTTGACTTCAGAGAACTTGTGAAGGACCTTGCAAGGGCTTTCAGAACGAGGATAGAACTGAGACAGGTAGGTATCCGGGACGAGGTAAAGATGAAGGGTAGCCTTGGGCTTTGCGGTATGACGGCCTGCTGTGTCCGTTTCCTCAGGCAGTTTGAAAGCATAACTCTCAAGCACGCGAAGAAGCAGCAACTGTTAATCAATCCTGCAAAGATTTCTGGTAGGTGTGGAAGGTTGCTCTGCTGCCTCTCATACGAACAGGAACTTTACGAGAGTGAGCTCAAGGATATTCCGGATGAGGGTTCTCTTGTTGATTATGAAGGAAAGACCTGCAAGGTCTTAACAGTAAATATTTTCATGAAGATTATTACTCTCGTGGCCGATGACGGCCAGATGTTGAAGGTTCAGTTCGAGGACTTCAGGAAGAGCCAGAGAGCGATCATCCAAGATACAAACCCCGATGAGCTTATAAAGAACAGGGATGAGGATATATCGATTGACGATTGAAGGATGAATGGAGGTTGGATATGGCGGGATTACTAACGAGAGAAGAACTGAAAAGACTTGAAGATCTTGGAAGGATATGCAGAGGTGACATCATAAAAATGACCACGGTGGCAAACTCAGGTCATCCTGGTGGTTCGATGTCATCGATAGATATCTTCCTTTCGATCTATGATTTCGCAAAAAATGATCCTAAGAAACCCTTCGACCCAGGACGCGACAGGGTTATTGTAAGTCACGGCCACACATCGCCAGGTGTTTACTCGACGCTCGGAAGGCTAGGTTTTGTTGATATCGATGAAGTAGTTGCTGGTTTCAGGCATCCAGGCTCGATCTTTGAGGGTCACATAACCAGGGGAATCCCGGGAGTAGAATGGACAACTGGAAATCTCGGGCAGGGACTGTCGGTCGGTGTCGGTATGGCCTTAGCATCAAGGCTGAGCGGAAAGAACAATAAAGTCTTTGTTGCAATGAGCGATGCTGAACAGGCAAAGGGCCAGGTTAGCGAGGCCAGAAGAACTGCCGTGAAGTACGGTCTTGACAATCTGGTTGTTGTCATAGATTACAACGATGCTCAGATTTCGGGGAGAGCCCGCGACATAATGTATGTTGACATAAAGGCTAACTATCTTGCCGATGGTTGGAAGGTCATTGAAGTGGACGGCCACGACTATCCTGAACTGAACAAAGCTTTGGTCGAGGCGGTAGATTCAAAGAGGCCTGTGGTAATAATTGGAAAGACAATCATGGGAAAGGGAATTTCCTTCATGGAAGGCGATGTTTCTTACCATGGGAAACCTCTTGACTTCGAGAAAGCTGCTTCAGCTCTTGCTGAACTCGGCCTTGAGAACGACATCGATAGATTCGTCCAAATTAGAAAGAGTCTTCCCTCATATCACGAGTCGGTTCAAGCCTTAGACGAAGATGTTAAACCTTTGACCGGAGACCCCATTGTCTATCCAATTGAGAAGAAAAGCGACAACAGATCTGCTTTCGGAAAGGCAGTTGCAGATGTAGGAAAACTTAACGAAGGAAGACTTCCGGTGATGGTTGTCGACTGTGACCTGAAACCTTCAACAAAGGTAAGCGAGTTCGAAAAGGTTTGGCCGGAAAACTTCATTCAGATTGGTGTTCAGGAACATAATGCGGCGACATTAGCCGGTGCAGCTTCGGTATGCGGTGTCCTAACCTTCTTCGCAGACTTTGGAGTCTTCGGAGTGGATGAGACTTATAATCAGCAGCGCCTAAACGACATAAACAAGGCAAACGTAAAAGTTGGAGTGACTCATGTGGGCATCGATGTGGGCGAAGACGGAAAGACCCACCACTGTCTTGATTACATCGGTGCGCTAAGAAACTTCTACGGCTTCAAGCTCATAGTGCCTGCCGATCCAAATCAGACTGACAAGGCGGTAAGATTCATGAGCGAGACGAATGGGAACTTCGTTATCGCTATGGGAAGGTCGACAATGAATCCAGTAGCGGATGAAAATGGAAAACCTTTCTTCGGAGAAGGATATGAATTCGAATATGGAAAGGTAGATGTGATAAGAAAGGGAAAGGATATTACCCTCGTCACCACGGGTCAGGTCACTCACCAAGCGGTCAAAGCCGCCGACGAGCTTAGATCTCAAGGAATAGAAGTTACTGTTTTAAACGCTAGCTGCCCTCTCGGAGCAGACTTCGAAAGCGTGAAGGAATTCCTTTCTTCTACCGTGATTTCTCTAGAAGACCACAATGTGGCAAGCGGTCTCGGTTCAATCCTCTCTGATTATCTTGTCAGCGCTGGAATCGCTCCGAGGAGTTTTGAAAAGGTCGGTGTCGAGAGATACATGTTCTCCGGTGACAACGAACTGCTTTACGATCTCGCAGGTTTATCTAGCAAAGCGATAGTCGAAAGGATCAGGGGTATCATTAAATAATGCTAAGTGCCGAAGAAGAAAAGCTGGTAGAGAAGTTTTGCAGAACAAATGGAATTGAAGCAGACAGAGAGCTCGTTTTTAGGGCTCTCTGTCATTCCTCATTTACAAACGAGTTAGCCCAGAATGGGGAAAGAACCCTTGAATCAAATGAAAGAATGGAGTTTCTCGGAGACGCCGTTCTCGAACTCTCTCTTGCCAAGTCTCTCTACAATGAGTATTATCTGACCGAGGGAGAGATGTCGAAAATAAGGGCAATGGTAGGAAGTGAGAAGGTCCTCTCCAGTGTTGCGAAGACCATGAGAATCGGCGACTTCATATTTCTGGGAAAAGGGGAAAGGCAAACCGGAGGGGCTGAAAGAGATTCGATTTTAGCTGACACCTTTGAAGCGGTTCTGGCTGCAATTTTCCTGACTGGGGGTCTCGAGGTTTCGGTGGAGTTCGTTCAGTCGAAACTGTCGGATTACATTGAGAGAGCGGTCGAAGGAGAACTGATTCTTGATTACAAGACCTCTCTTCAAGAGTTGACCCAGGCTCGCTTTGGCTCAAGGCCTTTGTATGAGACTCTTGTCGATGAAGGTCCGCCGCAGGAGAAATGGTTCAAAGTCGGTGTTTTTCTTGACGGGAGTTTGGTAGGCGAAGGCGAAGGGCGGACGAAAAAGGCTGCCGAACAACTGGCCGCAAAGCACGCCCTTGAGATCCTGAAAAAGTCGGGGGCGAAGAAATGAGATACAGACACTTGATTGCTTTTGTATCTCCGGAGGAAAGTGATTCAATCGAGGGGATGAGCTGGAACGAAGGTTTCACAAATCTATACTTCGAGGAAATTGAAGGCTCGGTAACTTCATTGCACGTTCTTCTTGAAGAAGGGGAGGAGCTTCCGGCCTTTCTTAGAGAGATAGAGTTCTCGGATCTCGGCTTTAGCGAAGAGCGAGATTGGTTTCAGAAGTGGAAGGAGACCTTGGTCCCGTTCAGCTTGTGCGACGGGTTCGAAGTCATTCCCTTGGAAGAAGAAAAGACGGTCGGTTCAGGAAAAATTGGAATCATTCCGGGAATGGCCTTTGGAACTGGGTTGCATGAATCTACGAGACTTGCTGCCGCTATTCTCAGTGAAACTGTGAAAGAGTGTTCAAGAGTGCTTGATGTTGGCTGTGGAACTGGTATTCTCTCGGTGATCGCCGCCAGAAAAGGCGCCAAGTCAGTGATTGCCCTCGATATAGACGAACACTGTATCGAAAAGACAATCGAGACCGCAAGAATCAACGAGGTCTCGATAGAAGTAAGAGTGTCGGATTTCCTTTCTGCAGTGAATCCGGGAGAGCGTTTTGATCTCATAGTCTCAAATATGATCGCTGAGTTGTTGATGAAATTCGTCCTGGATCTTCGAAGCTTTCTTACTGCAGAGGGAACCGTGATCCTTTCTGGAATTTATAAAGACAAGTATCTAGAAGTAGAGAACCTCGTGAAAGAGGAGTTTTCGATTGAGAACGTCAGGGAAGATGGAGATTGGAAATCAATAACATTGAAAAGAAAATAGTCTCGCTTCAACTCGGAAGAGTTGTGAAGAATGATTTTATAGTTGTCATGCTTTGCGATTGGGGCTTTCCTCAAGTAATCAGGTCCTCGCTGATCTCTGATGGCAGGCCTTTCCCAACGTTGTTCTGGCTTACCTGCCCTTTCTTGAAAGAAGAGGTCTCCAGACTTGAGAGTAAAGGAATGATCTCTCATTTCGAGAAGAGGATTGAGCAGGACAAGTCCTTTGCAGCCGCTTTTCTCGATGCGCATCGTGAGACAACCCTGCTTAAAGAGAAGATGCTCGATGAATCCTCTGTGCCGGAGGAAAGCCGAAGACTCCTTCTTGACAGAGGTATTGGTGGAATCAGAAATCTGAAGAAAGTGAAATGTCTTCATCTTCATCTTGCGAACTATCTTGGTGGGATCGAAAACCCCGTAGGAAGAGAAGTCTGGAATCTTCTAGAGAAGAAACAGTGTTCTTTAACTAGAATAATCTGCAAAGAGTTGCTGAGAGATAATGAATGAAGCGATACTCAACAAAGCCTGTCAGCTTCCGGAGGAACCGGGAGTCTACATATTCAAGAACGAGAGAGATGACGTTGTCTACGTTGGAAAGGCAAAGAAACTGAAGAGGAGAGTCCTCTCATACTTCAGAGAATCAACCTGGGCAAAAAATGAAAAAGTGAGGCGCATTGCAGAAGAGGCGGAAGATCTTGACTTCATTATGGTTACTTCGGAGCGAGAGGCACTCCTTCTCGAAGCAAATCTGATCTTCAACAAGAAGCCGAAATTCAATGTCTTGCTCAAAGATTCGCGTACCTATCCCTATATTTACATCTCGGCTGATCAATACCCATATCTCGCAATTACAAGGACAAAGGAGCTTGAAGGCTCTTATTTCGGTCCGTACACAAGCGCGGGCCTCGTAAGAAAGCTGCTTGAATTTCTCCAGAAAGTCTTCAAAATCCGTACCTGTACTTATGATCTTAACAGAGTTAAGAAACCCTGTTTTCTATATCATCTGAAGATGTGTTCCGCACCGTGTGTAGAAAAGGTCTCAACAGAGGAGTATCAAGAACAGCTTTCTTCGCTGATCGAGTTTCTAGAAGGAGACACTTTGAAGGTCAGAGAAGCTCTCTTGAAGAGAATGGCTGTGCTATCTGAGGCACTGCAGTTCGAAAGAGCTGCAGAAATAAGGGACATTCTTTCGACAATGGACGATCTTTACGCCTTCCAGGGTGTTGAAGCCCCACTTGATCTGAAGGCAGATGTTCTGGCAGTTTCGGCCGGACTTGCGGCATTGCTTCAGGTGAGGGGCGGCATGCTTCTAGGAAAATTGATTTTCGATTTTCCGGAGGGAACTCCGGTAGATTTCATCACGCAGTTCTACTATGCGAAGGGTAATAGGATGCCGAAGGCCTTAATCGTAACTGGATTGAAGAAGAAGGGCATGAAACAATTCAAAAGGGATTTCCCGTATATTGGGGAGCCTCGTGATGAACAAGAAGAAAGGCTGCTGAGCATCGCATTCAAGAATATCGATGAAGAAATGAAGATAAGACTGAATGCAACACATTCGCTTAAACAGGCCCAGCAAATACTGGGCTTGAAGCGGTTCCCTTCAAGAATAGAGGGAATAGACATCTCTCACACACAGGGACTCTACACAGTCGCTTCTGTGGTGGTATTTGATAACGGCAAACCCAACAAGTCGGAATACAGGAGATACAGGATAAGTGAACTGGAAGAACCAAACGATTTCGAAGCGATGGCAACGGTTGTGAAGCGGCGATACACGAAGCACCCGCTCCCCGACCTTCTCCTGATCGACGGAGGCGAGCCACAGCTTAGAGCCGTCGAAAAAGCATTTGCAGAGATAGGTGTTGAAGAATATGAAATTGTTGGTCTCGCAAAGGAGTTCAATGAGCTAGTTTTTCTGGATAACAGGGACAGAGTCAAGCTGAAAGAAGAACATCCCGTCTTGAGAATGATAATATCTATCGATGATGAAGCCCATCGCTTTGCTATTAATTACCACCGGGTACTCAGAGAAAGAAGATTTCAGAGCTCAAAGATCGATGACATTCCTGGAATCGGTCCAAAGAGGAAGAAAGCGCTAATGAGGGCATTCGGAAGCGTAAAGGGCATTTCGGAAGCTTCAGAGGCTGATCTTTACTCGGTTCTCAAAAACAGCAAAGCCGTTGAAGCCGTTTCCAGATGGGCCAATGAAAAAAGTGGAGACTGAGCTCCACTTTTCTCTATTGGTTAGGATAATTGCTATTGTACTTTCTCTTTAAGCTCTTTTCCTGGTCTGAATTTCGGAACCTTTCCGCCAGGAATTTCGATAGCTTCCTTTGTTCTAGGGTTAACTCCCTTTCTTGCCTTTCTCTTCGTAACCTCGAATGTTCCGAAACCGACAAGTTTCACTTCTTCATTTTTCGATAGCTCTTCCCCAACCACACTGATGAAACTATCCACTACGTCTCCGACGAGTTTCTTGGTTGCTCCAGTCTTCTCCGCGAGTACAGCGATAAGTTCCTTCTTATTCACAGGTACACCCCCTAGCTAGAATTCAGATCACGAGACAATTCTAACATTTTCTACGCGATCATTGCAACAGCGGATCTACCGAAACCGTTTAACAAAAGGACTTTCAAAGAGTTACTGTTCTACGATGCTCGATTCACGCAGCTTATCGAAGTTGAGAACGTCGCTATGCGCTTCGAGTATGCTTGTAAATGAGGATAGATCAAGTGCGCCATTTCCGCTAAGTGTAAATACAATTACCTTCTCCTCTCCGCTTTCGCGGGCTTCGATCGCTTTTCGTACAGCTCCAGCGATTGCGTGACATGATTCCGGGGCGGGAACGATTCCTTCTGTCATTGCGAAGAGAAGTCCTGCCTTGAAGGTCTCTTCCTGCGGGAAGGCAATCGGAGTTACGATTCCTTCCTTCACCAATCTCGAGACGAGGGGAGCTGCTCCGTGGTATCTCAGTCCACCGGCATGAATTGCGGGTGGAACGAATTCTCTTCCAAGGGTGTACATCTTTAGGAGTGGCGTGAAGCCGGCAGAGTCTCCACTGTCGTACCTGTACTCACCTTTCGAGAGTGAAGGACACGACTCCGGTTCACATGCAATGAACTCAATGTTGTCACCGCTGAATGTTCTCTTGACAAATGGGAGGATAGTTCCACCAAAATTCGATCCACCGCCGTGGCAGCCGATAATCGAAGAGGGCTTCTCCCCGAGCATTTCAAGCTGCTTCTCGACTTCCAGTCCGATTATTGTCTGATGAAGGAGAACGTGATCGAGAACGCTTCCTAGAGAGTACTTCTTTGTCTTCGAGTTGAGTACTATTTCAATTGCTTCACTTATTGCCATTCCCAAGGAGCCGGAGAAGTTCTTTCTGTCTTTCAAGAAGCTTCTTCCGCTTTCAGTATTCTCTCCTGGACTTGGTTCTACGGTGCCGTCAAACATTCTCATCATGTGCTGTCTCATGGGTTTAGACTGAAAGCTGTTTCTGACCATAAAGACTCTTACCGTGAGACCGAACTTTCTTCCAGCGTAAGAGAGCGCGCTACCCCACTGACCTGCTCCGGTCTCTGTAGTAAGCTCGGTAATACCGTCGGCCTTGTTGTAATAAGCCTGCGCAATCGCCGTATTGGTTTTATGGCTCCCCGTGGGGGAGTTTCCTTCGTACTTGTAGTATATTCTCGCCGGGGTGTTCAAGAACTCCTCAAGAAAGGTAGCTCTAATGAGTGGGCTCGGGCGGAAGACCGCGTATTCGTCAAGAACGGGTTCCGGAATTGGAATGAACCTCTCTTCACTCATCTCCTGTTCAACAATTGACTTTGGAAAGATCGCCATCATATCTGCGGGGTCGATAACTTCATTTGTTGCCGGATTCAAAGGCGGATCCATTTTGAATGGCAAGTCAGCCTTTATGTTATACCAGCTTCTCGGCAACTCCTCCGATTTCAGATTCACCACAATTCTCTTCTTCATGCCACTACCTCCTCAAAATAAAAGGGGCTCTCGATTATGAGAGCCCCTTCAATATGGGTTTACCCTGGTAGCAAAAGGCTAACCCCCATTGAAGGGGCTGCTCCACCACCAGAACATATTCAGTTTATTCAGATATACGCTGTCGACCATAAATAATCCCTCGCAGAATTTCATTGATCAACTATACAACCTAACTATGTTACAAGTCAAGTGATGCTTCGACTTTCGAACAATAGGATTTCCAGTGGCGGAAGGTTATAAGTAATAGGAAACCGATCGGAAGCCTTATTCGGCGAATGCAAAGAGTATCGAAAACTTTCTTTCGCTTCTGCAATTACCAAATTCCTCTCCATTCAGGGAAAACAGATTGCTCCAGAAACATATTTATTTCCATGCTTTCTCTAATGCTGGATTTCCAATATGGTGAAAGCAATTCCATTGCAGACCGTGAGGTGTGTAGATAACGCATCTTTTATAGGCGTCTCATGTGCTAGATTGTGACATATAGATGCTCTTTTTGTTAAATGAAAGGATAGTCCATCATGAAAAACTTTGTGTCGGCAGCCATTCAATTTGAAGCAGAACCTATGAACGTCATGGTAAATCTTCAAAAGGCATATCACTTGATAAGCATCTGCAAAAGGGAGACTGGTGCTTCCCTCGTGGTTTTGCCCGAAAGCTTTACTACGGGGTTCACTCCGATTGGAAACGCAGAGTCTCTCTGGGACGTAGTAGATTTTATCCCTGGCAGTCTTACAGATGAAGCTGTCAGGTGGGCTCATGAGTTCAATACTTACATCTGTTTTCCCACTTATGAACGCGGCAAAGAACGTGGTGCTATATACAATAGCGCAGCTATCGTCGGGCCAGAGGGAATCCTTGGTGTATATAGGAAAACGCATCCCTTCCCCACTGAAAGGCTGTCGGCGGGAGGTTGGACAACTCCGGGATTGGATCCTCTGGTGGTTTCGACGTCGATCGGGAAGATAGGTGTAGTTATTTGCTACGATGGGGATTTTCCTGAACTGGCAAGGGTAACGGCACTTAAGGGGGCAGAAGTTATCTGCCGTCCTTCTGCCTTTTTGAGAACCTTCGACCAGTGGGAACTTACAAATAGGGCCAGAGCATATGACAATCATGTCTACTGGATTGCATCTAATCTCGTTGGTAAGGATTCAAGTGGGTCGAACTTCTTCGGTTCATCGATGATTGTTCACCCGTCGGGGATGAAGCTCGCACAAGCATCCGGCTGTGAAGAGTTCGTTTCGGCAATGCTTGAGGCCGATCCTATAAGGAAGATAACCCCCGGTGCTTCAAGAGATCAAATATTTGATCACATAGAAGACAGAAATCTTGATTCCTACAGAGGAATACTTAACGAAGGTAAGAGCGCTTTTGAGCCTTCAAAAAGGATTCCATACAGGAGGAGATGAACTTGTCAAAGCCGCTTGAGGGTATTTCCGTACTTGATCTAACGCGGGTTCTTGCAGGTCCATTTTGCACAATGCTTCTATGCGACATGGGCGCGACAGTTGTGAAGGTAGAACGGCCAGACGGGGGCGACGATTCGAGATCGTTCAGTCCTTTTGTTGGGGATGACAGCGCCTACTTCATGAGCATAAACAGAGGAAAGAAAAGTATCACTCTCAATCTAAAGACGGCCGAAGGAAAGATTCTCCTTGAAAGACTTATCGAGAAGTTCGACGTACTTGTGGAGAACTTCAGACCCGGTGTATTCGAGAGACTTGGTTTTCCGGCGCAAAGACTGCGCGAAATCAACCCGAGACTTATCTACACATGTTCATCCGGGTTTGGACACTCCGGTCCCATGAGTCATAGAACTGCTTATGATCTAATCATTCAAGGTTTGAGCGGAATAATGAGCATTACAGGTCCCGACGAAAACAGCCCGACAAAGGTCGGAAGTTCCATTGCAGACATCTTCTGCGGGACTTTCGCCTGTATCGGAATTCTCGCCGCTCTTCAGAGCCGTAATCTTACCGGTAAAGGGCAGAAGGTAGACGTGGCAATGCTTGACAGCATGGTCTCAGTTTTGGAAAATGCTATCGCCAGGTACGCCGCGACCGGCGAGGCACCCGTTCCAATAGGAAACAGGCATCCTTCAATCGCGCCTTTCGCATCTTTCAAGACGCTTGATGGGATTATCAATATCGCAATCGGTAACGACAGCCTATGGCAGAAATTCTGCGAGGCAATTGGAAGACCCGAAATATGTGATGACCCGAAATTCGTAAATAATCCTGCAAGAGTGAGAAACCTCGACGAACTTATGGAAATCCTTGGAGGTGAACTCGAAAAGCGATCCTCAGACAAGTGGTTGAGTATCTTCGGGAAGCTTGATATTCCAAGTGGAAAGATTAACAACATCGCCGATATATTCGAAGACGAACAGCTCAAAGCGAGGGAAATGATCGTTGAGGTTCCCCACAGATGTGGAAATGTCAAAATGCCAGGAGTGCCGATCAAGTTCTCGGATACGCCTGCCTCGATTGCAGGGCCGGCCCCTCTGTTAGGGGAACACAACCGGGAGGTTTATGCTGGGATTCTGGGGCTTGACGATCTGGAGATGGAAGAGCTGAAGGCAAAAGGCATAATATGATTTACCTCTATCCTTACGAAAGAAGTTCAGACTGGCAAGAGGGGACATATAGACTCACAGTGAAGACGGCTTTTAGCAAGTCCGTGAACTTCAGAGACGAACATGGAAGAAGATACTCACTTCTGGTAGACGCTGAGGATTATCTGCCGCGATCGGCATTGATAGAGGGGCTTCCTCCCATGGCAAGCGGTCACGAAATTGGAATCGGTATTATAGGCGCCGCAGTGAAATTCAACCCTTCGACAACAACCGGTCTTCCGGATAGAAAGTTTAGGGGATTGTGGCTTGAATGGCTAAGCTTAATAGACAATGCTGAACTCAAATGTATTCTGGAAAACCTTGAGGAACCATTCAAACTGGTGGGTCTTGGACCAGGTCTCACGCCGGCAGGTGATGATTTTCTTGTCGGATGGATTACGGCCAGCAAGTTGGCAGGGAGAAATTCAAATAAGTTGTCAGGTGAGATAGAGGAAGCTCTCAGTAGAAAAACCACCTGGTTTTCGTCTGAAATGATCAGGGATGCGCTGGACGGGAAATTCTGGAAGCGAGGAATAGAACTTGCACGAGCGCTAAATGAAGGCGAATCCTTGCAGGTCCTGGAAAAGGCGGGAAGGATCATCAATTGGGGGCACTCCTCCGGAAGAGCCTGGCTTGCGGGTTTTGCTTTCGGAATTGAAAGAGGGAGTGATCCACAACTTACTTGACAAGATCATTATGTCCTTTGTGAAAGCTATTTGTAGAGTCTGTCAAATTGTCAGAGTGAATAGTAAACGTTTAGTCAGCAATAAAGACTAGAACTGCCGATATCGTTTCTGGAGGTTCATATGAAGAAGATCGAGGTAGTTAGAGGAGAATACTACGATAGCGTAACTTTGATGCTTGTAGCCAAGGAAATGAAGAAAATAGATGGTGTCGTTGATGCTGCGCTGAATATGGCGACGGAGGCGAACATAGAAATCATGAAAGCTGCCGGCTTTGAAATCGAAGCGGGGTCTTTTTCACCGGATAACCTGCTAATCGGGATCGACTACGTAAAAGACGAAATTGATAGGATCTTCGAAACGGTCCGTTCTTATCTCGCGTCTCCTCCCTGGAAGAAAAAAGAAGAGGACACCGAGTACTCTCCCGGAACGCTTGACGGTGCTATCTCTGTACTGAGAGACGCTAATCTTGCCTTGATATCGCTTCCCGGAAGATTTGCGGTGGCCGAAGCAATGAAGGCTCTCAAGAACGGTTTGAACGTCATGCTTTACTCCGATAATGTCACCATTGAAGATGAGATAAAGATAAAGAAGTTTGCTGACAGGAACGACCTAATTGTCATGGGACCGGACTGTGGCACAGCAGTCATTAATGGTAAGGGGCTTGGCTTTTCAAATGTATGTCCTGAGGGTCCTGTTGGAATCGTTGCAGCTTCGGGTACCGGCCTTCAGGAATTAATGGTGCAGCTTACGAGGCGGGGCATCGGTGTTAAGCACGGCATCGGAACGGGAGGCAGAGACGTTAAAAGGACAGTCGGCGGCATATCTTTTCTGAAGGGAATACGAGAACTCTCTGATAATCCAGACATTTCTTTGATTATTGCGGTTGGAAAGCCACCGGATCCGGAGGTTAAAGAGAGGATTCTTGATTCTTTGAGAAAGACTGGTAAGAATTGTGTTATTTGCTTCATGGGAGATGATCACGGTAAAGACGAAGCTAGCGTGCATTATTCGGCAGAACTCGAGGAGTGTGCGGTCGTTGCAGAGGCAATTTTGAACGGAAAAGATGTGTCTTTGGCAAGAGAAAAGTTGAGAGCCGAGTACGCCAGGCTTTCGGGTTGGAGACCTACAGGAGGGGTTAAAGGAAGATATGTCAGGGGTCTTTTCACCGGTGGCACTCTCTGCTACGAAGCCCAGTATATTGCGCAGTCTCATATCAACCCAATATATGGCAATGCGCCTCTCAGGAAAGAGTTCAAGCTAAAGAACAGCCTAAAACCCATAGGTCATTCATTTATAGACTACGGAGAAGACGAGTTCACTCAGGGGAGACTGCATCCCATGATAGATCCTTCTTTCAGGGCCGAGCAGCTTAAGGAGCAGTCGGAAGATAATTCAGTGGCTGTTGTTCTCTTTGACGTAGTCCTAGGATACGGGAGTGCTGAAAACCCATCACAAGAAGTCGCGGAGGCGATCAGAGCGGTAAATAGAGGAATTAAGCCGGTTTATGTGGCTTATGTTTGCGGTACAGCCAGAGATCCTCAAGACCTAGCGAAACAAATATCTCTTTTGGAAGATGCAGGCGTCATAGTCTGCGAGAGTAACGCTAGGGCTGCGCTTCTGGCCTCCAGCCTCATTTCAAGAAGGGAGCGTTGACCTTGTCGTTCAAAGATCTGCTAAACAGTGGTCCAAAAGTGATAAACCTCGGAATGGAGAGATTCTATCTCGATCTTCTTGGGCAAGAGGTTCCGGTAGTCAAGGTCAACTGGAGACCTCCTCTTGCCAGAAGTTCGTTGATGGATAGACTGAGGAAACTGAGAGGTGAATAGGTTGAATGACATCGATAAGGCAAATTCTATAGCGTTTGAAAAGCTTTTGAAGGCCGAACCCCAGATTATTGATCTCGGAATGGCCAAAGATGCTATTCCAAATTTCGGAGAGAAAATGATACTTCATGCGGGTCCGCCCATAACCTGGGAGAGAATGTCGGGACCTATGATAGGCGCCGTAACAGGGGCGATTCTCTACGAAGGCTGGGCAGAAACTCCGGAAAAGGCGAGGGAGCTGGCTTCGAAAGGCGAGATCACTTTTGAACCCTGCCATCATCACAACTCGGTCGGTCCTATGGCGGGAATAATATCTCCTAACCTTCCGGTTTGGGTCGTTGAAGAAAAGAATACGGGATGGAGAAGCTATGCCACGCTGAACGAGGGCCTCGGAAAGGTCTTGCGAATGGGTGCTTTCAGCGAAGAGGTCATAGAAAGACTGAACTGGATGCGTGAGGTTCTATATCCAGTCTTGAGAAATGGAGTACGAAAATACGTCGGCGATAATGGCGGCCTCAATCTAAAGAGCTTGATCTCTCAGTCTCTCCACATGGGCGATGAACTCCATAATCGGAACAGGGCAGCCACTTCGCTTCTCATTAGAACTCTTGTTCCTTCTATGATAGACGCAGAACGGGGCAATCACAATCTCTCCAGGGTTGTAAAATTCATGGCGGGCAATGATCACTTCTTCTTGAATCCCGGTATGGCCGCTGCAAAGGTCTCACTCGACAGCATTGGTTATGTAGAGGGTTCCAGCATGATTACTATCATGGCTCGAAACGGCACCGACTTCGGAATACAGATTGCCGGAGTAGAGAAAGAGTGGTTCACCTGTCCGGCTGCTCTGCCCGATGTTCTTCTATTTCCTGGTTTCACGAAAGACGATGTAAATCGGGACATAGGAGATAGCGCAATTATGGAGACCTATGGAGTTGGTGGATTTGCACTGGCCGCTGCGCCTGCGATCGTTCAGTTCGTCGGGGGCACCCCTCAAGACGCGGTTAACTACACGAGAGAAATGTATGAGATCTGTGTGGGAGAAAACAAACACTTCACAATTCCCGCACTGAACTTCCGTGGCACTCCGACCGGGATAGATCTGATCAAAGTCGTGGAAACGGGTATCACTCCAATCCTCGACACTGGGGCGGCTCACAAAGAGGCCGGTAAAGGACAGGTCGGAGCGGGAATAGTTAGGATGCCGTCTGAAGCTTTTGTCAAGGCGGCTGAAGCATTTGTCGAGAAATATTCCAAATAAAGGAGGTAGTTTATGGTACCGAAGAACTGGAACAAGATTAGGGTTTACGAGTTATCGCAACCGATAAGCCACCTAACACCACCATGGCCAACCTATGAGCCATTACAGATCAAGTTTTTCAAGAGGCTTGCACCAAACGGTGCGAACGGACAGCTTCTTACACATTCCAACCATGTTGGGACTCATCTGGACGGGTCGTTGCATTTCTGCACTCATGGGAGAGACATCGCGAGCATACCTCTCAATGAACTTGTTGCGCCCGGAGTAATAGTCGATCTTTCGGATATCGCAGAAGACTATGGAATCTACACTTCCAAGGACATCGAAGAGAGAGTAGAGGTGAAAGAAGGCGATATTCTTATTATCAACACTGGATACCACAAATATGCCTACGATCAGCCTGAGGCCGACGAAATAAGATACATGATAAAACACCCCGGACCAACCAGGGAATTCGCAGAGTGGTGCAAAATGAAGAAGATTAAGTGGATAGGTGTCGACTGTGGTTCGGCCGACCATCCAATGAACACGAAGATTCGTGACTGGATGCCGGTTCAGGCAAGAGAGTGTGATCGTTATATGCATGAGAGATACGGGAAGTCACTCGAAGAGATCTTTCCTGACGAAGACTATCAGTTGATGCACGTGCTTCTCTTCCCATATGACATTATTCACGCGGAGAACGTCGGCGGAGAGATAGACAAAATTCTTAACAAGAGAATGGTTATCGGCTGTTTCCCGTGGAGGTTCGTTGGGGGAGAGTCGTGTATAAGCAGAATTGTAGCTTTCGACGAAGAGAATTGAATCTAATTGAAAGTGTGGCGATAGCTGATGCGTGACTTCGTTTTAGAAAGACCCCGCTCGATTTCGGAAGTTCTGTCTACGCTTCAACGCCATGGGAAAAAGGCCATAGTTAAGAGCGGTGGCACTGACGTCATTGTATGGCTTCATAAGTCCCTCAAGGAACCGGACTATATAGTTGACTTGACAGCAGTGGAACAGCTCAAGGGAATAATAATGAACGAAGATAACGTCGAAGTCAAAGCACTGGTGACTCTCAGCGAAGTCATCGAAGACAACTCACTGAATCGTTACTTCCCCGCTTTGGTTCAGGCATGCAAGTCACACTCGGATCCACTCATAAGGAATCGTGCCACAGTTGTCGGAAATATCTGTTCCGCAGTTCCGTCAGGGGATATGATCGCTCCTCTGGTTTGCTATGACGCGAAAGTCGAGATCACGGGAACGAATGGCAGTCGAAAGGTTCCGGTCTCGGAGTTCATTATCGGACCAAAGAGAACTTCTCTTGGAGCCGATGAGATAGTCACAGGAATAAGGATCTCGCTTCCAGTAGTGGAGACCAGTGGTTGTTACCTAAAAGCAATAAGAAGAGAGGCTCTGGATATTGCTCAGGCTGCCGTCTGTTGTACCCTCTTCAAGGGTGATAACAGAGAGTTTAGAATCGCTTTCTGCGCCGTTTCTGCTAGACCCCTTAGAGCCACTGAGGCGGAAAAGCTGCTTAACTCTTGCGGAAACATAGATGACAATGTAATAGAGCAAGCAGCTGGATTGGCGTCCGATGTGGTCGATCCCATTACGGATGTGAGAGCCTCCAGAGAATACAGGATCGAAATGATAGCCGAACTGACAAGAAGGGCGATCTCTAACTGCCTTGAGGGTCCTGTGGGAGAAGGTGTTCAGAAATGAAAGACAAGCGTGTGACCATTACGCTCAACGGCCGTAAGACAATTCTGGTTGTTGAAGATAGAACGACGCTTCTAAATGCCCTAAGAGAGCACGGCGTTACCAGTCTCAAGAGGGGTTGTGAAGAGGGAGAATGTGGAGCCTGTACTTTGATAATGAATGGACTTCCCCAAAAGTCATGCCTTATTCTTGCCAGGGAGGCCGAGGGCGCCGACATTCTCACCGTCGAAGGACTTGTGAAGAAAGGAAGACTACATCCAATTCAGCAGGCCTTCATCGATGAAGGCGCCATCCAGTGTGGATACTGCACTCCCGGAATGGTAATGACTACTTACGCATTGCTGAAGAAAAATCCTTATCCTTCAGATGAAGAAATTAGAGAAGCCCTCACGGGAAACATTTGCAGATGCACTGGTTACCTCGCAATTATCAGAGCGGTCAAAAAGAGCGCAGCCATTCTTTCTGGAAATAACGGAGGAGGTGGAACGCGTGAAGACTATTAAGACGAAGACTGGGATAGGGAAGTGGCTGCCGAGGAAGTATGACTTAGAAAAGGCCGAAGGTACACTTCAGTTTGCCGACGACCTGAGGTTCGGCTCCGAGCTACTTCACGCAGCGGTTGTCCGTTCTACTGTGGCTCATGGAGAGATCTTGAAAGTCGATGACTCGCAAGCTCTGAAAATTCCCGGAGTGCTGAAGGTCCTTGTAGGGGAGGATTTTCCTCATCACTTTGGACTGTATTTGAAGGACAGAACGCCTATTGCGATTGGAAGAGCGAGATATGTTGGGGAACCCGTAGCACTTGTAGTTGCCGAGACGGAAGAGGCAGCATCAGAAGCAGCGAAAAAAGTCAAAGTAACGTACAGCGAACTCGAAGCGATCTTCGACCCCGTAAAGGCGGCAACGAACAATTCAGTGCTGGTTCATCCGAATCTTCATAAGTACGAACATGTTGATTTCATAACACCTCAGCCTAACACCAATATCGCTAACTGGTTCAGAATTAGAAAGGGGGATACGGAGGCAGCCTTCAAGCATGCGGCTCATGTATTCGAAGAGACGATTACGTGCCCTCAGATTGCACACGGTTTCATTGAGACGTTCTGTTCGATTTGCAGACAGGATCCCGGGTCCGGAGAGATCACGATCTGGACGAGCGCCCAGTCTCCCTTCACAGTGAGAGACATCATTGCAAAAGGAATAAACTATCCTCTTCATAAGATTCGAGTGATTGCCCCTCCGATAGGCGGAGGCTTTGGCGGAAAGGCGGGAATGACAGTCGAGGCTCTCTGTCTTGCCGCCGCTATGGACGAGGACCTAAAGGGAAGACCTGTGAAGCTCTTCATCCCAAGAGAAGAGGTTATGTTGAGCTCATGGGTTCGACAGGGCTTCGTTGCAAGAATCCAAATGGCAGTGAGCGAGGATGGATTTATGCAGGGAATCCGTAACACTTTCTGGTTTGATACGGGAATCTCAGCCGAGTATGGTGCAAATCCTGTTAGGAGCGCCGGGTACACTTCAATGGGTGCGTACAACATTCCCAATGTGTGGGCCGATTGCTATGCGGTTTACACAAACAAGCCGTTTGGGGGAGCGTATAGAGGCTTTGGTTTGCCGGAGCTTATGAGCGCTCTAGAAGTCGTTGTGGATATCGTCGCCCACAAACTCGAAATCGATCCGGTCGAGTTCAGAAAGAAGAACCTTCTAAAGAAAGGTCAGACAACATGTACGGGGATGCCGATGCACGACCATGCTCTGGAAAAGATCGTTGACAAAGTAGTAGAGAAGATGGATTTGCATAATGAAGAGCCGGCAATAAGGAAGGGATGGAAGAGAGGGAAGGGGATAGCACTGGCAATAAAAGCGCCCGCTACTCCTGCCGACGCCTCTTCGTCCGCTATTGTCAAGCTAAATGGAGATGGGACCGTCGAAGTGCTGGCTGCGACAATGGATATGGGGCAGGGTACATACAGCGCCTTCGCACAGATCGTCTCTGAAGAACTCGGAATTCCTTACGACTGGATCAAAGTATATTATCCAGACACTCAGAGTCACCCTTATGACTGGCAGACGGTTGCCAGCAGATCCTGTTGGTCAATGGGGATGGCTGTGAAAAGAGCTGCCAGCGAACTGAGAGAGAAGCTCCTTGCGCTGTTTGCGGAATACTGGCAGACACCAGTTGAAACAATAAGCATAGAGTACGGAGTCGTCAAATGTCACAAGCTTGGAAAGAGTGAAAGAATAGACGAACGAGTTCAGAATGGTTTTAAGATGCCCGATGGAATTTTGAAAGGCGGACCGATTATCGGCACCGGTTCGTTCACGCCGCCGGATCTGATCTATCCGGACCCCGATACCGGGCAGTCCTCGAAGGTCGTTGCTCATTTCACGCTTGGCGCGGTCGGGATAGATATGGAGGTCGATCCCGGCACAGGAAGGATAGTGGCAAACAAAGTCTGCGCGGGTTACGATGTCGGCAAGGCGATAACCCCGATTAACATTAAGGGTCAAATAGAAGGCGGTACCGTTCAGGGTCTTTCTGCATGCCTTATGGAAGGCATGTCGTATGATGAGCGGGGCAGACTGCTGAATCCGGATTTCACGGATTACAAAATTGCGACGATTATGGACGCTCCAACAGAGATTGAGTGTTTCTGGGAGGAAGTACCTGAAGAGATTTCTCCTTACGGGAACCGGGGTGTTGGAGAGCACTCGATGATCGCTCCGGCTCCGGCACTCAATAATGCGTTGTTCAAAGCGACCGGTATGAGGATCCACAGCTATCCCCTAAGCAGGGAGAGAGTCTACAAAGCTTTGAAAGCGAAGGAAAAGGGCGAGTCCGATTTCTGGGAATGGCCATATGAATTGGATCTTGCATATATGCGTGCGAAGAAGGAGTGGTGAGAAAAAACCAACCGTAGTACTTTTGCTGGGAGAAATAGAATTCAAATTCGTCAATTTAGCTGGCTGTAACTCCTGTCAGTATTCTTATTTGGTTGACAAGTCTCCAATGTGATGTAGTATATTATCTATAAGTGACGGAAACATTTGAGAAGGAGAAGAGCTAATGCTGGAGACAACTTCGGAACCGGGGATTACAGGTTAGAGCGCTCTTCAGGGACAGACAGACTGTCCTTTTTCTTCATTCGCACGCTTCATGTTATTTTTTCCTTAAAGCAAATATTGCCGAAAACATTCATAATTGAACTATATGATTTGACGAATACTTCAAGACAGGAGGAGACGAAGTATGCCAAGGTTTGAAGATGTAGACCTCAAACGTCCTGCAGCAGAGAGAGAAGAAGAGATACTCTCCTATTGGCGGAAAGATGATCTTGCAACTAGAAGTGTAACAGAGAGGGAAGGAAGCCCCGAGTTTGTTTTCTTCGAGGGTCCCCCGACTGCCAATGGCATGCCTGGAATTCATCATGTTATATCAAGAACGTTGAAAGATGCAGTCTGCCGTTTCAAAACTATGCAGGGATACCAGGTGAAGCGAAAGGCAGGCTGGGACACTCACGGTCTTCCCGTGGAAATTGAAGTTGAAAAGCAGCTGGGTTTCTCCTCCAAGCAGGAGATAGAAGACTTTGGCATAGAGAAATTCAATCAGAAGTGTAAGGAATCTGTATGGAAGTATGAGAGCCAGTGGAAGAAGATGACTGAACGCATAGCTTACTGGATCGACATGGAACATCCATACATCACGATGGACAATGATTACATCGAATCGGTCTGGTGGATACTCAAGCAGTACTTCGATAAGGGCTATATCTACGAAGGCCACAAAATTATGCCTTACTGCCCGAGGTGCGGAACTCCGCTCGCCTCTCACGAGGTCGCCCAGGGCTACAAGGATGAGACCATAGATTCAATCTATGTCAAATTCCGTCTTAAAGGAAAAGACAACGAATACTTCATTGTCTGGACTACGACTCCATGGACACTTCCATCAAACGTCGCTCTTGCGGTAAATCCAGCATTCAACTATGTCAAGGTTGAAGTGACAGTGGACGGAGGCGAAGTCGAGTACTACTACCTCGTTAAGGAAAGACTGAACGCGCTTCTTGGTGAAGAGAGCAATTACAGAATAGTTGAAGAACTCAAAGGTATGGACCTCGTGAATCTTGAATACGAGCAGCTAATACCCTTTGCAAAAGTAGATAAGAAGGCCTTTTACGTAGTATATGGCGATTTCGTTTCGCTTGAGGATGGTTCCGGCATCGTCCATATGGCCCCCGCCTTTGGTGAGGATGACAACATCCTGGGAAGGAAATTCGGTCTTCCTTTGCTTCAGCTTGTCGACAAAGAGGGGAAGATCACCGAAGAAGTCACTCCATGGGCCGGAATGTTTGTAAGAGAAGCCGATCCTTTGATCACCCGCTACTTGAAAGAGATGAATCTATTATTCAAAAAGGATCGCCTCACTCACTCTTATCCTTTCTGTTGGAGATGCGACACTCCGCTTCTTTATTACGCAAGAAAATCGTGGTACATAAAGACCACTGAATATAGAGATAAGATGATCGAAGTGAACAACTCCGTCAACTGGTACCCGAAATTCGTCGGGGAGGGGCGCTTTGGAAACTGGCTCGAGAATATGGTCGATTGGGCTCTCTCAAGAGACAGATATTGGGGAACCCCTCTGAATGTATGGAAGTGCGACGAGTGCGGAAAACTGGCATCGGTAGGTTCTAGAAAGGAACTTGTCGAGAGAGCGATAGAGGACATCTCGGAAGACATTGAGCTTCATCGGCCCTACGTTGACGATGTTCATTTGCGATGCGAATGTGGGGGCACGATGACGAGAACTCCTGAGGTCATTGACTGCTGGTTTGATTCTGGCGCGATGCCGATCGCACAACATCACTACCCGTTTGAAAACAAAGATAAGTTTATGGGCGATCTTTTCCCGGCCGATTTCATCTGTGAAGGAATTGATCAGACTAGAGGTTGGTTCTATTCGCTCATGTCTATTTCGACCTTCCTTTTTGGGCAGTCGCCGTACAAGAACGTTCTGGTCAACAATCTAGTTCTCGATAAGACCGGGCAGAAGATGTCAAAGTCAAAAGGCAACACGGTCGATCCATGGAAGATTATAGAGAAATACGGCGCCGATACCTTGAGATGGTATCTACTTGCCGTCTCGCCACCCTGGGTGCCCACAAAGTTCGACGAAGAGGGCGTCAAGGATACGTTCAGCAAGTTCTTTGGAACGCTTCACAGCGTCTTTTCATTCTTTACAATGTATGCAAATGTGGATAACGTTGACCCGG
>JAFGAP010000178.1 GCA_016933635.1 Kosmotogaceae bacterium
ATTCTTGGACGCGTCAAAGCCTTTAGGAAACAGGGACGCACTCCCAGTCGATGCTGAAGAGCAGGCTTGTTTCACTGCGCGCAGTATTAAAGAGGAACTCTTGCTTGATTCCTACCAACAGGAAGCGCTTGACTTGCTCAAAAGTAAATCGAGGTCAAATCATTCCTCAAGAGGCCTTCTTGTCATGCCACCTGCAGCAGGAAAAACAGTTGTGGTACTCAGACTGCTATTTGACAAAATTACCTCATGCTACGAGAGAGATATTCCTGTCCGCGCAGTATTCGTGGCTCCTAACGCACTTCTTGCAGATCAGGCATACCAGATGGCGCAGGCAATATGTCCTCCAGTGAGTAGAGATGGCCGCAGTACTATTGCTTTCAGACTAAATTGGACAAAAGAAAATATAGAAATAGAATCGGATTCTCGAAAGGTTATGAAGCGGCACGATTTTTCAATGAGGGTCTGGCACAGTCGCCTCAATGAAGAGCGTAATGCATATTTTAATGAGGATTTCTATGAGTTAGACGAGACGCGTAATAACCATGGGGTACTATTTGCAAGTAAAACTGCACTTGCGTCCATCAATGTCAAGCATTCAAGACTTAAATACTTTGGAAGATCTGGCTCTTCAGTGAAGTTTCTTTTCTTCGACGAGGCCCATCACGCGCCTGCCAGGGGATGGTCACAGGTTATCGAGTCGATCATATCGTCCGGCAAGAAACGTGTGTTTTGTGTGGGACTGACCGCTACTGCTTTCCGAGGAAGTAGAGAAAGTGAGGAGACAGCAGCTTTCCTCGAACACTACCCGGTCTACATCAAAAAGTCATTTGAGGAATATTGGTCAATAGATTCTTCTGTTAATTCGGTTCTTGCACGTCCTAAATTCCGGTGTGTTGTACTAACAAGAAACGGTAGCCCGATTGTCCTACAGTGGAAGAAAAAAAGTAGCCTAATCAATCGCTTTGAAAACCGCTTTGAAATGCTAGAAGAAAAAGAGGAGAGAAATATAAGAAAGTCAAGACCTAGAAGACATGGCCTGCCGTTCGAAGAGCCAAAAGTCGTCCGGGAGGTTATCGAGGAGATAGACAAGTGGATCGCCGCGAATGTTAATAACCCAAATGGTCCGAAGACAATCGTATTTTGCCGAAATATAGCGCACGCGGAGATTCTCTTCGATCAGATAAACAGAAAACTTCAAGATGATGCGAAAAACACAGTTGTGATGGTTCACTCGAGACAGGAACCTATGGTGAAATGGTACGGAGTTCGTCGCTTTCGTACTGACCCGAAATGTAGGACATGCATATGCGTGGAGATGTTGGCACAGGGCTGGGACGTGCCAAGCGTAGAGCGGATTATTGTGACACGATGGACACGTTCTGAACGATTGATCTGGCAGATGATCGGGAGAGGCCTTCGAGGAAGACGGGTCTCTGGCGGTACAGAGGAATTGGAGGTAGTCTGGTTCAAGGTTCAATTCGGGTCGGAGGAAAAGGAGTTCAAGGTTTACACACCTGCCGACTTTTACGACGCCGTCAGGGGAACTTCTGTTGGGTTAGGTATTGAGAATGAGGCTCTCGCCATTAAGGTGGGAAGAGTTCGGAAGCAAACTACAAAGATAATAAAGAGAAGAAGAAAAACAAAGGGTAGGAGAGTAAGGTCGCGTGGTAGAAAGGCTGCTCACCAAATTAGGAAGAAAGGTAAGAGAGGTAGTAGAATGACTTGGACAGAGGCAAGGGAAAGGCGGTTGATTGGTCTTTATAGAAGGGGCCTAACATATATAGAAATTGCATTAAGAATGGATTTGACTAGGGGTCAGGTCCACGGGAAGATATATGAGTTGCAACAGGCGGGAAGAATCAAACGACGAAGGTAATACAAATACGGAAGAATTGCTTGATAGAATGACATGAAAAAGTCAGCTCAGACAAAGGACAACCAAATCTTGCTTTGACCTCGTCGATGCTACGTAGACCAAAGCACGTTTTAAAAATTCGAGGTCTTGGTTTGATCCGGTGCCTTTTTGTGGTCTAGATGTTTGAGATGGTGGGCAAACGCTCTCATTGGATAGATCAATGATTACCTTGTCGAATTCTAGTCCTTTGACCCTGTGCATCGTCGCGAGGCGTAGACCTTCAGTTCTGCGATCTTCGGGTTGGCTTCGACGTATCCTTGTGACTTCCAATCCTTTCGACTGCAGAGAATTCTGAAACTCGTCTAGC
>JAFGAP010000179.1 GCA_016933635.1 Kosmotogaceae bacterium
AGGGCTCGGACCCTATCTGTTTGATGCTAAGTGGACGAGACCTATAGTGGCCACCTTTCCGCTGGGGTAGGTTGCAGTCTCATTGCCCGAGAGGAACGCGTTCATACTTGCAGTATAATCCGAGTTTGAGACATAACCAGTCGTACTCTTAGGGAATAGGCCACGATCAAAGATGCTGGGGTCTGTTCCGGACAGTACAAGAACCTGTCGGGTGTTGGTGAGCGGCACGACTTCAATGGTTGCGTTCTCGTTTTCGTTCTCTACTGTTATGTTCACGTCGGCAGGTAGAAGGATCGTTGCGTCTTCCTGAGCCAAAGATGCCATACCAAATGCAATGAGAAGCACGCTTAATGCTACGATTCGTGCGACCCAACTTTTCATCTTCATCTTCTTCATCTCATTCACCTCATATGGGCAATTCTTCTCCCGGCATCAAAACCGGAATATTTTGCCGTTGAGAACTAACGCTCGAATCTTCATCACATCTCACTCCCCAAGTAATACAGTCACGATTAACTAAAAAGTTTTTTGTGGTCGAGGGTCGTATGCTTCCTGAAACTACAGGAACCGGACTCGGTACGGCGAGGATTCTTTAAGCCGTCAAAAATCAGATGCTAAAGAGGAAGAGAAGTTGAAGAGATGTGCAAGATCTGGATATTGCCGCTCTTGTTATCATTATCGGTCGATGTCTGGTTGTGTTAAGGAGGGGCTAGTGGAGATCACTCGGAACCATTCTCATCGCCAGACCGACTTCTTATACTTGATTCTTTCTCGGATCGGACGAATCAGCATCAGAATGAATTAATACGATCAGATCTAATGTGGTTATTAATCGTGATAAGCGAGAGGGATCTATCATGATCAACCCCTTCAAGAAGAATAAGGAGATCACTGCTAAGGAGAAAGAGAGGAAGAATAAGCAGGAAGAAAGACGGAAAAGAGCCCAGGCCAGAGGAGAGAAGCCCATAAGATAGAGGCCCGTCGATGTCGTCGTTCGAGGAGCCGCCGTCGTTCGAGGAGCCGGTTCGTGGCGCGATGCAGAAAAACCAACATCTATTTAGTGAAGTGAGATAGAGAGAGATTGGATTGTATAAAGATGATCCAGCGGCGTAAAACCGGAGGCGCGTGAGTTGAAGATTGCTGTGGATATCGATGGCGTGTTGGCCGATCAAGTCGGTGCCGTCCTGGAAGTGATCGAAAAGGAATATGGTCAGAAGTATTGTAAAAGTGACGTCGATCGTGCGCACTGGACCTTTGAGGGGAGGGAATTATGGTCTGAGATCGGAAGGCTTTTGTCCGACCCGGAATACACTAGAAGTCTACCCCTGATAGAGGGCTCCCAACAGGGCGTA
>JAFGAP010000021.1 GCA_016933635.1 Kosmotogaceae bacterium
AGTTTTCGCCACGATTCTATAATGGATCTTCTTGGATAATCCGCTCCAGCTGCAGTAGATCGTCGACTATGTAGTCGACATCTATCGAAGGTTTCGATCCATCTTGCGAAAAGAAGCAGGTTCTTGTTCCCGCATCCCTTGCGGCCATAACATCCAGATCTCTATCGCCAATGGAGAGGGTTGATGCTGGTTCTAGCCTGTGTCTTCTAATCGTACTTATAAAAGCATCTGGATTGGGCTTTCGTTTGAATCCGCTTTCCCTTGTGACAATCTCGCTGAATAGGGAGGTCATATCGAAGTAATTTAGCAGCTTGAAAGTTGTCCTTCTAGCTCGATGAGTAATTATTAGATTCTTTCCACCATCTCTCTTAATTCTCGAACATAAATCACGGGCGCCATCGAATGGAGGCTGTTCGACTGGATTCAGTTCTTCCTCCATTCTTTTGAAGTCTTTGTAGAAAGCATAATCGACTCCACGATCCAGATAAAAATCGACGGTCTTTCCCAGCGTCTCTTTCATCAGTGAAAGTATCTCATCTTCATAAGCATCGCATCCGTGAATTGCCAGAGCCTGCTTGAATAGTCTCACCATAGCGGGATAGGTGTTAAATAACGACCCGTCGAAATCCCATATTAGATTTTCAATCATCGCCTTCACAGCCGCTGAATCTGTTGCAAACCTGGAGGACGGGGGGAATTTGGCTTAAAGAGGTTAAGATGAAGTCCGCGCTGGTCTTTAGGGGATCATTGTCTGGATTGAAAAGGCACGTAGCTATCCCCGCTCTCTTTCCAGCTTCTATATCGATCTCTCTGTCTCCTATCGTCATAACTCTCTCTCTTTCAAGTCCGTATTTGTCAATTATGTACATAATTGCTTGAGGATCTGGCTTTCTGGCGAAGCCGCTGTCCGCAGATACGATTTCGGAGAAGAGATCGAGCATGTTGTAGTAATTGAGCAGTTTGGTCATGGAGTAGTTGCTCCTATGACTGAAAAGGAAATTGCTGCCGCCGTTCCTGTTTATCTTTACGCATATCTCCTTCGCGGTATCAAAAGGAGGCTGTCTCTCTGGTTCCAGGTGATTCTCTATGCGGTAGAAATCCTCAAGGAAGCCATTTTCCAGCTTGTATTTATTGACAAAATAGCTTGCAGCTTTCGACGTAGATTCTTTAAGCTTTTCTAGGATTTCATCTATTGAGGCTTTGGTATCATACTTCTCAAGAACTCTCTGAAATACTTCCGCTGCCGCTGGATAAGTGTTGAAAAGTGTACCTCCGAAATCCCAAATCACGTAATCATACATAGAACTTCCCCTTTCTTCTGCCTAATTCAATAATAAACGCTTTTTGGGATATCGTCCTGTCGGGTATCTCAAGAATTCTGAGTTTCTTCAAGATATCTTGCCCTCGATGCGGCGATTATTTCCAGCGTTTCTTCCCTTCTTACCCAGCCCTCGATACCCGTTTTCTTCTTTTCGAGATCCTTGTATACGGAGAAGAAATGCTCTATCTCTTTAAGTAAATGAGGCGGAACGTCATCGAGCTTCTCAATGTAATTCCAGACCGGATCATGAATCGGAACACAAAGGACCTTCTCATCTGGTCCCTTCTCGTCCCACATTTTGAATGCGCCTATGGGCTTTGCCTCTATGAGACAGCCAGGAAAGGTTGGCTCCCACAGCAAAACCATCGCATCCAGCGGATCCTCATCTTCAGCAAGTGTGTTGAGGATGAAGCCGTAATCCATGGGATAATGGACAGCAGAAAACAGAGTCCTGTCGAATCTTATTCTTTGAAGTTTCTTGTCGTATTCGTACTTGTTCCTGCTCCCTTTCGGAATCTCTATCATTATGTCCAGCACTATTTCTTCCTGCATAACGCTCACCTCCACAACAATTATGCCAGAAGAGAGACTTCTGAATGATAGCAAAAAAAAGAAGAACCCGCTTAGGGGTTCTTCTTAAGAGATTTTTCGGTCTATCTATCTGTTGTTATACAGGAATACCCAAGCAGCTACGTCTTCACCATTAATCTTTCCATCTTTGGGGAAGGAAATGTCGCAAGCGCTTATAACGTCTGCTTCAGCAGAACCGATCTTCTCAACTAGATACTCGAAATCTTTCGTATCAACAAAGCCATCGTTATTGACGTCAAGATCGTCACCTTCATGATGAGCGAGATCATCGAATATTGGCAGGTACATCTCTCTTCCTTCAATTTCCCAGAAGCCCAGCTGCCCACTTTCGTATTGTTCTTCACTGATAGCCGGAATCACGAAGTAACCACCGTCTCCCCAGTCGTAGGCCCAGGAGTTCTTTATTATCCAGAACGTGGTGGTTGTGAAAACCGGCGAGGCCGCCTGTGTTGGATCGACATATGTGTAGCTTTCAATCTCTTCGTCCAGAATAGGAGTTGCATCTGGATTTGTCTTGCCAGCTAGAATAACATCGTCGAGATCTGTGGCATTTGCCCATCCGACTAGAGTAACTGCATGTCCGCCTGTACTGTAGTCCCCTTCTACAGGAGAATAGATTCCCTTGGAATAGAAGTTGAAACTGTAGGGAACTGAGAAAGAGACAGCAAGAGAGCCGTAATCTGAAAGCGCTGTCTTGATCATGTTTAAGTAGTCTTCATAGCTGTACCCCAGCTCAGCTGCCGATGTGGATGGAGGGATCATAACGGTTCGTGACGACTTCAAGAGTGGAGCATTGTATGCCGAGGGAGGCAGAGGGACTTCCTCCCTGGGGTCCAAATAGACTTCAGAATACGGGGCATACTCTTCTTCCATCATTCCGTACCTAATTAGGTTGTACATTGCAAAATAACTGTTACCGCCCTCAAGGCTGTTCTTATCCTGAACATAATTGTCAGGAGAAAAACTGTATATATCCCAGTCAATGTTGTGATAAGTTCCCCATCTTTCGGAATAATCGAAAGTATTATCCACATTGCCGTTCATCCCAAAAGACTGCACCGCCAAAGCACTCTCAAAAGAACCCACAGTGGCGAAGGACCAGCAGCTGCCATGGATGAACTGATCCCGTACGGGTTCGAGCCTTACGAAACTGCTCTCCGCTACTGCACGAGGTTCCAGAAGAACGAAAGTCGACATCATAAGATCATCAGTAGTTGTCATTCCCTGTATAGAGAATTCATCCATCTCTTCTATGTATGACAGCTTCAAATACTCGATGAATCTCTCGCGCACTTCATCTGGAAGGTCTATGTAGCCATTGAGTTTCTCGAAAATCACTTCTACGTCACCGATGTTCGCTGTCTCCAGCTTTGCAACGAAGCTCTCTTTTAGATCTGCTTTCCAGCTGAGATTCATGCTTGATATCGCCGAGTTGATTTCTGACTCTATCGATCCTACCTGAGTTGCAACGTTACCAAATGCAAACGAGTATAAGAACAAAGCCGAAAGTAATACTACCAATATTTTCTTCATGGTCATCCCCCCTTTACTCCAAGAAGACAATCGGTTCGTGATCAACTATAAAACCGTCAACCGAACCATTGTCTACATCTCTGAAAGCGGGATTTGGTAAGTCAGGATAAGTGCCGTACGTATCCCAGTAACCTTCGTACGCCAGTCCCACGGCAATGTCTTCACCTTCGAAATCTTCAGGAACCGAGAAAGTGAGAGTCGCAAAAACATCGTCGGTCGCTTCAGCTTCATCTGCCCCGTTTAGGAAGGCTTTGTAAAGGGTGACAGCCTCATCACTACTCTTGAATGTTCCAACATCCTTCAGACCTGACATGAAGTTTCCGAATTCGACGCTTTCGAGAACCAAACCTTCGCTGTTCCACAGAGAGAGTTGAATATATCTGACATCATACAGATCGGCAAAACTCGCAACATTCTCTGTCAATACACCAACGGTAAATGAATCGCCGGGTCCTATATCGCTGTCAGGAGTTGAAAGGCTGATCACAGGTTTTTCATCAGAGTCATACCTCTCCCTTAAGGCAAAGGCCTTGTAAGCTTCTCCGTAGTCGTTAAGCGTGTATCCGAAAACGTGAGCTTCTATCCAGCGAGCATAGACAGTGTTGAGATCAAATCCGACTTCAGCAAACTGGTAGAACAGAACGTAGCCGCTATAGGGCCCCTCTACGCCCAAATAATAGGCTGTTATTGATTCTTCACCATACTCGAATCCGTAAGGCACCCATATGGTGTTATAAGCTATCAAATAACCAGGAAGATACACATATGTCTGGAGATCGGGCCTGTCATTCGGTATTTCTTCCCATGTGTCATAAATGCCATCATCATTGGTGTCTAGCAGGTTCAGGCGCTTCCTTACCGTTACCTCTTCGGCAGGGACAATTTCCTCTGAAGCAGTCTTGTAAAACCTGATACCGAAAGCCTCATCTTCGATATACTGGAAATAGTCGCTGTAGTCAAAGTACATCAATCCTGCTCCAGATTGGAAGAGTTCTCTCTTGAGATTCGTGGCTTTGAAAGAAATCGTCTCCTTCGATTGAGCACCCATCGAATCGGTCGCCACAACCTCTGCGACGTACTTTCCCTCTTCGTCTAGAGCGTACACCGCTTCGCCGGTGTCTACTACAGACAGAACTTCAGCCCCATTCTTGTAGAGCTTGAACTCAGAAGTGACTTCCGTGTCATCGAAGTCAGTTACTTCCCACTCGAAAGTGACAAGCGTCATCGGAGCAATTTCCTGCCCTTCCGAAACGGAGCCTGTCAACGATATTACCGGTGGATTGTTGATCTTAAAGCAGCCGGAGACAAATAGCAAGAATCCCAGCAGAAGAGTAATCAACAACGTTTTCTTCATTCTCTTACCCCCTTTTCAAAGATTTCGCGTTCAAAGACAATTATACATTCACAGGTGCCGATTCTGAAAACCCCTTTTCTGAACAATTCTGCTTCCAGCGCTTGAAAACGAAATTTTCCACTTTGCCTAGATCATGCAGGACACCATCGGGAAATCCCTGAAAACCTCGATAAACGAGTCTTAAACATGCTTTTCGAATGAAGACTCGTACATCACTGATCGACCGTGTTTGTCATCCCAAATTCAGTAACACTAGCATGTTATAATCCATCTAAGTTGCTTTTCTAAAGCTTTACATTGATTCGGGGAGGTAGCATATGTACGATTTCAGGGCGATCGAAAAGAAATGGCATGAGTATTACGCTAAGGAAAAACCATTTAATATAGATCTTGGGAAGGCCGAACGACCATTCTACAACCTCATGATGTTTCCCTATCCCTCCGCAGCGGGACTTCACATAGGAAATATGTTTTCCTTCATAGGTTCGGATGTATATGGAAGATTCATGAAACTGAAGGGCTATGATGTATTTGAACCGATTGGCTTCGATGCCTTCGGAATTCATAGTGAAAACTATGCTTTGAAAGTTGGGAGACATCCCGCAGAACTCACCCCGAAGAGCATAGAGTATTTCAGAGAAGAGCAGCTGAAAAAGATCGGGAATATCTTCGATTGGAACAGCGAAGCGATAACCTCCTCTCCAGAGTACTACAAGTGGACGCAGTGGATATTCATACAGTTATTCAAGAATGGACTTGCAGAAAAGCGCTCATCGAATGTGAATTGGTGTCCATCGTGCAAAACGGTGCTTGCCGATGAACAGGTTATCGATGGCCGTTGTGAAAGGTGCAACAGCGAAGTTGAGAAGCGTGAAATGAGTCAGTGGTTCTTCAAAATCACAGGGTACGCAGAGAAGCTGCTATCTAACCTGGAAAAGCTTGACTGGACTGATACAACCAAGAATCTTCAGCGGGCCTGGATAGGCAAATCCTCCGGAGCTACAATCTCTTTTGAAGTACAAGGAATGAATGAGCAGATAGATGTCTTTACCACCCGTCCAGATACGATATTTGGAGTAACTTACATAGTTGTTGCTCCTGAATACGGTATGGTCAGCAAGCTAATCACACCTTCAACGCTGGAGACCTTTGAAAACTTCAAAGAAGAAGTCAAGAACATGGATCTTGCTACAAGAACATCCATTTCGCGCCCCAAGAATGGTGTATTCACCGGTTCTTACGCCGTTCACCCTCTTACGGGTGAGGAGCTTCCAATCTGGATAGGAGATTACGTTCTGGCAGAATACGGAACGGGCGCTGTTATGGCCGTCCCGGCACACGACGAGAGAGATTATGTCTTTGCGAAGAAGTATGGACTGGAGATAAAACAGGTTATCGAATGTGATCCCTCACAGTTGCCCTATACTGAGAAGGGAAAGATGATCAACAGCGGAAAGTACTCGGACATGCTCAGCGTTGACTTTATCGAGAGGATAGATGAAGTGAGCGATAGTATAAAGGATTCGGTGAATTACCATCTTCATGATTGGTGTATATCAAGACAACGCTATTGGGGTCCCCCAATACCAGTTGTTTACTGTGACAAGTGTGGAACTGTTCCGGTGCCGGAAGATCAACTGCCAGTAACTCTTCCAAATACCGATGATTATATACCGGACGGAAGCGGTAAGTCTCCTTTGGCAAAGAATGAAGAGTTTGTCAACACGATTTGTCCCGTTTGTGGAGGACCTGCTAGAAGGGAAACCGATGTATCCGACAATTTCCTTGATTCGGCTTGGTACTATCTGAGATATCTTTCACCGAACTATGACAGTGCACCTTTTGATGATGGGCTGGTTCAGAAGTGGTGCCCGGTCGATATGTATATAGGGGGAAATGAACACGCTACCCTGCACCTCATGTACTCGAGATTTCTAGCAATGGCGCTTCACGATATCGGCTTTCTTCCTTTCGAGGAGCCATTCACCTCATTCAGAGGTCACGGGCTCATAATTAAGGACGGAGAGAAGATGTCGAAGTCCAAGGGCAATATTGTCAATCCAAACGAGTATTTTGAGACCCATGGAGTAGATGCTCTAAGGACCTACTTGATGTTCATGGGTACTTTTCTAGAAGGTGGAGATTTCAGAGACAGCGGGATGGACGCAATGAGGAGATTTCTCAATCGAGTATGGGACATCGCTACTATGCCTGAAGGGAAAAGTTCTACCGAGTTGAAGATAAAAATGTCAGAGACTGTAGAGAAAGTAGAGTATTCAATCAACAACATCAAGCCGAACACGGCAATTGCCGCTATCATGGAGTTTGTTAATGAGGCTTCGAAAGAGACTTCTATCGAAAGACAGCTTGTCATAGATATGGCGAAGCTTCTTTCTCCATTTGCACCGTTTGTTTGTGAAGAGATTTACAGTATGAAAGGTGGAAAGAAGAAGACAATTCTTGACGATGGATTCCCATATGGTTATGAGAAGTACGCATCTATGGCCAAGACGGAATTGCCTGTCCAGATCACTGGAAAGATGAGAGGAAAGGTCGTGCTTCCTCAGAATGCGTCCCAGGAGAAGGCAATGGAAGCGATAATGGCCGACGAAAAACTCTCAAAAATGCTTGAAGGAAAGTCAATAAGAAAGATCATCTACGTTCAAGACAAGATAATCAACATAATTGTTTGAACGCAGTAAACAATATTCTGTTCTGAATACCAAAATGGAGAGCCAGTGGCTCTTCATTGTCTTCAATAGATTCATCTTCATTTTGATACGGGCTTTCGCGAAACAAAAATACTGGTATTCCCGTATCTTGCATGGTGTCTTACAGGCCTGAACCCAGCCTTTTCTAGAACTGCTTGTTGATTATCTATGGAAAGTGGCAAATCGAAGTGATAGAAACCGTCAGGTACGTTGCAC
>JAFGAP010000022.1 GCA_016933635.1 Kosmotogaceae bacterium
GCCGAAATTTCTGTAAATTCAACAGCCCTGTATCCCACCCAATCATTCCAAGTCCATAGATAAATACTTTTTAGTTGTGAGCCATTCCTCATTGATATCGATTAGTAGCGAGACCCCTATCCTCATGAAGGATTCATCGTTTGGAAATGCACCTGCGACTCTCGTTCTTCTTTTCAGCTCTTTATTGATTCTCTCCAGTCCGTTGGTAGTCCGGATCCGTCTCCAGTGTTCCCTTGGAAATGCCCTATAATTCCCTAAACTAAACCGGAAGCGTTCAATGGTATCCGCAGATTTGGAGTATCCTCTATTCTCCAGATCTAAAACAAGTTCATGCATCTTGGTTTCGTCCTCCAAAGCCATCTTAAGCTTATCCGCTATCTCTTTTTGATATTTCTTGGCAACATTTCTCAAAACGGCTCTCACGAAATGAACATGACACATTTGCCATGAAGCGCCTAGAAAAGGTTTCTCTACCGCTTTCTGGATTCCCTTATGACCATCTGATATTACGAGCTTCACTCCGGATAAACCTCGATCCAGAAGATCTTGAAAGAATCCTGACCAGAAGAGTTCATCTTCACCGTCTGCTATTCTTGCACCCAGTATCTCGCGATAACCATCATCTCTGATCCCTGTAACGATCAGAAATGCTTTTGTAACATACCTCGAATCAGTTCTTACCTTAAAGTAGCTTGCATCTACAAAAAGGTAAGGAATAGGTCGTTCAATTGGTCTTTTCAGGAATTCTTCTGCCTTTTCATCCAGTTCTTTAGCGATCCTAGAAACGCTAGACGCAGAAAGTTCTTCTATACCAAACTGAGAAACGATATCCTTAACTTTCCTGGTTGAGACTCCTTGCAGATATGATTCAATCACGGCGTTGATCAGAGCCCGCTCCACACGCGAGTATCTCTCAAAGACTTTCGTCTCAAAGGATATCTCGCGGAACTGAGGCTTCTTGAGTTTGAGTTCTCCTGCTCTTGTCTTAAGAGATCGTTCTTTGTAGCCATTTCTAAGAGCTTTTCGGGATTCAACTCGCTCATATGGTTCTGCGCCTACTTGCTGCATCGCTTCCAGCTGCATTACAAGATTCAAGAACCAGGTTAATAGCTGCTTTAGTCCATCCTTCTGATCGATAAGGTAATCTTCCAAGAGTTGTACGGGTATCATGGTCCTGTTTCCTCCGGTTTCCCAAGACAGGGTAGGATACAGGGCCTA
>JAFGAP010000180.1 GCA_016933635.1 Kosmotogaceae bacterium
ATGGATCGAGATGGTAAAAGCGACTATATGTTAAATGGTAAAAGGACTAGCAGACGACAAGTTGTAGAACTCCTTGAGATGGTTGGCGTTACAGCAGGAGGATATAACATTGTACTACAAGGTACAGCCACTCGTCTTAGCGATCTCACTCCAAACGAGAGAATGAGTGCATTGGAAGATCTGGTCGGCATTAGTGAATATGATCAGAAAAAGGCTGATGCCAAGGTCAAGTTAAACGAGGCTGAAAGGAAGATAGAGGTAGCCTCCGCTAGGATCGAAGAGATAAAGAAGCAAGTTAATGAACTTGAGAAGCAAAGAAACAACGCTATATTATATAATCTATTGAGCGAAGAAGAGAAAAAACTCAGTGCCCATAAGTATACTGTACAAATAAATGACTTCGAAAAGAAGTTAGAAGAAATTGAAGGTCAAATAAAAGAAAAAGAAGATGAACTCAAAACTATAGAAGAGGAACAAACGAAGTTCATTGAGGAGAGAAATAACGCCAGACAAAGAATGGACGATTTCAACAGAGAGGCTACTGAGAGAGGAAACACTCAACTGCCTTTACTGAGATCAGAACTTGTAGGAAAGAACACTCTAAAAGGATCTTTAGAGGCTCGACAGAGAGATATAGAACAGAGAAAACTCCAATTAGAGAGAAGTATTACCGAGAAAGAGGCTGAAATAGAAAATAGCAAAACAGAGGTAGGTAGTAGAAATTCGCGTCTTCAAGAGATCACAGAAGAAGAGATGGAATTCAGTAACAAAATAGCTAATAAAAGAACTCAGCTTGCTGAACTAAATCAAAAAATACAGACTGCTAGAGAAAATGCTGAACAAAACCAATTACGACTAGAGGAACTAACTGAGTCTATTGTACCAATGCAAGAGATTTTGACAGGAATTGAGACGGATATTAACAAGCATTTACTTTCTCGAGACTCCTTAGAAGAAAAAATCAATAGTCTCTATGAACGAAGATCCCAATACCTTGAGAGGCGTGGATCTCTTGAAAACTCAATAAAGGAATATGAGGCGCTAAAAATTGATGAAGCCCATAAACTAGAGGATATGATCCAAACCGTTGAAAGCCAAGTTCAACGACAGAAAAATATACGAAACACCATAGAAAACGCCAATCAGCTGGCCAAAAACGCGGAGACAACGATCACAGAGCTATCTGCAAAAAGAGACTTATGGGAAAGGATAGTCACTGAGGAAAAGGC
>JAFGAP010000023.1 GCA_016933635.1 Kosmotogaceae bacterium
GGAGGAATATCTTCTAGACCGTTCCATCTCCAGTTTGAGAAGCTCGGTGAGCGAATATCTATTCATCGTCCCGGTTAACATATCCGTAGTGGCCAGCTTCTTGTACATCATCTGACTCTCTCGAAGGGCTTCTTCAATTTGCTTTGTAGGAGAAATGTCGATGTGTGTTCCGAGGATCCTGGTTGCCTTTCCATTCTCATCTCTTTCGGCAGCTTCGCCTCTATCGTGTACCCAGATCCATTCCCCGCTTTTTGAAAGCATCCTGTATTCAATATCAAAGTAATCAGTCTGTCCTTCGTAGCATTTATCCATCTCCTCCAGACAAGGAAGAAGGTCCTCAGGGTGGACAAATTCCTTCCATTTTTGAAAGGTTATGACCGATCCACCTGCCGGATAGCCCATTATCTGATAGTATCGATCATTAATTGAAAACTCGCCTTTCTTCATCTTCAAGTCCCAGAGACCAATATTCCCGCCTTTCACTGCGAGAGCGAGTCTCTCTTCGCTTTGGCGCAAAGCGTCTTCGACCTCTTTTCTTTCAGTAATGTCGGTCAACAAGGCCACATGGCCTCTAATCTTACCCTTGTTGCTATAGATCGGACTCTGCCTTATCTCTATGACTCTCTCTCGCACGTTCAACTCTCTCTTTTCGGAACCAGAAGTGAAGAAGCTTACAAGAGGTTCGTTATCGATGAAGACCTCCTGAACTGAGCTCCCAATAGCATCTGAAGCATCAATGCCAAGCATTTTGCAGGCCATCGGATTCAAATCAACAATTCTTCCGACATAATCTAGAATCACTATCCCGTCTGGAAGCGTTTCTATTACAGTCTCTCTGGCCACGGGACGTATGTCGAACAGTCTATAATTGAATACTCCTGCGGCAGCAAATACCCCGGCGATTGTGAAGGCGAATGGAGTCAAATCCAAATATCCTATATCGACGAAGCCAAACAAGTAGTTGATATTAACTAATATGGGAAATACCGTTCCCAGCAGAACCGTTCCCAACTGACCCTTGTACAGACCCGTCGAACGGATATACTTCCTGAAAACAGCGACGATTCCTGATAGAAGCAGAACATAATTATATAGCATTGCAACCCAGAAAAGCGGCCCGTGAACCAGTCTCTGGAGGGGGAAAGGCGAAGCTAGATCAAGCTCACTGAGAGAGTAAAATAGCCAGTGTTGCTCATTTGTCCACATAGCTGTCAAAACACCAATGGGTACGATAAATAAGATCAAAAGTCTATTGCAGCAAAACCAATCTCTTTTATCTACAAGTGCCATGGAGAACAGAAAATAGAAAACCGAAACGGACACTATCCCTGGATAAGAAATCTTGTTTAGAAGCCTCATACTTTCAAGATCATACGAAAGTAGCTCCAGCGCATAAAAAAGCGACCACCACCCGATAGACAGCATCAATAGGCCAAGAGTTCTGGCTTCCAAAAGACTTCTCTGTCTGAAGCAAAGAAAAGCCATAAAAAAACAGATAACCACTGGTAAAAACGTCAGAATCGCATAAATGTTCAAATCCCACACCCCGAGAATCTCCTGATACTCAGATTATAAACGTTTTGATAGAACTTGACAAAGAGATAGAAATTAGTAGTGTTTTGATAAATATTGTAATTCGACGGTCCAACGTTTTCTGCTAAGAACAGCTGAAAGACGAAATGAGCCGAGGAACGTCGGCCATCAACTTAAGAAGAGAGGCTGCTTCGCAGGAAGTGATGCTGGCGCTTTCGCACCAGGAGGTAAAAAAACCAGTCTTCTTAAGCAGGACGCAATGCCGGTAAAGACCGTCCCGGGACGCAAGGCTGCCTTCGGCAGGAGGCGAGGCCGACTTCGTCGGTAAGTGATGCGCCGAAAGGTCGCCGGCGGAAGTGATGCTGGCGCTTTCGCGCCAGGAAGCGGCAAAATAGCCAGTCACCTTCGGTGGAGAGTCTGCTGACGCAGGCCAGTTCCGTCTCCTTCGGGCAGAAGGGCCTAGTCTAGGAACGGGTTACATGGTGCGGGTTAGAAAGATCGGATTGGCAGAAACGGGTTATCGAAACTTGGTTAGGAAGAGCGAGATCCCGTGCAAAAGCATCACGGGATGACAAAGTAAGCAGAATTAGACAGGCGCTACGGGATGCCAGTCTTTTCTTCCTTTGGGTCATCCTGGCGTGGTACTCGCCAGGATCTCGGTCTTTGAAACAGTTGCAAGTGACAAGTTGCGAGTTGTAGAGCAAAAAGCCAAGAAACTCTCTAAGTCCCTTGAAAGGCTCTTCTCGGTGGACCGTGGACCGTTGACGGACAAC
>JAFGAP010000181.1 GCA_016933635.1 Kosmotogaceae bacterium
AGCACGGCGTCGGCCTGTTCGTCTTCGACTGGTACGCCCACGCGGGCAAGATGAGCTTCCAGGAGACGCTGGAGCAGGGCTTCATGCAGTCTTCGCTCTTCGAGCTGACCTCCTTCGCGATCATGTGGGCCGGGAACTTCGACTACTACTACGAGGGCGCGTACGAGGATCTGCTGGCTGTGCAGGATTACTTGATCGAACACTACTTCTCGAGCCCCCAGTACTTCCGGCTCGAGGGCCGGCCGGTCGTCCTGCTGTTGAACGTCGCCAGCATGAGAAAGGCGCTCGGCGCCGCGGGCGTCGAGGCGTTGTTCGCGGACTTCGAGAGCAAGGCGCAGGACGCCGGCCATCCGGGCGTGTACCTGGTGAGCATGTACGGCGACTTCAGCGGCGGGCTCGACGCCCGCGCCGGCTTCCGGGCCCAGACGGGCTACGGCAAGGGCGGGCACTTCGACGGAGTCTGGGACTCCGAGTACGGGAGCACGGGGATCCGCTACGGATCCTACGAGACGCTCATGGACCTCGCCGAGGACGAGTGGGACGCCAAGCTGGCAGCCCTGCCCGATTCCATGACGTTCTTTCCGGACGTGAAGACGGGCTGGGACAGCACCGCCATGCTGGGCGAGAGGGTCACGATCGACAGCACGCCGGAGAACTTCGAGGCGATGCTCCGCCGCGCCAGGCGGTTCGTGGACGACAACGGCATCCAGCCCAAGCTGGTGATGATAAGCGCCTGGGACGAGTGGGGGGAGGGGTCGGTGCTCGCGCCGACGGTGAAGTATGGGTTTGGCATGCTGGAGGCGGTTGCCGAGGTGTTCGGGAGCCCTTGAGCGGCGAGTAGCTGGGCGAGGAGACGGAATAAAGAGCCATCAAGAAGAGATGAGGAAGATGGTCGCCCAGAATAAACCAGCTCAGATGTTACTGTGCGCGATATTTGTACTCTGCTGTGAAAGTGAAGAAAGTCGGAAGAATACCGCATCGAAAAAAGACGCCGCGATTTTCGAGATAAAAAGAATGGAGAAGACAGAACTAGATTATATTGAAGCTGCGAAGAACATCACCAGCGATGAATCGCGAATTAGAATTTTATATAGAAGCATTCGTTCTGAAGAGTGCTCGAAAGTAGAAAAAATAGAATTGAAATGCCAATCAATGTGCAACGCAAGAGGGAGATTCATTGTGGGTGAGGCTGCTGGCAAATGCAGAGAGGAAGAGGCGAGCGAGAAAAAAAGGATGAAAGAATCCAGACCATTCCAGGCTGCAATTGGTGAGCTCCTCAATGCAGACGAGAATATCCTGCATTCAGAAGTAGACAAAGCAATAAAAGAACTCAGAAAATCTGCACCCGGTTTATGAGCTAGTGACAAAAGGAGAGCAGTTGCTTGAATTCTGCAACGAGGCGTGCAGGCAGAATGCTGAAAACGTCCTCAGTATTATGCTGGAAAGAGTGCTCATGGGAAATGTTGATGAGCCAGAGTATGTCAGAAATGTTCTCATGCACTGCCTTGGCGCTGGAGCCAAGCCAGAAATGAAAGACAATTTGTTGTTCAGGTGGGCCAGTGTTGAGGATAGCGGAGTAGATTCTGTTTCTGTGTTTCTGTCTAGGTTCAGAAAAGACAGAATACGATTCCTTGAGAAGATGTTGGCCAATAGGAGCATTCCCAGAAAATACAGAAAGATGGCAGCAAAAGAGCTATGTGTAGATGCCGGAGAAATGGAAATCGCGTTCATTGAAAAAATGGGAGTATTCGAGGATCATTGGTGTTGCGGAAAAAGACAGAAGAGAATTATAGATCCTCACTATGAGACTATCAATAAGTTGAGAGGAATAAGAGATGTCGAAGAGTTCAATGAAAAGATGGAGTCGATATCGGATGGCTTTGAAGTTGGAGAGCTAGCAGTAGAAAAAAGGAATGGAAGAATTGAGAGGGAGTTGCTGGTTTTTGGCGGTGTAAAATTGGAGACTCCGGCAGAGAACAGCGTGCTCGAGTTCTGCAGGTGTGCTGTGAGAATTGAAGAATCAAGGGTGTTGAGGTGGTTGGTGAGATGGGCAGGAGAAGATTTGGATAGGAGAAGAATAGTATATGGATGCTTGTTTGGCAGCGGCAACACAATGGCAGAAAAAATGTTGGATGAATGGTCTAACGGCGTGGAAAATGGCGTTGATGAGATTTCGGTCCTTTTATTGCTCAGAAGGGAAGATGGAAAGAGAAAAAGCATATTGAAGAAGATGATTGGCAATGATAATATCGGTGAGAAGATTAGGCACATGGCGGCAGTGGCGCTTTATAGGATTGGAAATGCAGATGATAGAAGAACTGTAGAAGAAGGAATGAAAAGTGTTTTTTTAAGGGAGCAACGAAGGATAGAGGAAATAGAAGAAAGAGAGGAGAAGAAAGAGGAAATGGAGAAACTGAAGGCTGAGGAGGGAGAGAAGATTATTAGAATTATTAATGAAGTTGAGTCAGGAATGAGAGTCGACTAATGCAGACGAGCCGCATTGGCGAGAAGAGATTGTTGCTGCGGCACGCTCAGCCATTCCGAGCGAGAAGGTTATAATCTAAATGACGAGGAGAGCATATTTTATTGTCGTGGTTGCTTTTATGGCGGTATTGTCTGCGTTGTTGTATTTCTATTTCAGTCCTAGAAGTGAGGAGGATTTCGGATGCAGCGAAAATTTATCGTACTGAATATTTCCCTGGTTTTTGTTAGTGCGATGGCGATTGCTGCCGTCGTGTACATGGCGAAAACCTGGCCACATATTGACAAAACTCATGAAGCATGTAGTGTGGCACAGGCTATCGATGCATACAGCGCGCAAGTTGGTTGTATACCCATGGGATCGCAAAATATAGAGAGGCAGTTATGCGGTAAGGGCCTATTAAAAGAGGGGTCTATCCGGATTTCCCAACAACAAATGAGAAGATTTTCAACATGATCAAGCAATCTCCCAAGTGCTAATGCACATTTCCATTG
>JAFGAP010000182.1 GCA_016933635.1 Kosmotogaceae bacterium
GAACTTCCTAATAACAAGAAGACTTTCGTTGCCCTGACCTATATCTATGGTATAGGTTATACAAGATCGAACGAGATTCTTTCTGGAACGGAAATCGATGGCGATAAGAGAGCAAAAGACCTGACAGACGAAGAAGTTAGCAGAATTGCGAAGTACATCAATGAGCACTACAAGGTTGAAGGTGAGCTCAGAACTGAAGTCGACAGGTCGATCAAGAGACTAATCGAGATTGGAAGTTATAGAGGTTACAGGCATAGAAACGGACTTCCGGTACGCGGTCAGAAGACACATTCAAACGGAAGGACCAGAAAGGGTTCTAGAGCCAGTAAGATTCGCAAGAAGAGCTAAACGGGAGGTAAAAGTGAATGGCAAAGAGACCAGCAGCCAAGAAAAAAAGGAAACTTACAACTGATAGGGGAGTAGTACATATAAAGTCCTCTTTCAACAACACAATAATTACCTTGACCGACCCAGAAGGGAACACCCTTATGTGGACGTCAGGTGGAACAGCCGGATACTCCGGATCGAAAAAGTCAACACCCTATGCGGCTCAACTGGGCGCAGATAAGATTGCTAAAGAGGCCATCAAGCTAGGGATTACGAGAGTTGGAATAGAAGTCAAGGGCCCAGGTTCTGGAAGAGAAGCTGCAATCAGGACAATTCAAGCGGCAGGTCTTACTGTGGAGACGCTCAAAGATATCACGCCACTGCCTCACAATGGTTGCAGACCACGCAGAAGAAGAAGAGTCTGATTTAGGAGGGAGTTGAATGGCCAGATATACAGGACCAGTGTGTAAGCTTTGTCGTCGTGAAGGATTCAAGCTCTATTTGAAAGGTGAAAGATGTTTTTCGCCAAGGTGTTCTCAAGTGAAGAGGCCTGTCGCTCCTGGGCAACACGGCGCCTCCACTAGAAAGCTCACCCAATATGGTATGCAGTTGAGATCCAAACAGGTTGTTAAGAGAATTTACGGTGTTCTTGAGAGACAGTTCAGACGATATTTTGAAGCAGCTTTGAGAAAGAGCGAAGAAACGGGAAGTGCTCTGATGAAGATTCTTGAATCGAGACTTGACAATATCGTTTTCAGAATGGGATTCGCCTCAAGCAGGAGACAGGCAAGACAGTTGGTTAACCACGGACACGTTCTTGTCAATGGTAGAAGGGTGAACAAGCCTTCCTTCAATTTGAGAGTCGGTGACATCGTGGAGATCAGAGAGAAGAGCAGAAGTGTTATACCGATCAAAGAATCGGCAGAAGCTGCAAAAGAACGAACAGCCTATCCATGGGTTGAGGTAGACTACGAGACATTTAGAGGTACCTACCTGAGATATCCTGTAACTGAAGAAGTAGAGATTCCAGTTGATCTGCAGTCGATTATTGAGCTCTACTCTAAGTAAATCCGATTCTTACCTTCTTGGAAGGAGGTGTGTGCCCGAACTCTGGGCGAGACAATGTTGACATCAATAATGCCCAAGAACTTGCGAATTGAAGAAGAAAGAGAGGATGATAACAGCTATTTCACGAGGTTCATCCTTTCACCAATGGAAAGAGGATATGCCACTACTATCGGGAACTCGCTAAGGAGGGTTCTCCTCTCATCGATACCGAGTATGGCTATCACAAGACTGAAGATACCGGGTAAGTATCACGAATACGATGTTATTGACGGAGTTAAGGAAGATATTCTCGAAATAATCCTCAATTTCAAGAAAGTCCAGTTAAAACCCGCACTTGAATTCTCTGACGCGGTGAAACTTACGCTAGAGACTGCGGGGCCTGGAGTCATTACAGCCGGCGATATCAAAACTCCTACTGGAGTCGAGGTAGTCAATACATCTCAATACATAGCAACTCTGAATACAGATTCAGTTATTTATATTGAGCTTTTCGCTGAGATAGGACGAGGCTTCGTTCCCGTGTCGGAAATGGAGATAGAGCACGACGTAGAGATGATTTATATCGATGGGATCTTTAGCCCTGTGTTAAAGGTCAACTTCCAGACCGAGAACGTCCGTGTTGGAAAGAGAACAGACTACGACAAGCTTATCTTGGATGTATGGACTAAGAAATCGATAACCCCTTCTGATGCGCTTATGAGAGCAACTGATATTCTTATCAGACACTTCGAGGTCTTCTCAAACGGTCTCGGTCAGCCTGCTCAAGGGCTTACGGGCTCAACGATCGAACAAGAAGAAGAGGAAATCATTTCTGAAGAAGCCGAAGTCACTGTCGAAACCCCGCAGGTGGAAGAACAGGACTCAAATTCTCTTGGAGCGAAGAAAGTTGAGGAACTCGATCTTTCCGTCAGATCCCTTAACTGTCTCAAGCGCGACAAGATCAACACTATTGGTGATCTTCTCGACAAGAGCGAAGCTGATCTTCTGAAGATCAGAAATTTCGGAGAGAAGTCTATGCTGGAAGTTGTCAAGAAATTGAGGGATAAGTTCAATATCGTACTCAAGAAAGAATGATTTTGAGGAGGCCTATTAGCTATGCGCCATAGAGTCAGTGGAAGCAAACTAAATATGCCCCACAGCCAGCGAGTCGCTCTGATGCGAAACCTGGCCAGGGAGCTTTTCGAACATGGAACAATTGTTACTACAGTAACTAGAGCAAAGGAACTAAGACCCTTTGTCGAAAGCATTATTACTAAGGCAAAGAAGGCTTCTATACTTTCAACCGAGATTTCTTCTAAGGGTCCTGACAGTACCGAAACTCAGGCGCTGAAGTCAAGAAACCTTGCTTTGCGTCGAGAGATAAACAGGAACTTCAACGACAGAAAGCTTGTCAGAAAGATCTGTGAAGAAGTTGCAGTTAAGTACCGAGAAAGAAACGGTGGATACACCAGAATAGTCAAGTTAGGCATGAGAAGGGGCGACGCAAGTGAAATGGCCGTTCTTCAGTTGATCGATAACGAAGAAAGACAGGAAAAGAAGCCCGAGAAGAAAACTGATAAGAAACAGGACAAAAAATGATGGCTACCGTAAGGTAGCCATTCTTCGGAGGTATGGCAATGAAGATATTTCTTGATACGGCAAACATTGAAGACATTCGTGAAGGAATGAAGCTTGGCCTCGTCGATGGAGTGACTACCAATCCAACATTGGTTTCTAGAGAAGCAGTCAAGTTTGAAGACCGAGTAGTAGAGATTTGTGAAACGGTTAAGGGTCCTGTATCGGCGGAAGTAACGGCCACTGATTACGAAAACATGGTTTCACAGGCGAGAGAGCTCGCGTCTCTTAATGAGCATGTCGTTGTGAAAATCCCAATGACAAGAGATGGAATGCGAGCGGTAAAGACGCTTAGCGACGAGGGAATCAAGACAAATGTTACTTTAATCTTCAATTCTCTTCAAGCAACACTTGCAGCCAAAGCGGGCGCGACATATGTAAGTCCATTTGTCGGAAGGCTCGATGATATTGCAAGTAACGGAATGGGAATAGTTGAGGAGATTGTCCAGATATTCGCGAACTACGGTTACAGTACTGAGATAATTGTAGCAAGCGTGAGACATCCTATGCATGTTCTTGAGGCAGCTCTTATGGGAGCTGACATCGTGACAATTCCTTATGAAGTACTTCTCAAACTATTCAATCACCCGCTTACAGATATAGGAATTGAGAGATTCATGGACGATTGGAAACGCTATCAGAAACAGCAAGGTCAATAGGCTTTGATTTTTTCCGCGTAAGTGGTATATTATTTCTGAAAGAACTTGTAGCTCACCGGAGACAGGTCTCCCATGCTTTCTTACAAATATTGTTAGCTTCATACTCTATATAATTCCTAAAGACACGGAAGGAGGGTAGGTACATTCTTCCTGCGTTGATTGAATGTACCGTCAAATTTGAGCCCAAGAAAGAAGAAAACGGAAGATACACCGAACGAACTTGAGGAAAAGGTCGTAAGTGAGAAGAAGCCGACCAGAAAGAGGACTACACGAAAGAAGACAGAAGTCAAGAAGCCCGAAGAAAGGGAGGAAACACTGAACGCCACTTCTAATGAGATCGAAGGAAGCAAGAGAGAAAATGAGGCTTCTTCAAAAAAAGATGTCGAAAGAAAGAGGGATTCGGAGTCCGAGTCTCAGGAATCAATTAGAGAGAGCGGTATAGAAGACTCAAAGGAGCTTCCCAAGAAGGACAAAGACAAGGACAAAGACAAGGACAAAGACAACATCAGGGAAGTCGAAATCGATATCTCACAGCTCCAGGCAATGCCTATCAGAGAAGTCTACAAGCTCGCTAGGAAGTATGATGTCCAAGGCTACACGCAGATGGCAAAGAAAGACTTGATATTTGCTGTTCTTAAAGCCCAAACGGAATCTTATGGTTACTTCTTCGATCAGGGAGTTCTTGAAATCACTGACGGAGGATATGGCTTTCTAAGAACTCTGGACAACAACCTTCTTCCGAGTTCTAACGACATATATGTTAGCCAGTCTCAGATAAGAAGATTCAACCTTACAAGTGGGGATACTGTGGCGGGGCAGGTAAGACCGCCGAAGGAAGGCGAGAAATACTTCGCGCTCTTGAGAATTGAGGCAATAAATCACAAGGCGATTAACTTTGCTGCGGAAAGAATTACCTTTCAGAATCTTACGCCAATCCACCCTGAAGATAAGTTGATTACCGAGACAGAACCTCATATTATGAGTACAAGAATGGTTGATCTCTTTTCCCCAATTGGAAAGGGACAGCGAGGATTGATAGTCTCGCCTCCCAAAGCGGGAAAGACCATACTCCTAAAAGAGCTCGCTAATGGAATCGCTGAGAATCACCCGGACACCATAAGAATAATTCTGTTGATAGACGAGAGACCTGAAGAGGTCACTGATCTCAGGAGAAGCACGAATGCTCATGTTATTGCCGCTCCGTTCGATATGCATCCAGAAAAGCAGATAAGAGTCGCGGAGATGACTATCGAAATGGCAAAAAGGCTGGTTGAATTCAATTATGATGTTGTCATTCTGCTAGACAGTATCACTAGACTTGCAAGAGCCTACAATTTATATGTTCCGCCCAGCGGAAAGCTTCTCTCCGGTGGTGTGGATCCTTCTGCGCTTTACAAGCCCAAATACTTCTTTGGAGCTGCAAGAAACATAGAAGAGGGCGGAAGCCTTACGATAATCGCCACAGCGCTTGTTGAAACTGGGAGCAAGATGGATGAGGTTATTTTCGAAGAGTTTAAGGGTACTGGAAATATGGAGTTGATTCTATCTAGACAGCTGGCCAACAAGAGGATGTTCCCATCGATTAATATCACTCTTTCCGGTACTAGAAGAGAAGAACTACTTCTTCCTTCAGACATTCTGAGAAAAGTCTGGATTCTAAGGCGAATGCTGTCTTCAATGTCGGAAGAAGAAGGATTGAGACTAATCATGGAAAAACTTCGCGGTACAGGATCAAATGAGGAATTCTTGGACTTGATTGAGATGGAAAAGAAGCAGTATTAGATAGGAGATAACGATGGTCAGACGCGTGATAGGAATTGATCTGGGTGGTACAGAGACAAAGATAGGGATAGTTGAGGAAGACGGCAAGATAATCGAAAAGAAGATGATCCCCACAAGAGTTTCAGAAGGTAGAACCACTGTCGTCACAAGAATTGGTGAAGCGATAAATCAGCTCCTTTTTCAATCGGGTATCGAATCAGAGCAAATTATCGGAATCGGGGTAGGTTCACCTGGATCGATCGACCACGACACCGGAACTGTGTTGTTTTCTCCAAATCTTCCCGATTGGTCGGGTTTCGGACTGGCCGCTATGCTTGAGAGAGTGACAGGAATAAGAACATATGTGGAGAACGATGCAAATTCCTTTATTCTAGGTGAGTGGGCGTTCGGAGAGTTCAAAGGCAGCCAGCACATGGTGGGGCTCACATTAGGTACCGGAGTTGGTGGAGGAGTGATAACCCACGGTATTTTGATGACTGGTAGCAAAGGCTATGGAGGGGAACTTGGCCACACTATAGTTGAACAGGGAGGACCCATATGCGGTTGTGGCTCTCACGGATGTCTTGAAGCTCTTGCTTCGGCGACTGCAATAATAAAAATGGCTAGGGAGTATTCGAAGAGATTTCCCATGTCAACAATATTTGCGTCGCCCGAAATAAACGCTAAAGTCGTCTTTGACGCGGCACGGCTAGGTGATCTTGCGGCAACTTTGATCATAGAGAGAGCAACCAGAGCGCTGGCTATTGCAATCGGAAATTTCATACATGTGTTCAATCCCGAGCACATTGTTATTGGCGGTGGGATCAGCAGGGCCGGAGATTTGCTAATAGACGGGATAAGGGAAAAACTTCCGGCTTACGTAATGACTTCATTTAACGGGACCTTCAGCATCACTCTGAGTAAATTGGTAGAGAATGCAGGGATAACAGGAGCAGCATCGATAGTCTTTTACAGGACTAGTTGATCCTTCAGTCGTTGAGTCAGGATATGTGCCTGTCTAGTAGGTTCGGGAATTCTGTACTTTCCAATTGTTTTTATTGATAACATGAGTGCGCTTTCCGCAGTTATTCTATTTCCCGGTGAGATGAAGACCGGTTTTACATTAGTTCTTGTACATAGCGCATACCCTAGCAATCTTCCGACAGGTGAGAGAATCTTGCTGTTTTCTCCTTTCTCTCTCGGCAGGTTCTGGATCTTCCCATAGAGAAGGCTTTTGGCAACACCTATCGTCGGTGCTTCTACGAAAAGTCCTATGTGGGACGCTATACCAATCCCTCTTGGATGAGCTATTCCGTGGCCATCGAAGAAGAGCAGGTCAACTTCCGGTGATCTTGATAGCGCATCAAGTATTGCGGGCCCCTCCCTAAATGACAAAAGACCGGGAATGTAAGGCGTCTCAACCTTTCTAAGAGCAAAGTAATGATCAACTACGGATAGAGAGTCAAACTCCATAATCACAATTACGGCGAGCGCAATCTCTCGAGAAGGAAAAGAAACATCTATCCCCGCCACCAATCTTGGCTCCCGAGAGAAGTCCTCAGATGAAAGCTTGACCCTGAGTTTCTTTTGTAAGTCTATAGCTTCAACCGGTTCCATTGACCATGAATGAATATATTCAATATTCATGTCATTCTCTCCCAAAGGAAGAAATCTATCGCTATTGCTTCTGATAATGATTATGCCACATAGATGTTATAATTTATGAAAAGCTCTTCAAGTGGAGGTGTATGATGAAATTCGTCGCAGCTCGTTCCGAAATCCTCACAAGATTAGAATCGGTTTCTGGGGCAGTCGCTCCGAAGAGTGTGAAGCCAATTCTTTCAGGCATATATTTCTCAATGAAGGATGACTCAACTGTTAAGCTCCAAGCCACTGACCTGGAAACTGCAATTACTACAGAGCTGAAACCTAAGCACATAGATGGAAGGTGCGATTTTGTAATAGATGCGCGTCTGGTACTCGAAATAGTCAGAAATCTTCCAGAGGGAGAAGTAATTTTTGAAACGTTAGACACAAACGTTATTATTAGTGAGGGAAGTGCCCGGTTCACTCTTCCAACAATGGATCCCCAGGAGTTCCCCGATGTTGAACCGACCGCTGGGGGACTTGAATTCACAGTGTCGGTTTCATCGATTGAACTGATGATAGATAGAGTGATTTTCTGCGCTGCTAGAGACGAGTTCATGAGAAATCTGAACAGCGTTTACTGGGAATTCGATGATAGTTACCTTCGGCTTGTAGCTGCTGATGGATTCAGGATGGCACTCTCCGAAGAGAGAATTGACCTTAGCATCGATGACCACTTTCTTCTTACTCTGAAGAGCATGAAGGATCTGCAAAACAGTCTTAAAGCTGCAATGTCTGATATTATGAAGATAACCTATGATGGTTCACGTGTTCAATTCCTTTTTGATGGCACTGAGATAATAACCAAGGTTGTGGATGCTGAGTTCCCGGACTACAAGAAGGTTCTTCCCAAATCATTCAAGGCTCGACTTGTTCTTCCTACCGAGGTTTTTTCTGACGCTGTGAGAAGGGCGTCGATTGCAGCAAGGCTAGGATCGGATTCGGTCAAGTTTGAAATAGACGATGAGCAGTTTAAGGTAGTTGCGAGAAGCCCCGACCACGGGGAATCCATTGAGATTCTTGATGCAAACAAGGAAGGAGACAACATAGTCATAGCCTTTAATCCCAGGTTCCTTTCTGAATCGGCGAAGAAGATTGATTCCGATACCGTGGAGCTGAATTTCGTTGATTCCAATAGCCCTCTTCAGATGAATCCAGTTGATGTACAGGGTTATACATACGTTATTATGCCTATTAGACTCATATGAGAATCAGGGTGGGAATCGGGTACGATATTCATCCTATCAAATCCGGCGATAGAGGTATGTATCTTGGAGGAGTTAAGGTATCTGATTCCTTGTATCTTGTGGGTCATTCTGACGGAGATGCCCTTTGTCATGCGATTGTCGATGCGATTCTTGGGAGCACTTCTTCGGGAAATATCGGTATCAGTTTTCCAGAGGACGAGAAAAACAGAGATCGAAGTAGTATAGAGTTTCTGATGGAGGTAGCAGAGTTAATAAGAGGTCAGTGGCAGATCATAAACGTTGACGCAGTTGTCGTGATTGAAAAGGTGAGACTGGCGGCATTTGTCAGTTCAATGATTAAGAATGTTGCCGGAGCACTTGGAATCGAAAGCGAGCAGGTGAACGTTAAACCCAAATCCGGGAATGGAAGCAGTCCAGGTTTCGCGCAGGTTCATGCTGTCTGTCTTTTGGAGAAGGTGGGGTAAGAGATGGCGGATTTCCGTTATGAAGTCATAAATATCAAGGGAAAGCCTGAGAAAGGCAAGCTTTCTGCCAATTCTAAACTTGAAGCCCTCCAGATTCTTTCGAGTAGGGGATATATTGTTAGTTCGATCAAACAGTCGTCAACTGCTCGCATTTCTACAAAGGCCTCTCTATTTCCAGCTTCTCAGAAGGAAGTCAGTATCTTCTCAAGACAGCTTGCAACGATGGTTTCTTCCGGTGTTAGGATAAGAGACTCGCTGCAAGTTCTTTCGACTCAGGTTCTTTTTTCAAGAAGATTTAGGAAAATAATCTCCCGAGTTGTTCTTGACATCGAAGGCGGGATGAGTTTCAGCGAATCGCTTGAGAGGACCGGCATGTTTGAACCATTGTTTACCAATCTCGTAAAAGCTGGCGAAGCCGGTGGTGTTCTAGACGAGTCTCTCGAAAGGGTTGCAGACTTTTATGAGGGGATGGTCGAGCTTCAGAATCAGGTCAAATCTGCGATGGCTTACCCTCTATTCATGATGGTTTTCGCGGTGGGAATAGTGGGAATGATCTCTTTCTTCATCCTCCCGAATTTGATTAGTGCTTTTGGTGGAAATTACGAGCCCGAGGGAACAATGGCTATTCTTCTTAAGATGAACGACATCTTGAAAAATCAGTGGCCAATTCTTCTTGTCCTGCTTTTCGCATTGTTGATAGGGGGCTTCTTCTTTTTCAAGAGCAAGTATGGCAACATTGTCAAGGAGAACCTCGGCAAATTGATTCCTCCGGTCAGAAACCTAAGAAACATGACGGCAATGGAGCGGTTCACACGAACGACGGCTGTTCTTGTTGCAAGCGGTGTAGATCTTCCTACGGTACTGGAACTCGCAGGAGAGGTTTCTCAGAGCCCTCGAGTTATGAAAGCCGTTGGCAATGCAATAGTAAGTATAAAGGGAGGGGAAAGCATCAACGTGGCTCTTGAGCGGCAAAAGGTCTTCCCTCCAATTGTGGTAAGCATGGTTGCTACGGGCGAAGAAACTGGAAAGCTTGACGAAGTAATGTTCAAAGTGGCTGACTTCTATCACATGCAAGTCCAGAATGCACTGAAGAAACTTGTTTCGCTCGTTGAGCCAATAATGATATTATTTATTGGGGGATTTATTGGTTTCCTGGCAATAACGATTTATGGTGCTGTATTTGCAATGGAGCAAAGCATTGGATGAGTTTCACCGAACTATTGTGCTGTCTGGTCCTGGTCTCTCTGTGCATCAGCGGCGTGGTACTTGTGTCATCTGACATCATAGTTAGTTTGAAAATTGGTCTAAGCAAGACTGCTCTTGATTCATTTATTGAGAGCCAGCGTCTCGAAGCGATTGTTCGTTCGAGACCCGTTGACGTATTCTATGATTTCAGATCAAGAAAGGTATCATCCACGACAGGGATGGTATTTGATGACTGTCTCTGGGAGAACCCTGAAAACTTCAGGATTCGTTTTAATGGGGATGGCTCTATAGCTATACTTAGCGGGTCGACGACATTGAACTTTGCTGATGGCAGTGTTTTGACTATCCAGCCGGTCACGGGGAAAGTCAGTTATTGAGACTTGGGGGTAAATTATGTTTCAAAGTATGATTACTGCCGTTAATTCAGACGAGGGTTACACGGAAATCGTCAGGGCTGTCGTTGAGGGTCGTAATTTGAAGCCGGTCTTCTCTGTACTGAAGCTAGGTTCGGATTCCCTTGAAGAAGCATCACGAGTATTCAAGGAAAACAATTCTCTTCCAGCCGACGAGATTTTTGTAACTGCATTCCATCCAAAAGATGTTGTATTTCAGCATCTGGAGGTTCCAAGAGTCAAATCAATGAAGAATCTGGTAAATGTAGCTAGCTTCAAGGCAGCATCTCAGTTTTCTCTACCGCCCGACGAAGTCAATGCTGCCTGCTTGAACTCATTGTCTTCACTTCGAACGGGTCTTGTCCCGGCCTTCATTATAACTAAGAAGAGAGCTCTATACGAATTCATTGGAGAATTGACGGGAAAGAATTTCCCTGAACCTAACATAGTTGATGTGAAGCCCTTTCCAATTTTCAAAATTGCGCAGACCAGCGTCTTTGAAGGGAATAATATAGTTTTTATCGTCGATAAGAGCTACTCGCTTCTCTTGACACTTAGGGGAGAGGAAATAGTGGGCTTGAATTACATCAATGACGGATTTGATGAGGTGGCGAGCGGCTTCAAGGAAGATAACTCGCTGTCTCCAAACACCAATATGCAAAGAGAGTTCCTTGTGGGTTCCAAGGCCTATTATGATTCTTTGATTGAAGAAGCTTCGGAAAGACTCGAGAGTATGATATCGTATCAGTTGAGAATGTACCTCACAAACACTTTGTCCAATTCCCCCAATACATCTGCTGCCGACGAATCGCTCTTCAACAGATTTTTCGTCGCAGGTCAGTCAAGCCTTTCGACAGCTGTTTATTCAAGAGCCTTTCAAAAGATTTTGGGCAATGAAACTGAGGTGGCGAGCATGCCTCTAAAGATGAAGGAAACAAGCGGTATAACATATACATCAGCGGGACTGCTCATGAGAGGGGGCGAGATACTTGGTCGACGTAAACTTGTATTCAAGGAAGAGGCGGGTCTCAAGGCTTAAGTACTCTCTAGTAGTTTTGCTGATAATTGTCTTGCTGATTTTTGGGTCGCGTTTCTTTGTTACCCAGGCTTTCGAAATCAGGTTAAGACAGGTCTCAAGAATGAAAGGGTACTTGTTTGACAATACCAAGACTTATTTGACAGGGAATCTGAAAGAAGACATCGACGTGATGTATGAAAAGAAACAGGAGTACATTGCGATAAGAAATAAACTGAGCAGACAGGTAAACGATCTCCGTGCACATGTTGATCTAAAGTCAGTTGAAATGGATGTCTTCAGGACAATCGAGGCCTATCTTGAGGACGAGAACGCAATGAAGACAATTGCCTCCAGAATAAAGTTTGAAAGCGGAGTAGGTAACTCATTCTACTATCTCATATTTGAAGGAGAAGAAATGTTTTTCCCAACGCCGCTTACGACTCCGACGCTTCTCGCAAGACCAAGCGTGAGGGGTAATTTGGATTTTGCCGAGCTGTACTCTCTTCAGCTAGTTGACCTTGAGGTAGGTGACCTCAATGAATGAGAAGGACGGATTCAACTTCGAAGAAATGAACGCAACTGCGGCAGCAGAGCCTTTTGAGGGTAGCGACTCATTTTTCGTCCATAGAGACTACGCAAATAAGCTGAATCGAAAACTCAGTTTTCTTGATAAGAAAGGAATAAACTCAAAACTGACCTTCTGGTCGCTGATTGCTTTAACTGTTGTGGGTTTTCTCTTTCTAGTTATCCTATACTCCTACAACACATTTGAGAACACTTCTCTGCTTATAGATGAAGTAAATGGTTTAGAAAGCGCCTATCTTGAAGTTCAGCTCCTTTCAAGAGTGCGGAACGAGGCACTTGGTTCCATGAGCACTAGAAGCTATTTGAATGATCTTGAAGAGAGAATTCCAATAGCGTCCAAGCCCGGTGACTATAATGGGATAATCGCTTCGGGAAACTCTAGAGATATTCTCGATCTAGTAGAAATGATTGTGAATGAACCCAAAATACTTGTCAAAAAGCTAGAGCTAAGATCTAATCTTGGGTTCCCAATTCTCCCGGAGTCCAACATTCCCTCGAATCTCTCGCTTGAACTGAAGACCGATCTGACCGTGACGGGAATCTTTTAGAGGGAGCTGATTATATGGAGAAGATCGTTATGATAATTGTTATAGCAATTTCCCTTCTCGTTACGGGTGGAGTTATTCTGACATTTCTACTCGAACCTGTCGAAATTGCCGATGTAGCGGCCAGCAGGATCAAGATCGATCCGATAAACACTGATAGAGTTGTAAGCAGCGTAAGTTTGGAGAATCACTTTCTTCCTCTGTATGCCAGTCCTTCTGAAGTAATCAGTTCCATGCTAGAAGTTGGAGAGGAAGCTGAAGGTGTAAGGTATGTCGCATATTATAGATTGAACAAGATTGATTATGCTGTCCTTGAGTCTGGACAGTCTCAAGTTACTGTAAGGGTGGGAGAACAGGTTGCCCCCTCTTACATCGTGTATGGAATTACGGAATTTGCTGTATTGCTGAACGACACTAGCACAAACAGCTTTGTTGTTGTCAAGTATTTCAGGTCGTAAACTCGAGGGTGAATATGGGGTGATTCATGTGAGAAGAATAGCGGTCTTATTCCTGGTTCTGGGTTTCTTCTGTATCGGTTTATCTAATCAACTGAATTCAGTCATACCTTCTATGGATGCTGAATCAGTAACGGTGACTCTGATCTTCATGGATAAAGTCACCGACTACAACATTCAGTCAAATCCTTCCAAGACAATATACTCACTGGCGCTGGAAGGAGTAAGCGGCCGTGATATGAATCTGCCGCTGAGGATGGGACCCGTTGAGGGTCTCTGGACCCGTCAGGACCCGAAGCGACTTTCAGTGAATGTCGCCTTGCTTATTCCTGCAATTGAAGAGCCGCAAGTCACAATCAGGGAGAACATCGTAACGCTTAGATTTTTCAGATCTAAGATCGACGTTGACATCGAGAAGTTCACGACATACGGAATGACTGTATCAACTGCCATGACCTATCTCTTTTCCGAGGAAATGCTAGACCTATCGTACATAATATCTCCAAGCGTGAGAGATGAGGAGATCGTTGTCGGATTTTCACTTGCGATGCCAGAGGACATTCTTAGGAACATTCTCACTTCTCTTGGAGACAGGGTCGCATATTCCTATTTGACAGATGGAACCTTCTATCTCGGAACACCTGAAGAGGTGCAGAGTCTTGTCAACGCGTTCTGGAAAACTTATACGGGTGTAGAATTCAAATTGGAAGGTGAAACAGTCTCTGATCAGATTGAGAGATTGAGAAAGGCTCTACCTGTGAACAGTTTTATCGAGTATCTGCCAAATGAAGCTTCGCTCATGGTTTTCGGAGATCTCCAGACCCATATGAGTCTTTCTGCAGCTCTTACCACTAATACGGTTACCAAGGAATTTACAGTTCCTTGGGAGATAACAGATGTGGAAGCCGCCCCTCTTACTGCTTACTTAGATTTGGCAAGGAAACTGAACACAACGCTTTTTTCTGAGAGTTTGACAATAATAAGCATTCCCGAATTCAATAAACTTATTATTTCTGGGAACGATTCCCAGGTAAATGCGCTTTACGAATATTTAGAGCTATATAGGGAACATGTAACATCTGAGGATCTGGATTCAAGCAAAGCGAGAAAAACAATAACGCTACCGGACAACTTCTTTCTCATCGAAGATGTCTTGAAACTGGGAAGTGATGGCGATTCGGGTTTAACGGAAGACAATAGTCTTGTTGGCGCCATACTGAGTATTCTTCAAAGTTACGCCCCTTATGAAGAGATCGCTGTAGATAGAACATTTGAACCTATCAGAAAGGTAACATTCGAGTTGCCAAACTATCTAGTTCCAGTTCTAGAAAAGACGGTGGATTCCTTTTCCGGAATATCTGCGGAGGTCTCCTATACGATAGTGAATTATCACCTCACGATAGAGGAATCTATAAGATCACAGGTGGAGAGAATAACCGGAGCACTGATTGAGCCCCTGGGTGAAAGGAAGGGATACATTCTGAAAGGTTCCAAGAGCTCAATAGGAACGGCAGAGTATCTCCTCTCGCTTTTCACGGGAATCACTTTCGAAGACTATTCCAGCGCATATCTTGAGCTGAAAGCTAATGATTCCTTTGAGGAAGTATCGGCCTTTCTAAGGACCTTCTACTCTGCACAGGGTCTTGTCCAGGATGAATACACAGTTGAGCAGATCGCAGATAGATTGGTCTTCATGTATGCCCCTTCAGAGATAATGGAAAAGGCAGTCTTTGAACTGGAACAGTATGAGAGACAGATATACAGGGTAACAAAAGAGTCTATTCTTGAAATCGCTCCCGAAATCTATTCTTCCGGCCTTGGTGAGCTGCTCCAAACGATTCTCGTGGAGAATGAGACGGCAGACTTCATTCAATCGGCAGGACTGCTGGTAGTCAGGGCTTACCCGGAAAGACTAGCCGAGATAGAAACCATTATCGAAGAGAGGATACCTAGAATTGAAGAAATGGTTGAGAATAGAATGTCCAGTCAGGAGAACAGGTTGTCCCTGCAGATCGAAGCTATTCCCGGTTGGGATATCGAGAAATTCAAGACGTATCTCAACGACTTTCTTGGAACAGAGCTTTTTTCAGAGATTACTCTTACCAAATCGGGAAGCGGTTATATAGTCATTGCGGCAGAGTCCGTTCTAGAAGCAATTTCAGCTGAGGCCGATAAACTTAGAGGGTTTGAAGAACCTTCTTACAGGTTAGAAAACTCGATTCCTTCGCTTGCTCAATTCGAGCTTCTTTTACAGAGGCTTGGAATAGCCGTAACTATAGTTCCTGTTGACAACCAGTTCATGATTGTTGGTTCAAAAGTCAACGTCGAAGAGGCTTCCAAGCTTGTAAGACAGCTTAGCAGTGGACTACCCGTTCAGGGAGAAGTCTCGGAAAGTGCAACTGTTTACGAGTATAGATTTATAGACATTCCTTATTCGGAAGTGCAGGGAATAAGCGATCTTCTGGACAAACTAAATCTGTCCGTTGAGTTCGTCAATACGCCATCCGGAGTTGCAATTGTGGCTACTGAAGATAGACTGGAAGGAGCAATGGTAGTGATTGATTCGATTCTTTCTAGAATCGAGACAATTGAAACTGGGCCCAGAAGTTACTGTTTGATAGATATTGAGCCATCCCTAGTTGGTAGCCTTGACGAGATACTTTCGCTGTTAGGGTATGAAGTAGATCTTATGGAGTCGCCGGCAGGAGTCATAGGCATTGGTGTTGAGGCTCAACTGGAAAGGGCAAAGAAGATCGTCGAAGAGATTATGAATAGGGAGACATCAATACTACCTCAACAAGGAGACATAGAAAGTGAGAAATCATATCTGATCATTTTCTCAAAGCCTGAAGTCGAAATTGCATCGCTAAACTCAATGATAGCTGTTTTCGGTATGGATCTTGTTATCACTCCAATCTATGACAAGATTGTTGTTGTCGGAGATAGCAATGATTTAAAGCTTTTCAGCGGATTGTACGATCAGATACTTACAACGGAGAGCGTTGAAGGGGCCTTTGTATCAAGGGAGATTGAAGGAGTCCCGGGATGGGATTCTGAACGTCTTCTGTCCTATCTGGGCGTTGTACTTGGACCAGAAAAGACGGCAAATATCTCATTCGTACAGACGGCCAAAGGATACATAATCAGTTGCCCCGAGTCGATTATTGAAAGAGTACAGAACGAATTTGAGAGGCTGAGGGGAATCGAAAGTCCATCCTATTCAATTGAAAACAAGATGCCTCAGGTTGATGAGATAAGTTCACTTCTCTCGAGGCTCGGCATCATTGTCGATATTCTGGAAGTCGACGACTATTCTGTCGTTGTTGGATCTGAATCCAACGTTTCAAGAGCAAAAGAGCTCATATCAAAATTAGTTGAAGTAATAGGAGAGGAGCCTGAATCTAGGGAGACTGTGTTTGAACTTTCATCTATCGAAAGTCAAGATTCACAGGCTTTTGCTGAAATTTTCTCAAGTATAGGAATTGATGTTATGTTAATCGAATCCCCTTCCGGGGTCCTTGTAATCGGTAACGAAGAGGAGGTTTCGAAAGCGGTAGATACCGCGGAATCGATTCTTGAGAAGAGACCTTCTACGACTTCAGCACAGGCAGTGTTTGAGTTTGTGCCGATAGCTCTGGATGAAATAGGAGATTACTCCACAATACTAGAGAAAATGGGAATCTATGCTGAGTTGCTGCCATCTCCGTCAGGTGTCATCGTAGTCGGACCATCCGAAGAGGTCTCCAAAGCTAAATCAGCGGTTCAGACAATTCATAATCAGAAACAGGAATTCGATAGTACTGAAGATTCCAAGAACGTATCTACCTTCGTCCGAAGAGTTGCAGGCTGGAGCGACGAGGTATTCACCAGTTATCTCAACGACTTGTTGGGCGAAGATTTATACTCTAGAGTATCTCTTGCTCCTTCAGTCAGTGGTTACATCGTCGTCGGTCCAGTTGAGCTTCTTGAAACCATTGAAGACGAGGTTGTGCGACTTAACGAAATTCAAGATCCCTACTTCATTATAAAGCTGGGATTGACCCCGCTCGATCAGCTAGAACTGCTTATCTCAGCTCTGGGAATTAGGGTCGAAATCATTCCTGTTGAAGACAAATACTTGATCGTCGGAAATCATGACAGTGTTGTTCAAACGGGTGAGTTGATTGATCAGCTCATAGATGCTTTATACCCAGAGGGGAAGCCCACAGAGCAGACGGCAACATCGAATACGTTCATTTTCCTGCCGATCGAACCAGAAGATATTTCGCCACTCGAGACGGTTATGGAGAAACTCGGTATTACCTCAGAATTTGTTCAGATCTCGAATGGAGTCATTGCGGTGGGATCGACAGAAGAACTCTCAAGATCACTTGATGTGGTTGAATCGGTGATGGCCCATTCTGAAAGTGTAACGGCTGAACTTGAAATGGAGTACAGGTTTGTTGATGTTCTGAAGGACTCCATAGATCAGCTTTTGCCGATAATTGACCGGTTAAGTATCGAAGTTGAACTGCTGGACACTCCTACGGGGGTAGTTGCGATCGGAGCCGAGCAAGATTTGGAACGTGCGGAAGAGCTGATCGAAGCAATCAACTCTAGGGATACAGAAGAGGTTCCTCTTCAAGAGAAATATGAGAGTTATCTTCTTTTGCCTCTTTCAACCGGGATTACGGTCGAATCATTGCAGCCCGCTCTTGAACTTCTAGCTTACAGAGTATTTGCGGTAAGCGTTGCAGACAAATTGATTGCAATAGGCAGCGAAGAAGACCTGCTGAAATTCAAGGCCCTTTACATGCAGCTTCAATCTCAGGAGGTAGACAGGGAAGAACGAATTTCTCTGGACATAAAAACTATACCTGGCTGGGATCTCGCACGTTTGAATGAATATCTGAGACTCTTTCTTGGGGCCGATGAGTTTGAAAGGATCTCTGTTGTCCCATCTTCCACTGGATTCGTCGCTCTCACTCCAAGAGCTCTGACAGACGTTGTGGAGGCTGAAATATCGAGGCTGAGAGAGTTCGAGGATCCTGCATTTACAGTGATTGAGAGAGTACCTCCTGTAGATGATCTTGAAGGGCTGCTGGCCAGATTGGGAGTCCTCGTTGATCTGGTAGAAATGGGTAGCTCGACGATCGTAATCGGGTCGGGGGAAGACGTAGGACAATCCGAAATAATCATAGATCAGCTTCTGGAAAGTGTGAAATTTGATGTTACTTCACCCGAAGTAATTGAATACAGCGTTCTAAACATCGCTCAAGACGACATCGGAAGCTTCAATGCGATTCTCGAAAGCCTTGGGATAGATGTTTCCCTCATTCTATCGCCATCTGGAGCCATAGCGATTGGCTCAAAGCAGGCAGTGGCTAGAGCAGAGACAGTGGTCGAGGATATTCTCAGCAGGAGAACGACTCCGCAGGTGTATGAACCGACATATGCCTTCACTGGCATACAAAGCGCAGATATAACCACTTATCAGACGATCCTGGATAAACTTGACTCGGGAGTGGAGCTTCTGCCATCAGCTACTGGAGTTATCATGATTGGTGAAGGAAGCAAGGTTCAAGTAGCAATGGAGACGGTAAAAGAGATTCTAGAAAGGGAAGCCGTAATTGGTGAGGGGGATGAGCCGGGAAGGGTTTCCGACGTTGCAGCGCAAATCCCCGGTTGGGACGATGGAAAATATGTCAGTTATTTTTCTGACTTTCTCGGAGAAGACTTCTTCTCTAAAATAACCATTACGCCATCTTCCAGTGGTTACATCGTTGTCGGTCCCGAAGAAGCAGTGTCGCGATTAGTTACCGAGGCTTCCAGGTTAGCCGGAATAGAGGATCCATTCTTCGTTATTGAGGACTCCCTACCCGCCATCGA
>JAFGAP010000183.1 GCA_016933635.1 Kosmotogaceae bacterium
TACGTTCTGTGGGTTAATTAGATTCTGAATGGGTTTACCTAGCTTCAGCCAAGAAAACGCTGAGGATTAGGCAACGAAGAGGATCACCTAGATAGCTCCTTAGAGGAGCTACTTAAAAAGCCACTTTTTGAATCTTATAGGCAGTTACTTTTTGGCGTATTCCAAAAAGTCGACAGCCTGCTTTGTGGATATGAAGCTCCCCTCGATCTTGTCGCCATTGGTGTATACAACGACTATTTCGATTTTCCGAAAATCATCAGCCTTCGGAACTGAGAAGTCGCCACCAAGAAACAAGATGGCGTCGTCCACAGTACTGAACTCGCTTGAATTACCATACAGTGGGCAGACGAGCACCTTAGCTATACTCCGAGACAGAACACCTCCAAGCTTGCTAATAAACACTTCAATTGCTTCTCTATTGAGTTCGACGAGTTTGTCTTTCAACTTGTTTCTTTCACCGCCAGACAATGCCTCAATCGAATCTACGCACGATTTGAAGTCTTCATCTGGTGTGCTCTCGTCGAAACTGGTATCAATTCCGACTGACACAAAGGCTGCTGTTATTGTATCGTAGGGGAAGTAGAGTACCGTGAAACCCACAGACTCCAATTGTTTGATCGATCCTTCCGTGAATACGCCTGCGATTACAGCACCCAAGAATGGTAAGTCCCACGAGTAGTTCTCAGCAATAGGGAGTAAAGCACCTTGGATTTCCTGGGCCTTATTCCGGGAGTGTTTGGTGTAGCGCCGCCACGCTGCCTCAATGAAAGCGACAGGTCTTCCTCTTACATCCTCAGTTCCACCTTCCTCCAGTACGAAATCCAGATCATGATCGTTGCCGAATTTGTCCTTCCAGGTGACCTTTCTACCCGCTCTTGCTTTTCCTCGCTTTCCAGCTTTATCAAGGTAATATCCCTTCTCGTCGGAGAACTTTTTCAGGAAGGGATGAATGATCTCTTCTAGCAAGTTGCCAATTATCTGGCCAAATTTATGTGCAGGTGATTCCGCCATAATTAACCTTGAATCCAGAGGTTTCCTTCATGTAAAGGAACCTTATGCACTCTATTGTCCCACTTGACGTTTCGTTCTCTTAACTTCTCGAAGGCATAATCTGTGAATCCAACGGCCATGGCCAATTCCCCAATCCATCTTTCAGCTGGCACATGAACACCGTAAGGGGCTGAATCTCCAATGACAAAACACATGTTTGAACCTTGTGCCATTACTATACGAACTCGTTTGAGGACGTTGGCAAGATCAAGAAAGTATGCAGCAATCATTGTATGATACGTCTTTCGTCCGCCACGGGTGAGTCGTACCTCGGCCAATCGTTCACAAACTGGACGTAACTCTTTCCTAATCGGTGCAAGGAGGTTGTCTGATAGTAGATCTTCAAGGTTGAGTTTCTCAGCTGCCGAATGCTGCGAACAGGATCGCATCAAATCCTTTCTAACAACTGACTGCAGATCTCCCCAGCCGGTCACTTCTTTCCAGAACGTCATTTCTAATCGCGTGGCATCCGCATAGTCATAGTTATTGGGATATGGTGGTGACGTGACGAGGAGGTCAAAAAACCCTAGTTGATCGGGGAAGTCGCATCTAGCGTCCTGCAAGAGGATAGAGGATCGCTTTGTCCAGCCGTCCAATTCTACAAAGAAGGAGTCCTCAAGAACCCGATCACAGAACGCCTCAAATGCAGCAATTGGTTCCTTTGCACTGTTTTTTGATTTCTTCGGCAATACGTACTGCCATTGCGCGGTTCCGGCATGGCTACACGGCCGTAAGATTGAAGTGATACCTAGCCAGAGAATCCTCTCTTCATTTCCCTTTGGCGCTGGGTGTAATCTCGTAAAAGCAAGCCTGAGCCTCTCTAGGGTGGATAGAGAATCTTTCGAGTACATTTTGCCAAGCAACCGATCAGAAGTTCTATCTTGTATATCGTCTGACTCAAGCTCAACTGCCATATGGACTAACTGCTTGGCAAGGTCAGCAAATCGACTTCTGTCGAAGTTCCAAGACAATTTGGATTCCGCTATCCGCTTGACAAACGTGTGTGATTCAAAGCCGAGACTCTCGACTCCTGCTGCATCAGCTGCAAGCAAAGTAGTACCGGAGCCAACAAAGGGGTCAATGACTCTGTTGGCATTCTGGGATTTTATCAAAGAAACAACCCAGTCAGCCGAGAAGCCCGCTGAATACCGAAACCAGCGATGAACCGGCAAAGACATGTTGTCCACAAAGGTACCAGTTCTCGCCTGTTTTTTCTCATTAACCTTCAACATTGCCTTCGTCAATCCGCTCCTGGCCGGTTACTGCAGATTCCGTCTATTTTCAAAGTACTACGGAACATAGCTGATCAGTCCTTAACATACGGCTAAAAGCTGCCTTTCTCACATCACAAATCTCTATGTCGACGGTAGTTTTCTATTTTCTGCTACCAGAGTAGAAAATAACTGGATTCCTCGACATCTGCAAGCTATATTTATAACTGAA
>JAFGAP010000184.1 GCA_016933635.1 Kosmotogaceae bacterium
CTCTGGTGCGAGAGGAGGGACTTGAACCCTCACAGGTCTCCCCACTGGATCCTAAGTCCAGCGCGTCTGCCAATTTCGCCACTCTCGCTGGTGACTCGCGCGGGATTCGAACCCGCGACCCCCTGATTAAAAGTCAGGTGCTCTACCTGCTGAGCTAGCGAGTCGCTCCCACTTTCAGTCTCCAGCCTGCGCTGGCAGAAAGATTATATCATCACATCATCTGCCTATCAAGTGGAGAGAATTATTAAGAAAATGTGAAAGAACAAAAGTTTCGCGAAGTCTCCCCAAGTAGCAAGAGTTGAAGACTGATGATACTATCTAGTTAGGAGGTATAACATGGTTTTACTTGCTGACATTGGTAACACAACAACGGTCCTTGGACTTACCAATGATAAGAAAATCGAGGCAGTCTGGAGGCTCCCCTCGTCAAGAATAGAGACTGAAGATGAACTCTTCGTAATCCTTGATGGTCTTCTAAAAATTAAGGGTTACTCGGTCGGGGGAATAGATGGCCTGTGTGTTGCAAGTGTTGTCCCAAGATTGAACAGAACAATGAGTTACTTCGCAAAAAAGTATCTTCTTGAACCCGCAGTTTTTTTGAGGCCTGATGAATTTTTCCCTTTAGGACTGAATACAGATAACCCGGGCGAGATTGGTGCTGACCGTCTTGCCAATGTCTTAGGAGCAAAGGAGTGCTATGGAAACAATGCGATAGTTGTTGATGCGGGAACAGCAATTACCATAGACATCGTTAAAGACGGTGATTTTGTGGGAGGAGCAATTCTTCCCGGACCGGGTACTTCAATGTCGGCGCTTTTCTCGCAGACCGCAAAACTACCGGAAGTGGAGCTCTTCTTTGAAGACCATTACTTTGGGACTAACACCGAAGATAACCTGCGAATAGGCATTGTAAACGGAACATACTTTGCAATTCAAGGAATTATTACTAATATTATCGAGAAATTTGAAAAAAAGCCAATAATAGTGGGAACGGGCGGAAACATCGATCTTTTCTTAATTGAAGGTGGTCTAATCGAAGTTTCTGATCCGGATCTCACACTCAAAGGCTTGAGATTATACTATAGTCGAGTGAAATCATTTGAAGAAGATACTACTTGTTAACCCGTGGATAGAGGATGTGTCGGCCTATGACTACTGGTTAAAACCATTAGGTCTGTTGTACATCTCTTCAATTCTGAAGCATGTAGGCATCGAATCAATTCTCGTAGACTGTCTCGATAGATATGATGATGAACTGGTCGCCTTTTCTCCGAGATTCGGAGAAAAATATTACGGAACGGGTAAATTCCTCGAAAGCGAGATACCAAAACCCAGGTCTATTGCCTCAATACCCAGGAGATTCAAAAGGTTCGGATTTCCTGAGGAAGTATTGAGAAATAAACTCAGAGAAGTAAGGGATGTTGTTGGTGTCTTTGTCACTTCAATGATGACTTACTGGCATTATGGAGTAAACGATACTATTAGGATTATTAGGGATGAAATGCCCTCGGTTCCAGTTGTACTGGGAGGAGTCTATGCGACACTCCTTCCGGAACATGCCCGACGGTATTCCGGAGCAGACAAGGTTTGCCCCGGGACTGGAGTCGAACCGCTCAAAAAGGCTCTTAATTTTCTGAAAATCGACAGAACACTCGACTTTGACTGGTTCGATGAACTTGATCCAGACTACTCAGTTTATAAAGCTTCAAGATACGCCGTCTTAATTTCGAGCCTTGGCTGTCCTTTCAAATGCACTTACTGTGCCAGCAACCTTCTTTGGAACAGCTTTGTGAGAAGAGACCCAATAAAGACTGCCAGGTTCGTCAAGCATCTTGCTTCATCAAAGGAGCTCTCGGATATTGTCTTCTTTGACGATGCAATTCTGATAGGTAGTGGTTTCAAGAAACTGATGGAAGAGATCGAGCGTCTTGGAATCAAGGTCAGATTTCATCTACCAAACGGTGTTCATGCCAGATTTCTCGATAGAGAGATAGCCGATCTAATGTACGAGAACAATTTCAAGACTATAAAACTCGGTTTAGAGACTTCCGATAAGGCTTTGCAGAACTCTACTGGCGGAAAAGTCAGTCTAGACGATATATTCATGGCGGTTGAGAATCTTTCAGCAGCGGGATTCACTTCTCGAGAGATCAGTGCCTATATAATGATTAACCTTCCCGGGCAGAGTGAAGAAGACGTTCTGACTTCCCTCAGAATCTGCGAAGAACTTAGAATTAGCCCCAGTCTAAACGAATTCACGCCAATTCCTGGAACGCTGCAGTGGAAAGAACTGACCATTAGAGGCGTATTCGAAAAGGATATTGACCCGCTCCTTTTAGACAACTCGATCCTTCCACACTGGTGGAAGGAGGGCTTTTCTGCTGAGGCAGTTCAAAGGCTGAAAGAGAAAGCGTGGTCATTGAGGAGAAAGTTGAATGACTAAGGATCTATTCTTAGGCTTTGGAAGTAACATGGGAGAAAGAATGAATCTCATTATTAAGGCCTTTTCGATGCTAATAGAAAGGGGGCTTACACTGCAAACAGTCTCCTCGCTCTACTTGACCGAACCATACGGTAGCATCGAGCAAAATGAATTCTTGAACTGTGTGGGGAAATTCGAATTCAAAGGTGATCCGCACTTCTTGCTTGAAGAAATCAAGGCAATCGAGAAGTCCATTGGAAGAGTTGAAAGATTAAGATGGGGTCCGCGAGAAATCGATATTGACATTTTGCTCTTCGGAGAGATGATTCTGACTACTGATAAGCTTTCCATACCCCACAAAGATATAATAAGAAGGAAATTCGTTCTGGTCCCTTTGCTTGAGATAGACAAAGAACTCAGAGACCCGAGAGACGGTCTTCTCTTTTCCGATCATCTTGAAAGGCTTGATAAAGAGGGCTGGCCTGAGCTCTTCTTAGGGGCAGGTTCTTTTGGAAGACTAATAGAATTAGAGGTGAAGAGATGAAAATAGGAAAGTTAAGTATGATTGTAATAGTGGCTCTAATTGCAACCTTGTTTGCCTCCTGTAGTGCCTCGAAATCAGAACTCGTGCCAGGAAAGTTCGCAGGATTCGTGCTGAGCGACTATATGGATATCTCTACTTCGACTAGCGTTGGCGGAAGGATCTTAGGCATAGAACTGGATGAGTCTACTCTGCTTCTCCATAAGGAGTTTGCTAAAGGCACAAAGGAATTCAGTGTTTACGTAGCAAAATTTGAGAATGCTTCACGAGCTACAGGCTTCTGGTATGGCTTTGTTAGTGAAGTTTCAAGTGAACTCAGATCAGTCATAAGTGCGATTCCATGGATTTACGGAGAACTATCTGTTGAGATCGACGAGAGCTTCATGAAGATGTGGTTTTCCGGTAGATGGCTCTACGTTTTTCTGGGAGACAACAGAGAGGAAGTGAACTCCGCGGTAAAAGCCTTTAAAGAGTTTGAGAAGAGTCTGGTGAGATCAATTGAGTCTTAAACCATACAATGATCTTAAGACTCATTTGAAATCAAGATATGGAGAACCCGTTCACAGAGTTCCTCTTGATGCGGGATTCTCATGCCCCCACAAACTAAATGGAAAGGGTGGCTGCATATACTGTGATTCCTCGGGAAGTGGTTTTACAGTAGATTCGACTCTCTCGTTAAGAGAACAACTCGAAAATAGGATGGAATTTCTTAGAAAGAAGGGTATAAGAAAATTCATGGCATATTTCCAGGCCAATTCAAATACCTTTGCACCTGTCAAGAAACTACGACAGCTTTACAGAGAGGTCATTATTGATGACGTTGTTATTCTCGACATTTCTACCAGACCCGATCTTGTCTCTGATGAGGTTCTAGATCTTATTGAGGAATTCACTCCTGACGTCGATGTGATTCTTGAACTTGGTCTTCAGAGTATCAATCCCAACACTATCAAAGCCATAAACAGAGGTCACACTCTGTCGCATTTTATCGATTCGGCGCTAAGGATTAAAAAAAGAAGGATCGATTTGGTTGTACACATGATATCGAATCTTCCCTGGGATACTGAAGAGGATGTGTCAGAGGCTGCAAGACTGATCTCTGTGCTCGGCATAGATGGTGTTAAACTCCACTCTCTATACGTGGTCAAAGGCACTGAACTTGCAAGAATGTTTGAAGCAGGAGAAGTCAAGATTGGAAGTGTAGATGAATTTCTGGAAAGAGTCGTGGTGTTTCTGGAGCATCTTGACCGGAGAGTCGTTGTTCATAGACTTGTCTCAGATCCTCCTAACGAAGGAACATTGTTTGGAAATTGGGGAATGTCAAAAATCAAGCTATTGAATATGATAGAAAGAAAGATGATAATTGAAGGTAGATATCAGGGAAGCAAGGCTCTATACTATAGATCGGGAAGCGAAAAGTGTGACCGCGGAAAATCCGAGGAAAGTCCGGACTCCATGGGCAGGGGCGCTGGGTAACACCCAGGGAGAGTGATCTCCGGAAAGGGCCATAGAAAATTAGACCGCCTTCGGGCAAGGATGGAAAGGTGAAGGTAAGAGCTCACCGGCTGTCGGGTGACCGGCAGGCCTGGTAACCCCCGTCTGGAGCAAGTCCAAGCAGAAAGGGTCCGAGGATGCCCACCGATTCCCTTTCGGGTAGGATGCTTGAGGGTTATGGCAACATAACTCCTAGATAGATGGTCACAAGAACAGGATCCGGCTTACGTTTTCGCTTCCCGTGTTTTATTGGAGTGTCAAATGAATATTCCAATGACTAGGGACGATATGGTCGAGAGAGGATGGGAATCTCTCGATATTATTCTAGTAACAGGCGATGCATTTGTTGACCACCCTTCCTTTGGAACGGCAATGATTGCGAGATTACTCGAATCAAACGGCTGGAAGGTGGGTGTCATTTCGCAACCCGACTGGCGAACAAACGAGGATATCTCAGTATTGGGTAAACCTTCTCTGTTCTTCGGTGTTACCTCTGGCAATGTTGATTCAATGGTTGCAAATTACACATCAACTGGAAAGAAACGAAGGAGTGATGATTATACTCCTGGAGGTTTTGGTGGAAAGAGGCCGGATCGGGCGACGATTGTTTACTCAAATTTGATTCGGCAGTTCTTCAAAGAAACTCGTATCATTCTAGGAGGAATAGAGGCCAGTCTTAGAAGATTTTCTCATTTTGACTGGTGGAGCAACAGAATAAGAAAATCGATCTTGCTTGATTCCAAAGCAGACTTGCTGGTATATGGAATGGGTGAAAAGCCTATTTTGGAGATTGCAGACAAGATCTCGAAAAAAGGCAAGGTTCCAACCGATGTTGAAGGAACGGCTTTTTGGTCCAGCTCTAAACCCGCAGGAATTGAATTACCATCTCATGAAGAAGTAGCTTTGGACAAGAGGAAATATTTCGAAATGACTAAAGTTATACATGAAGAGACAGACCCGGTGAGAGGACGGCAATTGTATCAGCTTCAAGACAATCGATATGTAGTCCAGAACAAGCCACCCAAAATTACTTCAGAAGAACTAGATGCTTACTATTCCTTGCCATTTACAAGAGAGGTTCATCCAGTATCGCTTTCCAGAGGAAGGGTGAAAGCAATAGAAACTGTGCGTTATTCAGTGACAAGTCATAGGGGTTGTTATGGCCAATGCAACTTCTGCGCAATCGCTTTTCATCAAGGAAGAACCGTTGTTTCCAGGAGTGAAGACTCAATAATTCAAGAGATATCGGCATTTACCAAAGACATCGGATTTAGGGGAACTGTTACTGACGTGGGTGGACCTACTGCGAACATGTACGGCTACGAATGTTCTATAAAGGAGAAAGCCGGTGCATGTGCTAATAAGAGATGCCTCTTTCCAGAGGTGTGTGGTTCTCTTAAACCAGATCACTCGAGATACCTTGATCTGCTTAAAAGAATAGGAAGAATTCCTGGTGTGAAACATGTTTTCGTGTCCTCTGGAATCAGGTATGATCTTATTCTAAAAGATGGAAGATCAGGAAGGGATTTTCTCAGAGAACTATTGAAGAACCACGTTTCCGGACAGTTGAAAATTGCGCCTGAGCACACAGTGGAGAAAGTTCTTGCATACATGGGCAAACCCTCTAAAGAAGTTCTCTCGGATTTTCTCAAAGAGGTTAGACTCCTTTCTAACGGGAAATACCATGTAATTGGTTACTTCATAGCGGCTCATCCGGGATGCACGAAGGAAGACATGCTTGAATTAAAGAGATTTGTTAGTAGAGAAATGCACTATAACCCTGAGCAGGTCCAGATATTCACACCTGCACCGGGAACCTTCTCTACTGCAATGTACTTCACCGAAATGGCTTCGGAGAAGGGCGACCCAGTCTTTATTGAACGATCTACAGGTGGAAGAAACAGGCAGAAGGAAATTCTGGTACGCAAAGAGATTCTAGATAGAAAACCTGAAAAGAATGTAAAGAGTACCGGCGACAAGGGTAATAAGAGTGACAGGCATTGAGAACCTCAGAAAATCCCCATATGTTAGTCTTTCCCTTGAATGCTTTTCTATTAGACCCACTCCAACCATGTTAGCTGCGGCACCAGCTATTGAAAAGCTCCCACCCAAACAGGCAGAAATGGAGATCACCCACCAGATATCAGTAGGAACGCCGAACTTGGTTGTCATTCCTTGAATCACTGGTATCATGAAAGTCACCGCAGGAACCGCTCCTATAAAGCCGCTCATTATTGCCGACAACCAGTAAAGCGTCAAGAACAACAGTATTTTGTTACCAGAGAGCGAGCCTAGCAAGTCGGAAATCACAGAGGTGATGCCGACCTCCTGGAGTGCAAATGCAAGAACAAACAGGCCCATGAAGAAAAATATGGTATCCCATTCGATATCTTCGGAAAGATGAGAAAAGCTCTTTCCGTTAAGAATCATAGCAGCTGCCGCACCAGCAAGAGCAATAAGAGAGGGCTCCACTCCTATCAAACCATGGAGAAGAAACCCCACAATTATTCCAAAGAACACAGCGAGTGACTTGTAAAGTGCTGACATTGAAACTATTGCTTTCTTCGGATCCATATTGGCTAGACGCTGAAGTTTTTCCCCCATTTCTCTGTAACTCTTGAAAACGCGTCTATCAAGGTAGATTAGTGCAATTATCAAAGCAAATACGGTAATCGGCCCGTCAATTCTTATGAAGTCCATGAATCCGAACCCACTTGCTGAACCGACGAGAATGTTAGGTGGATCACCAATCAAAGTTGCCGTTCCACCTATATTTGCTGCGAGAACTCCTGAAAGGATGAAAGTTCGAGGAGAAACCTCCAAAGCATCTGCTACAAGAAAGATTATCGGTGCAAAAAGAAGAATTGTAGTAACATTATCTAGAAAAGCAGAGAAGAGTGCAATTGTAACCACAAAGAAAATCAGCAAAGCTCTCACATTGCCCTTAGAAAGCCTTACTACGTGAACAGCTACAAATTCGAAGAAACCAGTGGTCCTCAAAGTGCCAACAACTATCATCATTCCAATTAGAATACTGATAGTATTGAAATCAACAAGGTAGCCAAGTTCCTTCATATCGAAATCAGGTATAACTTTAGACAGAAGTACTAGAATTCCAGCAGCAAATGCAACTGTTGATCTATTGAACTTCCCAGAGATTATAAGATAATAAGCAATTACGAAAACCACCAGAACAAACAGCCACTGCAATTAACTCACCTCTGAAAAACATAACTTTATCAGTATATCACCTTCTCTTTTTTTGAACAATGAATTCCTCTGTCCAGTCAAATTTCTACCGGAGTAGCCAAATTAATGAAGGAGGTCAGAGTTTATGAGAAAAGTTCTTGCAGTTGTTGTTGTTGTAATTCTGTCAGTGGCTTCTCTGGCCCTGGTCAACGAAGGCTACGAGAGTCCAGTAATTAGCGTAGTCCAAGCAGCAGGACCAGCAGTTGTCAAAGTTGATGTAGAGGCCACTAGGAAGTATTCAATCACTGATCCTTACGGTTTCGAGGACTTCTTCAGGCGGTTTTTTGGAGAGATCCCAGACCAAAAGGTAACCGGAGTTGGCTCTGGTTTCATCTTCAACAAGGATGGGTATATTTTCACCAATGAACATGTAGTCTCAGGCGCCGACAGAATCACGGTTTCTCTGCTTGACGGAAACACCTATCCGGCCAAATACATTGGCGGAGATGAGGAGCTGGACATTGCAGTGATAAAGATCGAGCCCGATGGAGTTGATCTTCCCATAGTAGAACTTGGTGACTCAGACGCATTGAGAATCGGCGAATGGGCAATCGCTATAGGGAATCCTCTTGGTCTTAAGCACACCGTTACTCTCGGAGTGATAAGTGCGGTAGGAAGGCAGCTGCCAAAACCAGACGGCAACGGCGTATATTCAAATCTAATTCAGACAGATGCCGCGATCAATCCTGGCAACAGCGGCGGCCCTCTGTTGAATATTCATGGTCAAGTTGTTGGGATTAACACTGCGATAATCGCTCCTGAAGTTGGAACCACTCTTGGATTCGCAATACCCATAAACGTAGCTCTTAGATTTGTTGATTCAATTATTGAGACCGGGTCTGTGCAGCGAGCATATCTTGGGGTATATATGGACACGGTCACTGAGGAGGTTTCTAGATCCCTCGGACTAAAGGTTGACAGCGGAGCATTGATCACAGATGTGGTTCCCGATTCAGCAGCAGAGAAGGCCGGAATAAGACCACAAGACGTCATTATAGGCTTTGAGAGTCTCGAGATCACAAACTCATCGGAACTTAGGGCGGCAGTATTGAACTACCCTGCAGGCTCCGAAGTGAAGATTACAATAGACAGATTTGGAGAGAGAATCGTACTGACTGTTGTTCTAGGGTCGCTTGCGCAGGAAAGCGAAGCTTCAGCAACAAAAGATATCGAAGCAAGAGAGACTTTCGAGAGTTCTCTTGGTATATCGGTTTCTGAAATAACTCCCGGCGATAGGGAACGTCTAGGAATATCTCAGGAGTTTAGAGGCGTTATAGTAAGAGAAGTAGATCCAGAAGGAATAATCTACAGGTTGGGAATAGGACCGGACGATATAATTACCCGTCTGAGCATAAATGGCAATCAGGAATCGATCGAGAGCGTCAGCGATTTCGAGAAGTATGCCGAGGAGATCAAGAAAGGAGACTACGTAGCGTTCTTTGTTTACAGAAGCGGTGTAAGATTCGTAGCTTCTTTCCAGCTCTAAAATGAAAATGCCGCCACGCTTTTACAGGTGGCGGCTTACCCCCTTTAATCCCCTGTGCAGGATTAACGCCTTGATTATAGCACAGGGGTTTTTTCTTTCCAAAATCACCATACATCACATTGATGAAACAAGCAAAATGGCCTTTGCAGCTAGTTTTCCTTCAACATATGCAGCCGTTTCCAGCTTAGCGACGTTCATCTTACTGCCGATCAATTTGACAGAATACTCAATTCTGCACGGTGGACGTACTATGGTTTTGAAACGAGCTCTTTCTATTCCCGCAAACAGCGGTGTCTTATTTGGTTTCAGCAGAAGAATTCCAGCGGTCTGTGCAAGACCCTCAAGAATCAGCACACCTGGATAAATCGGATAATCGGGGAAATGACCCTTAAAGATAGGATCGTTTTCTAGCAAATCTCTGAAAGCCAGGATCTCAGAATCGCTTATCGAAATCACACCATCTACAAGAAGAAAGGGCTCCCTGTGGGGGATTCTTTCCTTTACAAACGCTTTGTCTCTCACAAATCACCTCCGTTTGATTTTCGAACCGTTGACTTTCTAGCAGTCCTGGATTCAGACAAAAGAGCGGTAATAGGACCTGGTATGTTGTTGCTGATCCTTAACCAGCATACTTGTGCCAGGAGGATCAACTTTGAATCAACATAGACTGTCGCTAACCAAAATGCTTGGAATCAAATACCCCATTCTTCAAGGAGGAATGGCATGGATCTCAGACCATAATTTGGCTGCAGCTGTTTCCAATGCCGGTTGCTTAGGAGTAATTGCTGGAGGAAATCTTTCCCCTGAGGATCTACTTTATGAGATTCACGGGATAAGAAAACTAACTTCAAGGCCCTTCGGAGTCAACGTGATGCTGCTTTCTCCCTATGCAGAGGAACAGATAGAGATAATCTGCAGAGAAAGAGTCCCCGTCGTAACTACTGGGGCAGGCAGTCCATCCAGCTTTATCGAAAAATTGAAGACGGCAGGAACAAAAGTGATTCCCGTGGTCGCCTCTTCCGGGCTCGCTAAAAGGTTGGAGAGACAGGGAGTCGATGCAGTAATAGCTGAAGGAATGGAAGCAGGTGGCCACATCGGAAAGGTTTCAACAATGGTATTGGTTCCGGCAGTCGCTTCAGCAACTAGAATCCCAGTTATTGCAGCAGGTGGAATTGCTGACGGAAGAGGATTAGTGGCATCCCTTGCACTCGGAGCGAGTGGTGTTCAGATGGGAACGAGATTCATCTGCACTACCGAATGTAGAGCGCACTCTAGATACAAAGAACGGATTCTATTATCGAATGAACTCGACACGGTCGTTACAGGCAATTCAAACGGTCATCCCGTAAGAGGATTTAGAAACAGGCTAACTAGACGCATTGAAGAACTAGAAGAGCAAGGCTCTGGATTCGAGGAAATCGAAAGAATTGCGGTTGGTGCTCTCAAAAGAGCTGCTGAAAATGGTGACATAAATGATGGTTCCATGATGGCCGGTCAATCCTGCGGACTTATAGGAGAGATCCTTGATGTTTCACGATTAGTTCATTCAATAGTTGATGAGGCCGAAGAAATAATTCGATTTCTAGGAGGCACACAAAGATGGTAGCATGGATATTTCCCGGACAGGGAAGCCAATACGTTGGCATGGGCAAGGGTTTCTGCGACGAAAGTCCTTTATTCAGAGAGTTCCTTGAACTCTCCGGACAATTAATGGGTTTTGACATGTTAACAATGATGCTTGAGGGACAGGAAAACGAATTGAAGCTGACACATAATGCCCAACCGGCTATTCTTTCGCTTAGTATAGCCATTTCCGATTCTCTGATTGAGAAGGGGTCAAGACCAGACATTTGTGCTGGATTATCGCTGGGTGAATTCTCTGCTCTTGTTGTAGCGGGCTCACTTAGATATGTTGACGCACTTCGTCTTGTAAGGTTGAGGGGAACAGCTATGCAACAAATGATCTCTCCTGACGATGGAACGATGGCGGCGATAATTGGCCTTCCAGAAAAAGTAGTCGAGGAGATCTGCACTGAGATCTCTTCGAGCGAAGAGGTTATTGTAGCCAATTACAATTGTCCAGGTCAAGTTGTAATTTCAGGGCTATCAGAGAAAGTACGAAACGCTATGCAAAGGGCAATGGAAAAGGGAGCAAAAAAATGTGTCGAGCTTTCAGTGAGTGCTCCTTTTCACAGCCGATTCTTGCGTCCAGTTGGAGATGTTTTAAGAGAGTTCTTGAAAAGCATTGATGTCAAGCCTCCGGAAATCCCTGTAATCTCAAATGTTACCGGAGAACCTTTCCCTGAAGATCCAAACGTGATAAGAGAGTTGCTGATTGAACAGGCTTACAGCCCTGTCAAGTGGGAGCAATCTATGAGAAAAATGATCGAGCTAGGCGCAGATAGGTTCGTTGAAGTGGGTCCAGGAAAAGTACTTAGTGGATTCATGAAGAAGATAGATAGGAGTGTCTCTGTCGAAAGCACTGAAAACGAAGGTCTTGGAATACTTAAAGAACTACAGGAAATCAACAACTAAAAACATAACTTTGAGAGGTGAGCTCAGTGGAAAAAACATCAACAATTCAGGAAAAAGTGATCTCAGTCGTAGCAGATAGTCTGGGAATGGAAGCTGGTGAAATAAGCGGGAATTCGAGATTCATTGAAGACCTAGGTGCAGATTCACTAGATTTGGTAGATCTTGTCATGGAGCTTGAAGACAAATTCGAAATTCAAATCAGTGACAGCCAAACATCTAGCTTCAGGACCATTGACGATGTTGTCAAATTCATAAGCACACTCGAAGAAAAATAAGATGAGAAGAGTCGTAGTTACGGGAATGGGAGTTATTAGCTCGATCGGAAGTAGTCTGACAGAATTCTGGGAATCGCTTAAATCTGGCACCCCGGGAATAGACTGGATAAGTACGTTTGACGTGTCCGAATACGGGGCGAAGGTTGCCGGTCAAGTTAAGGATTTCGATCCGACTAGATATATGGATAGAAAAGATGCAAAGAGAAATGCAAGGTTTGTCCAGATGGCAGTCGCGAGCGCAAGTGAAGCATACGATGACTCCGGGTTGGAGAATAGCCTGATGAACTCCGAAAGAGCTGGGGTAATCTATGGCGTGGGACTTGGTGGCATGGATGTGATAGAAGATCAGCATTCTGTCCTAATGAACAAAGGTCCATCAAGAATCAGTCCCTTCCTTATCCCTATGACGATAGCAAATATGGCTCCCGGTCTTCTGGCGATTCGCTTCAATTTTAAAGGCACAAACTTCACCCTTTCCACAGCATGTGCCTCGGCGACTAATGCAATAGGTGAAGCTACAAGGCTTATTAGAGGCGGAATTCTCGATATTGCCATGACAGGGGGTTCGGAAGCCACAATAACACCTCTTGCTCTTGCTGGATTTTCGAATATGAATGCTCTTTCAAGAGGAACACCCGATACGGCTTCCAGACCCTTCGATCGTGAACGCGATGGATTCGTTATGGCTGAAGGATCAGCAACATTGATCATAGAAGAGTATGAGCATGCCTTGAAACGCGGGGCAATGATCTACGGAGAGGTCGTTGGTTACGGCTCAACTGATGACGCATTTCACATAACTTCACCGGAAGAGTACGGAGACGGAGCGTACAGAGCGATGAAAATGGCTTTGGAAGAAGCTGGGGTTGATCCAGTGGAAGTTGACTATATTAATGCTCACGGTACTTCTACTCCACTGAATGACTTAACGGAAACCCGAGCGATTAAGCGTCTATACGGAAATCGACAAGACTTGAACATTAGCTCAACGAAGTCTATGGCCGGTCACGCACTAGGTGCAGCAGGAGCCATTGAAGCAGTGGCAACTCTACTCTCAATGAAAAATTCCTTTGTCCCACCCACTATAAACTACTCGAGTCCTGACCCGGAGTGTGATCTGAACTATACTCCCAACTTTGGAGTAGAAAAAGACTTACATTACGCACAGAAGAATTCCTTTGGATTTGGAGGTCATAACGCTTCCCTTCTCTTCAAGAAGCTGTAGTTTTATTATTCCGGATGGGGCGCTTCAGCGCCCCGCTTTTTCATACCTTTGAGACTATTTCTCCAAAGAAAGAGATTCCCTTTCCTCTTTAGACAGAACACAATATAAGCAATAATTGAGAGATTTAGTGGTTTCGGTTTCCACCAGCATCTTCCTTCACGATTATCTCTGACAATACTCTTAGAGCAAACTTCACGGCCTTAGTCCTGAACGGTCTTGCTTGGCTATCCAGCTTTATGAGCCACCGATTCCCTCTCCTTGAAAGGTTTATGTAGAATCGTTGCGAGAAGCCCCTATCGACTGTGAGTGTTTCAATCAAGAAGGTTTTACAATCCATGTTTCTATAAAGCCCCATGAATTTCACAAAAATCTCATTCTTCGAAAAACTCTCCCCCTCGACTTTCTGAAGAGATCTCTCGTCAATGTTTTCGATCCACAAGTTCGACACACGAACCACGTCCTCTTCATCATTTATTTCGCTTTCGATTCTTATGCACTTCAGCCTATAGATATCTTTACTCATAACCAGCCACTTCTTCTCGTATCTTGTCCCTGCTCCAACCGTGGGATTCGCTTCAAGGACTGGATCGTCGAAAAACTCGGTATGTCCAACTTCTTCAAGCATCTCATGAACAAACTCTTCTGAATCCGAATACAGCTGGAAAAAACCGCCCTTTTTCAACACTTTGGCAATCTTCTCAAGGGAACTTGCAGTATTGAGCCTTCTATCTGAATGTCTCTTTTTTGGCCATGGGCAAGGAAAATTCATGTACACTCCCGACAGTGAATCTCTAGGAAGTATGTTTCGCAGAGCAAAAGATGCATCGACAAGAAGTGCCCTAACATTTTGAACATAATTCCTTGAAAGTGATCTTAGAAGCTTTTCGGCACTTATCATTGATAGCTCAACACCTAGATAATCGGAACTGGGGTTCTCAATTGCCTTCTGGAGTAAGAATTCTCCGCTTCCAAAACCGATTTCCAAGAAAGTCTCTCTTTCCCTCCCAAAGATATTCCGGAAATCGAGAGGAAGCTCATATTCTGTACAATCCACATAGTTAAGGAGATAGTGTTCACTCATGCTATCGCTCCACCAACGAATTAGAGATCTATGTCTAACAAATTTCTTTGCTTAACAAAAAGCATTCTAACGCAATTCTTCCTCAATTTCTATATTCAGCTTTTTGCGATTGGACCGCATCATCATCATTCTCCGATGGTATAATTATCGTGACTCCCGGAGGTGAAGGAAATGCTCTTTGATCCTGCAAAAATTGAAGTTCTTTATTCAGAAGAGGAACTAAAAAAAATCGTCAGTGGCCTGGCAGAGAAGATTAATGAATACTATTCACAGATTACTGATGAAATTACTGCGGTATGTATCTTGAAGGGGTCGGTTCACTTTTACAGTGACTTACTTAAACGGCTCGATCTGAAGGTCCGATACAACTTTGTACATGTCTCTAGTTATTCTGGAGCATCGACTACCGGTAGGATTCGCGTTAAGACCTGGGTAGATGAATCGGTTACAAATCGCTATGTCTTGCTTGTTGAAGACATAGTTGACACGGGAGGAACTCTCAGGTACATTATCAACTATATCTGGAAACAGAAACCGGCGGATGTAAAACTAGTATCACTTTTTGAGAAGACTGTTCACGATCACGGAGTCAAAATAGATTTCACGGGCGAGAAGATAGGAGATCAGTTCGTAATCGGTTATGGACTTGACTACGAGGAGGTCTATAGAAATCTTCCTTATATTGGTTATTTGAAAGGAGAATAATGAAGAAAGGCAACATTGTTACGCTAGTTCTGGCTGTACTGCTTCTAAGCATTTGCACCATAACTTCCCTTTTTGCATTGAGCGTTGTCAGTTCCAATAGGAAAAATACACAGTTGATGCTAGAAGCCTCAATTATGAGAGGAGTAAGGGTCTCGGCAGAAAAGCTTCTTCGATTCAGCGCGGAACATGGAAAGAAGCTGGCTGTTGAAATCAACGGTTATCAGTTGGAGACGGAGATAATTAATGGGAGTTGGTGTGTGAGAATAGATAATGGAATTGAAGAAGAAAAGATATTCGCCGAAGGCAGGTGATCGATTTGATAGCGATATCCGTTGATTCCGGTTGTGCGCCTACCAGGGATTTTATCCGGGAGCATAAGCTGTTCTTTATGGGGATGAAAGTAATAATTGATGATAAGGAGTACACTGACGATTTTGACTTCACTGAGGATGTGTTCTATAGAATAGTTGACAACTCAAAGGAATTTCATACGGCACAGCCGCCACTGGGTCAGGTACTTGAATATTATAACGATATAAGATCCAGGGGATATACGGAGCTTCTTGATATTCACTTTTCTTCAAAAATGTCAGGGCTGTTCGACACTTGCTTAATGGCTTCCAAAATGGTTGAAGGAATAGATGTTCGTGTGGTCGATACCAAGAAGGTGTCTATCGGCGCTAATTTAGTGGCTAGAAAATTGATCAAACTTGTTGAATCTGGATCTAGTCTAGATGAGGTTTTTGAAAGCGTACCTCAGGTTATTGATAACACTTTTATGGAGTTTAGTGTTCCCACTTTGAAGTATCTCATTAAGAATGGAAGAATAGGAAAGGCACAGGGGCTCGCGGGAACCTTGCTGAACATAAAGCCAATTCTCTCAGTCGATAAGGATGGTCTTATTAGCCCCATAGCAAAACTCAGAGGGATGAAAAAGCTTCAAGAACAGATGGTTCTAAACATCGTGGAATTTCTTCATGACAGGAGAAAATCGATCACGCTTTACTCGATTTATGGAAGCGAAGAATATTTAGCTGTCATGGATGAGACAACTGAAAAGATTATTGAATTAATTGAGTCGAGTCTTGGAATAAGAAGAGACGACATTGAGCTTGTCAGGGGAAGAATATGGCCGACGATAGCTTGTCATAGCGGCCCCGCGGTCTTTGGACTAGCATGTTACGGGGAGAGAGAAGCAGAATAATGCTCTTTGAGCAATTCCTCGAAGAATGTGAAACACTTTTCGAAGCTCACCTCTCAGGCAGGAGGGATGATAGTGTATTTCTCGAGCTGAAGAATTTCCTTTCTATGCTCGACAGATCCGAGATGTCTCGTTTCTTCTCGCTTGACGAGTACTTGTCAAAATTCATTTCTTACTTTTCCGGAGTTGACGAGTTTCCTCCTGATCGAAAGGTCAAAAGATTGAAAAACGGTCTTGAAATGATTGCCAAGCTAAGAAAATTCTTTCTACTTCACAATTCAGAAGAAATCGAATCTCTTCTTGGTAGGCCGGTTTCACCTTTGACACCCATTAAGTACGCATACTCGGTAGGAGAAGCGAGATCAAAGATACTGAAGAGGATGGAAATCGAGACAATTGGAGACCTAATACATTATTTTCCGAGAGATTATGAAGATCGAAGGATGATTCTGCCCATTTCATCGATAGTTCCTGACCAAAAGGTAAGCGTAAGAGGCCGTGTTCTAAACTTCTCTACAAAAAAGGCTTCGGGCTACACGATTATCTCGGCAATAATAAGCGATGGCTTCGGCCAGTTGCTTCTTAAGTGGTTCAATCAGGACTACATTCTTCAGAAGCTCAAAAGGGAGCGAGAGTACTTGATTCACGGTTTGGCAAAGAGAACTCCTTTTGGCCCGATGGAGATGAACTCTCCAGAAATAGAGGAGATCCAGGGCGAGGTACCAAGAGAAATTCTTCCTGTCTATTCGCTAACTTCAGGCATTTCTATGAAGATGATGAGAAAGATCGTCAAACGAAATCTTGGCTTGGTAAGATCCTTGGAGGATCTAGTACCTTCCTCAGTAACCACTGAAAGGGGCCTACTCCCTAGAAAACACGCTTTTACCGCTATTCACTTTCCAAAGAGCCTCTATGAAATTAGGAAGGCTAGAGAAGCCCTTGCTTATGAGGAGTTCTTTCTCTTTGAGAGTACCATCTTATTCAGAAGAAACCAGATTAGGAAAGAGTATCAGGGGCTCCAAAAGGAAATTAGTGGGGTATTGTCTAAGAGACTGATCGAGTCCTTGACATTTGAACTAACCAAAGACCAGGTTACTGCTTTCGAGGAAATCAGAGATGACATGAGGTCTGCTTCGCCTATGAATAGATTACTTCAAGGTGATGTTGGCTCAGGGAAAACCCTGGTCGCGGAACTGGCAATGGTCGATAATTATGAAGCTGGCTATCAAAGCGCTTTGATGGTACCCACATCTGTACTGGCAATGCAGCACTATGAGAAGATCAAGAGAGATCTTTCACCTATTGGAATTGAAACGGGTCTATTGACGGGCTCGTTGAAAAAAACCGAACAGGATTCCGTGAGGACGAGGTTGAAGAAGGGAGAAATAGATGTGATTGTCGGTACTCACGCACTGATTCAGGACGGTGTTGAATTCAGGAATCTTGGCCTTGTGGTTGTCGATGAACAACATAGATTTGGTGTCAAACAACGCGAAACATTGACAACTAAAGGCAAGCTTCTCGACAGTCTAGTTATGACCGCCACTCCAATTCCCAGGACTCTTGCTTTAACCGTTTATGGAGATCTAGATATTTCAACAATTCTTACAATGCCAGCAGGAAGATCTCCAGTCAGAACAATTCTTCTCACAAGAAAAAGGCTTAAAGATCTTTACTCATACATCTCAGATGAGCTCCAGATGGGTCATCAGGCGTTCTTTATATATCCTCTCATAGAAGAATCAGAACAGATCGATCTAAAAAATGCTACCGACGAAGCAGCAAGACTCAGAGAAGAAGTATTTCCGGGAGCAGGTGTTGAATTACTTCACGGCAGGTTAACTGATAACGAAAAGCAAGAGATAATGCAGAGATTCAGATCAAGGCAAAGCATGATTCTCGTTTCCACAACGGTTGTCGAAGTTGGAATAGACATACCCACCGCCACTGTAATGGTTATTGAACACCCCGAAAGATTCGGAATGGCTCAGCTACATCAACTTAGAGGGCGTGTCGGTAGAAGCGATCTTAAGTCGATCTGTGTAATGGTTATGAATAAAGCCATTTCAGATGATGCTCTGTCAAGACTCAGAGAATTCGCTTCTACTTCTAGCGGGTTCGACGTCGCTGAGCTCGATCTAAGACTTCGGGGACCAGGTGAGTTCCTTGGCTTAAGACAGCACGGTATCCCTCAGTTTCAACTTGGTGACATTGTGAACGATCGGGATCTCCTTTTCAAAGCAAGAGAAGATGCAAAAAAACTTATTGGAGAAGATCCCGAACTCCTCGAGCACGGCTCTCTGCGGATCGAAATGGAAAAGGTCTATTCGGAGAGAGCTAGACTGATCGAGGTCGGATAAAATGCTGACAATAACTGGCGGGACATTCGCGAGGAGAACGATTAAGACAACAACAAGAAAGAAGACCAGGCACACTCCCCAATCTGCTCGGAAGGCTCTCTTCGATGTAATAGATATGAACTCAAAGTCTTTTCTAGATCTCTTTTCCGGGAGTGGAATAATGTCTTTTGAAGCCCTTAGTAGGGGTGCAGTCGGCGTCTTGGCAGTTGAGATTTCGAGAAAGGCCTGCAACTCGATTCTTGGAAACAAACGGGAAATCGATCCCCTTATGGACCTGGAGATTCTTTGCTCAGATTTTCGTAGGGCAATTCCATCACTCGTAAGACGAGGAATCGCATTTGACGTTGTATTTGCAGACCCTCCCTTCGACGAGGAATACATCCAACCCCTCATGGCAGTTCTAGAAAGAAGTCCCGAACTTCTAAACTTTGACGGAATGCTTGTAGTCGAATCATCTGTAAGAGAGAAGGAGTTTGTCTCGCAAGGCACAGGAGCCTTCAATCTTGTCGACCAGAGAGACTATGCGGGAGTAGTGTTCTCTATTATGGTGAAGAAATGAGATTTCTAGTTGAAGATCCCTTAACCAAACTAGCAAGAAAGCTCAGACTGATGGGGTTTGACACGGAAATATGCTCTAGAAATGATATACGCAAATCAATTGAGAATCGCGATGTATTTTTGACTAAGAGTAAGAAAGCAATGGAGATCGCGAGTAAATTTGGTATTAGACCTTATCTGATCAAATCTGAAAACTGGCGCTCACAGCTTAAATCCGTAATTCAGAGATTCCAGATAGATTTGGACGATGTTCACTTTCTTTGCAGATGCTCGAAATGCAACGGTCTACTTGAAGAGGCTTCTCCAGGAGATGCTGCAATGGTTCCAGAATATGTGGCACTTACGGCAGAAAAGCTTTACAAATGTAACAGGTGTGGTCAGCTTTATTGGAATGGGAGTCATGTTGAACACATGAAATGGATGAACGGGATCGTAGGAAAGAGTGGTGATAATGCTGAAGAAAACAAACTTTGAGAAATCATCCGATGAAGTAATCAAAAGGATTTTGAAGAGAATTTCACTTGAAACCTCTTCGGAAGCATCACTGTTCATACTGGAGAAATATCGAAACGTCTTCAAAGAAGTCAACCCGGGTGAAGCTTTCAACCGCACTGGTAGAGAAATAAGGTTAAGCCTGAATCCCTCTCTGAAGGAGCTTTCAGTGGATTTTGTTGGAGAGATGAGCATTGTTGTTTCCTCTCATGACGGAGAATTCAGGCAAAAAGTATTACTGGTCAATCTTTCTCACGATGGCGAATCTCATGGGCTACTGATGATGTCTGCTGGAGCAGAACTGAAGAAATCACTCAAGAGCTGGATAAAGGAACTTGAGCTTGCTTTGCATTATTCGTTGAGAAGATCAGCCGAAGAGGAAGGTTACAGGCGGTTGAAACTGGTTTCAAAGCTTACTTCGGTATTGGAAACTGAAACCCAAGTCGAAGAATTGATATATAAGTCGCTGGAAATAGCAAGAGAAATGTTGAGAGTGAGATGGATCTTCTATCTCGAAGGACAGGAAAACAGTCTTCACCTGAAGGCGGCTGTGGGAGACGGTAATAACCCTCTTAAGGGAATCGAAATAGAGGTGTCTGACGATCAGCTGAGTGAACTAGCAAGTGAGAAGCTATTCGTTTCTGCCAGAAAATCATATCTCTCATCTGCAATCTTCAAAGAAGATGTTTCTGTGGGTTCCTTCATGGCTATTCCTCTAGCCGTTGAAGGAATACTAAACGGACTTATCGTCGCTGCTGACAGGGAGGATGTTGAAGGAGAATTCAGGGCATACAAACATCTGGACAAAGAAGACCTAAAGATTCTTGATGATATTAGCAGAAGAATGGCCGTTGCAATTAGCAGAATAAGGCTTACAAATAGGTTAGAGCTGGAAGTAAGGAAGCTAAGACAACTCGGGAAGAAGCACGAAGATCTCATAAATGATCAAAAAGATCAGCTTTTCAAGCTTGGAGTTCTTCATAAAATTACCGAGGCCATGAAAAGAAGTATGGACAGAGAGAGAATAGTCAGAATTCTTCTAATAGGCGCGACTGATTCCTCAGGACTGAGATTCGATCGAGCTACATACTTCCGTGTAGATAGCGGTCGTTCCCTTCTCTTTTTGGAAACGCGAGTAAATTCTACTAAGGTCAAGAGTTTCCAGGACAAGTCCGCTTACAGTGACTTAACAAGGTATCTTCAAGATGTTTCGCTAGAGGCGGGACAAAGTACTACTAATAAAGAGTCTTCGGTATCAATTCCATATCCAGGTAACATTATCCTGGAAAGGGTCATCCTCAGGAAGAAGATGGTTCACGTTACCCCAGAGATGCTCAGGCTTAGGGGAGATGAGCTAAGCTTGATGAACAGAATTATCGGCTCTGACGAGTATCTCATTGCTCCCGTGTCAGGAGAAGAAGAAGTCCAAGGTGTGCTTGTGGTTGACAACGCTCATTCCCGGAAGAAAATCAGCAGCGGGGACATAGAGATTCTCGGATTGTTGGCCGACAGCACAGGAGTAGCTCTTGAGCTTACGGAGAACTATAAGAGAATTGTACAAATGGCCGAGAGCCTCGAAAAAGAGAGAAATCTCTCCAATTATTACCGAAGATTCGTTTCAAGTATACTTCAGTCTCTAGAATCCGCAATCATAGTTTGTTCTGTAGACGGCGAAATAACGGAAATCAACAGAACGGCTGGATTTCTTCTGAGCATTGAAAGAGAAGAATTGATTGGCAAGAAGATTCAGTCAATAAAACCGCAACTTGGAAGCATCATCGACCTTCTGTCGGATGCGATGAGAATCGGTGAGACTATTACTCTTACGGATCAATACTTTGAAGCCTTTGGAGAAAGATACTTCGACGTTCGAATAACACCGCTGAGAGAAGAGAAAAGGAAAGGTCTTACTGGCGTGATTCTCTCCTTGGATGACATAACTAGAAGGAGAAATCTTGAGCAGGAATTGAAGGGCAGGGAGAAACTTGCGGCTCTGGGAGAAATGTCTGCAAGAGTCGCCCATGAGATTAGAAATCCAATAACTATAATCGGCGGCTTCGTCAAAAGGATTCTGGCTTCCTCAGACAGGAAGAAAACCGAAGAATATGCGAAGATTCTCATGGATGAGCTTCAAAGACTGGACAGAATAGTTGGTGAAGTCCTTGAAGCTTCCAGAAGAAAGACCAAACCGTCCGAAGAAGCGTTTGACCTGGTTTCTATGACACGTGAAATATTGGCTGGATTCGAAGAAAAAGCCACGTCAGAAAATGTTAAACTTGTTCTATACACGAAAGAACAAAGAATTGAATATTACGGAAATAGAGATAAAATCAAACAGGTAATAATCAATTTAGTCCAGAATGCTATTGAGGCCTCTGAATCTGAAGATGAGGTCCAAGTAACTCTTGAGAGGCATAACGAAGAAGTTCAATTTTCAGCCTGGAACGGTGGGAAAACTATACCAGAAGAGACTTTGAAGCGCATTTTTGAACCATTCTTCACAACAAAGACTCTCGGTACCGGTCTGGGACTTTCTATTTGCAAAAAAATTGTAGAAGAGCACGGAGGAAGCATTCATGCTTCAAGCGGAAGTGAAGGAACTGTCTTTACTTTCAGGTTGCCGACTAAGGAATTTGGGAGGTTTGATCTTGAGAAAGGTACTGATAGTTGAAGATGAGAAGAATCTGAGGCTACTAATCGAAGAAGAACTAAGAGAATCTGGCTTTGAAGTCCAAAGTACCGGCACAGCTGAGGAAGCGCTTGAGATTCTCAGCACCGACAACTCTTTTGACCTTATGACCATTGACATTGAAATGAAGGGGATGAATGGGCTCGAGCTTGCCGGTGTTGTGCGAAAGCGTTTTCCAGAAATGAAAATCGTGCTGCTTACAGCTTATACTCATTACAAGCACGATCTTTCTTCTTGGGCCGCCGACGCGTATGTTGTCAAGTCACCCGATTTTTCAGAGCTTAAGACACTTATTGAAGGCCTTCTTGGTGAAGATGATGACTAGAGAAGAAGGAGGAAGTAAGATGCAAAAGAAGATTATATCTCTTTCAATAGTGCTGTTGATTACATTGTCACTTCTAGGATATTCAGTAAGGCCGGGTGACCTTCTATCGATTTCCGTATATGGATCCAGCGATCTTTCTAGCGAAACCCTTGTGGGACCAGATGGAACTGTTTCAGTTCCTCCGCTTGGAAGTATTATGCTTCTGGGAAAGACACTAGAGGAGATTCAATCCTTTCTGTCTTCACAATTTCTTAGTAAGGGCATTCTTACATCAGAACCGCAAGTAACTGTATCTGTGAAGTCGTTCGCTCCATTCATGTTCTACGTTCTGGGAGAGGTTAACAAGCCCGGAGCAATTGAGTGGCGCAACGATACAATTGGAATTTCTCAGCTGCTAGCACTTGCAGGCGGCCTAAAAGACGGGGCAGATCTTTCCTCATCTTTCACAGTAGATAGTGAAGGAACAAGGAATTACATAGATCTATCTTCTATTCTCTCTGGTGGAGCCGCTCTAAAACAGAAAATTCCTGAAGGCTCAACATTATTCGTTCCAACCGGTCCTCGTGCATGGATAATGACGATGGGCGAGTTCATTTCTCCTTCACTTGTCAAATACAGCCCCGGAATTACTTTGACCCAGGTGATAGCCAAGTCCGGAGGACTAAAGGAAACCGCCGATGATGAGGAAATCATGATTCTTAACGATGGTACAGGGAATTCTTCGATCGTCAGTCTTAACAGCGTCTTATCTGGAATCAAAAGTGATCCTGAGCTGTCTGCTGGGAGCATTGTCGTAGCAAACGACGCCTCATCAAAATCAATCAAGCTTCTAGGAGAGTTTGGCAATCCTTCATCCATAGCATACCGTGAAAAGCTGACTCTGCTTCAAGCTATTGGAGAGGCCGGAGGACTGAATCAGGCCGCTTCGGACCTGCTTTACATATTGAGGAAAGACCTAGATGAACCGGAATCCATTGAAATCAGCAAACTCCTTAGCGGTCAAATAAAAGATATAAACCTCTACCCGGGTGAAACGGTATTCGTTCCACGCCAGCCAGAAAGATATGTATATATTGCCTCCGCATCGTTTGGAGGAAAAGTTGAATTCAGTATAGACGAAGAAATCACGCTTAGCAATGCCTTAGTGAAGGTAGATCTCTTTGATCCAGTAAGCAAAGATCCAGTAGTTGTCGTAACCACCTCCGGTGAACGTCATGAGTTTCATCAAGGAGAAGATGCCATTCTCGATTCAGGATCAATGATAGTACTTCCGAGCGGCGAAAAGAGCATCTTCGTCATCGGTGAAGTTAGAAACCCCGGCATCCTTTCCTTCTCGAATTTCGAAGAAATCACTCTTGGAAGAGCAATTGCAAAATCAGGTGGAGTAACTGGGTTTGCAGGTTCAGTAGAGCTTCTGGAAGACGGGGAAGCAAGGAAATTTTCAATCGAAGATGCGGCTAAGAGCACTTTGATTCTTTCAGCTCAATCTATCGTAAATGTAGTAGAAAAAGAGCAGCACTTTGTATATGTCATTTCTTCGGCGGAAGGTGGAAGAATCGATTTTGATGAAAGAGAACCATTCACTTTGAGAAACCTTCTGGCAAAAATGAATTTACTAAACTTCAATTCAAAGAAGGAAATATCTATTATTGATCCCGATGGAATGAGCAGATTTCTATCAGCTTCTACCTTGTCAAAGGAAGACTTTCAGCTTGAGACCGGTTCAATCGTGATAATTCCCGATATAAGTACGTGGATATATGTATTTGGGGAAGTGGGAAGACCCGGAAAGATCAAGCTCGATGAAGACGATCTCCTTCTGACTCGAGCTATCAGTGCAAGTGGAGGATTTACTCAAAACGCAGACATTTCGTCAGTTCAGGTGCTTTCAGGATCGGAAATCAGTGAAATCGATCTTGATGAAGTTCTGAAGGGATTATCCAGAGATCTCGAAATTGCATATGACGATCTCATATATGTCCCAAGAACCGATAGTCGATTCGTCTATGTTGTTTCTGATAAGAATGGTGGAAGAGTTGATTTCTCTTCTGGTGAAAACATTACACTCAGAAATGCCCTTGCCAAAGTAAATCTTGTGGAGATCGCCTCGCAGAAGGAAATCTCGGTGATATCGCCGTCTGGTAAAGAGATAAGAGTTTCAGTTAGCTCTCTCGAAAGATCTGACATTGAATTGGAAACCGGAAGTGTAATCTTTTATCCTCAGGCGGACAACGTGGCAAATGTCATTGGACAGGTAAGGAATCCCGGTACTGTGAATCTCAAACCCGGTATGCCCTTCGATCTGAGCACCGTAATTGCAGCAGCTGGTGGCATAACCGATCTTGGCGACGGATTCAATATTACCGTAATAGATTCCAAGTCTGCTTCTACAGTCGTTTACAGTGTTGAAGATCTAACAAGAGATCCGATCCCAGTAGTCCCAGATGGAGCCACTGTATTTATTCCCGAACTGAAGACGAGATTCGTTTATGTTTTGGGGGGTGTAAGGGAGCCGGGAATAAAGGAAATGAGCAAAGATGAGCCAAGACCAACTCTGACAAAACTAATAGCGATTTCTGGTGGACTGAGCGACCCACTTTCGAAGGAAGTTGAGATAATTGAGGAAAATCAGAGAAGAAAGCTTGACCTGCAGGCAGTAATGATGGGCAGTATTGCAGATCCACAGATATCGGATCGTTCGATAATATTTATACCTGAAACTTCCGATCGATTCGTATATATGATCTCCAAGGAGAAGGGTGGCAGAGTCGACTTTGGAAGCAATGAGGAAATCACCTTAAGGACTGCACTGGCAAAACAGAATCAACTTGATTTTGATTCGGATAGCAGAATTACCATTATCCTTCCAGACGGGACAAAGAGGGAGAGACAGATATCAGATCTTAGGGAGAGCGATATGGATTTGTCCCCTGGATCAATAGTTATTTATCCAGATGTTCTTCGTCAGGTGTTTGTAGTAGGTGCGGTTAACAAACCAGGACTCGTGGAATTCGAACCTGGAGAAAAAGTCTCCCTAACAGCTGTCCTCGCAAGGTCAGGTGGAATGACCCCACTTGCTCTTAGCAGCAAGATACAGATAACGGATCCTTTTGGAAGGACATCCACTGTAAGTGCAGACTCAATACTTCTTGGCAAGGCTCTTGATTTGAATCTTGAAGACGGTTCTTTTGTTTACGTACCCATATATGAACCAATCAGGGTAAATGTAATAGGAGAAGTCAATTCTCCAGGAACGATTGAATTCTCTAAGACCGAATCGCCATCTCTTCTACTCGCTATTTCTAGAGCTGGTGGATTGACTGAAAAAGCTTCACAAAACGTTAAGATCACGGGCGAAGAGAAAGAAATACAGTGGCTAGACCTTGTCGACGGAAAAGACGTGATGTTAGTCGCGGGCCAAACCGTCTACGTTCCGGGTGACGACCGATACATCTACGTTAGTGGTGAAGTAAACACTCCTGGAAAGTTCGAATTCGCTGTTCAAGAAGAGATAACGATTCTGAGGGCTCTCGCTAGAGCTGGTGGTGAAAAGGCTACAGCCTCGGACCTGGTCAAAGTATTACTGCCCTCAGGGGAGATTTTTCCTATGAGTCTATCGAGTATCAAGAGTGAAGGCAAAGATTCACTTATTGAACCCGGAAGCACACTCATCGTACCAAGACAGGTACTTAGAATAACCGTTCTTGGGGCAGTTAAGAATCCCGGTCTATTCACTTTCAATCCAGATGAGGATCACTCACTTTCCGATGCTATTGCTAGGGCCGGAGGCCTCATAAACGATGATCTTGTTGATGTGATAATTGTTCATGACGAAAAACAATACAAAGAATACAGCCCAGAAGTTTTGCAGAAAAGAGGAAATCAACTCTCTGATAACGCTTATATTTATGTGTCCAGTAAATCGCCCGTCTCTGTAACTGTCTTGGGTGACGTTGCTAGATCTGGAGAATATGAAATCACCGTTACGAATCCTTCGATAGCTACGGCAATAGCAATTGCCGGCGGACTTGAAAAGGCCGTAACTACGCTAAACCTTATCGGAAGAGATGGTAAGGTGCAGTTGTTTGATGCATTGAGGACCGAGGAGCTTGCAAGAAGCTATCTGGAAGATGGAGATACTCTTGTCGCGTTAAGAAACTACGATTCTTTTGTCGCGGTGGTTGGTGATGTGGAATCTCCAGGAGTATTTCCAGTCTCGGACTATGGTGAACTGACTTTGGCTGAACTCATAAGTCTTGCTGGCGGAATTACGAATTTCGAAACCAGCGGAAGAATCTTCATATCGTCGGCCGGCAAGACGGAAGAGATCATTACCTCACCTGATGATTTCATCTCTCTCACTAGAAAAGTAGTTCCAGCTGGATCCACTGTATATGTGCCTTACTCGGAACCGGCCAGAGTTTATGTTTTCGGTGAGGTTCAAAAACCTGGTGTCGTAGGATTCTATGACGGAATGACAGCCATTGAAGCACTTCTGGAAGCCGGTGGACCGACAAGCTATGCTGTCCTCGGAAATGCATTGCTCTTCCATGATCTTGAAAAAGAGCCAATGGTAATCGACCTGGATCAGCAGAAAGGAAAACCCGCAAAGGGAAATATCCCGCTGGTACCGGGAAATATAATTTTCGTTCCACAATCCCCAATAGTGAATATTAAGGATATTATGTCGATTGTTGCTTCATCGCTAAGCATAGTGAATTCAGCAGTCGGCATATTTAAGTGAGGTTAAAGGACCTTGAATATTGACTCTCACTCCCATTTGCTTCCCGCAGTGGATGATGGTGTCGAAGAAATAGAGGAATCATTAGCGATCCTGGAAGAAATGAAACTTAAGGGGCTGCAAAGGTTGTATCTGACGCCCCACTTCTTCTCTCCCAGAAGTCCTACAGATCCTGCGGAAATTATGAAGCGATGGCATGAATTCAGATTAGAACTGAACAATCATTCGGTCGAAGTCTTGCTCGGTTCGGAAATCTTTCTTAGGCCCGAGGTGCTGGAATCTGATTTGATCGCTATGGGTGAGTCGAATTGTCTGCTAATAGAACTCTCGACCCAACGGAAACCACATTACCTTCTTGAAGTCATAGAAAAACTTCAAAAGAAGGGGTTTAGAATCATACTCGCTCATTTGGAGAGATATCATTATCTTTTCAAAAGGGGAGGATTAATCTTTGGGAAGACAGAACCGACAGATGACATACACAAGCTAAGAGACATGGGAGTTCTATTTCAGGTTAATTGGAACAGCCTTGACAAGGATCCAAATGCAAGGGTTCTTGTTGATCGGAGAATTGCGGATATTACTGGAAGCGATAAGCACAAGCGAGGCGATAACAGACTGATTATCGATTTCCATGATGATCGATACAGGCTTTTCCTGAACGATTCTTTTCTCTAGATGGAGGTGCTTTAGTGAGCGAGTTTGAGGGTAGTGATTACAGAGAACTGACTCTTGAAGATATTCTTAGAATGTTTAAGAAACGAATGATCCTTTTCGTTTCGATAGTACTCGCAGTGGTTGTTGTGACAGGGATCTACCTCATTTTCGCTACGCCTATTTACGAAGCCAGCGTTACAATAAAGGTCGACCCCACATCACAATCTTCAGTAAGTGATCTCTTCAGTAGTTCCCTAACTGGCAGTTCGGGATCAAATATCTCCACTGAAGTGGAACTGATTAAGAGCAGAACAAATATTGAAGAGATTATTGAAGTGCTTGATTTGGTGGACAGAATCTATTCAGAAGAGACAAAGAACCGACTTCTTTCGGAAGGTTATTCGCAGAAAGATCTTGTAACATCGCTAACACGCACGATTTCTTCAATGATAACCGTCTCCCCGGTTAAGGATACAAGAATTGTAAGAGTCTCAGTTCAGAACAAGGACCCAATTCTTGCAAGAGATATCGCCAATACGCTGGCCGATGTTTATAATACAAAGCTCGCGGAGTTATCCAAGAGAGATTTGACAAGAAAACGAGAATTCATCGAGGCTCAGATTCCTCTTCTAGAGAGTGATCTAAATGAGGCTACGGATAGGATAAAGGATTTCAAAGAAGAGACTGGAATCTACGTTCTCGACAAGCATGCCGATCTTCTTTTTCAGATGCTAAGTAGTTATGACAAACAGTACAACGAACTGATGATATCCGCTGAAGAGAAGAAAGCGGAAATCGAGACCTATCAGAGTATGCTCGATGATTTCGACAGCAACGACTCTAAGAGCATAAAGGCTTTGTGGGTGCAAACCTCTGAGAGCTTCTCTGTTAACCCGGTTCTGACGAGTCTTAGGCAGAGTCTCGCAACTTTGCAGGTGGAGCTTGCCTCTCTAGAGGAACAGTATCCAAAAACTGATCCAAGAGTCAGGTCAAAGATAACCGAAATTTCGAAAACTGAGAGTTTGATCGAGGAACAGATACAGAATGAGTTCATTACATCCGGTCAGGGGATGACTCTAAATCCAGCTTATCAACAGATTATGACAGGAGTCATCAGTTCGGAAGCTGGGTTTCAAATACTTCAAGCATCAATTCAGGCGGTAGGTCTCTTAAGAGATCAATATCAATCTGAACTCAGAAGCCTACCTGCAAAGGAACAGCAGCTACTCGATCTTGAAAGACAGATTGCTGTGAAGGAAAGCCTCTATACACTACTTCTAGAAAGGCTCGAAGAAGCGAAGATCAGTGAAGCTGCCGTAGTTGGAAACGCCGCAATAGTTGATCCCGCAACTGTACCCCAGTCGGCGGTAAAGCCGAACAAAAAGCTTTCTCTTGCAATTGGAGGTGTACTGGGAATCTTTCTCGGAATGCTCATGGTCTTCCTTGCTGAGTACCTTGACAAGACTTTGAAGACCGAAGAAGAGATAGAACGGTTCAGCAGACAGCCCATCATTGGTAGAATTCCGAATATTGAGGGAACAAGAGAGGAAATGTACGTAGAGAAGAATCCTACTGCTCCTTCCTCGGAATCAATTAAGTTGGCCGCAAGCAATCTTTCCTTTACAATGGGTGAGGGAAAGTCTGTTGCCGTTACTTCCGTTCTGCCTACCGAGGGAAAGAGTTTTGTGATAGCAAATCTGGCCTACTCAATGGCAAACAGCGGTCAGAAAGTCATTCTTGTAGACCTCGATTTGCGTCGTCCGAGGGTAGAGAAGATCCTCAAGGCAGGAAAGATAACTAGGGGTGCAGTCGATGTGATTATGGGAAACACAACAATTAATGAAGTTATACAACACTACGCCGACAATATGGACTTCATAGCTGTAGGAACGATTCCTCCAAATCCGACAATAGTGCTTTCATCGAAAAACATCGATATCCTCCTTTCAGAACTCAAGCAGAGATACGACAGAGTTCTTATTGATATGCCACCGGCAGTGGTTACCTCAGATGTATCTCTCATCGGTAACAAGCTTGACGGTATAGTATTGGTCGTAAGGCCTGGAAGGGCGATTAAGGATGGCTTGAGAATAGTTGTTGAGAATCTCAAGACAGTGGGGATCAAGATCCTTGGAGTAATAGTGAACGGTGTCGATGAGAAGAATTCAAGCTATTACTATCACTACTACTATTATTACAATGAAGAGGGAAAGAGACAGAAGAGAAGAAAACGTAAAAAGAAGTAAATACAGAAACCAATTCTGGGAATTTGCTATTGAATGGTGATGAAACTATTAGTCACAGCTGTTCGCGTTTCTAGTCCTAAACTCTTTGCTTTGATGAGGTGGTTTGGATGTCCGTAAAGAAACACATGATAGACTTCGAAACAATTGTTTATCTGTTTTTGACACTGTTCATCCCTTTGTTTGTCACAAAGGGATTTACACATGAGCCCTCAACAGGAAAACATCTCTTCTACGTTATTGGATTCACAATCATCTTTCTTTTTCTGCTGATGAGAAAGAAAGAGATTTCAATGGAATTTGGATACGTTCATCTGTCCTTTTTCGGAATAGGCATAGCGGCTCTTTTGTCCTTGATAGTGGTTTATATGGACAATCCACAGTACTTCAGATATTCTTTAGAAATCGCTCTCTATATAGTTTTTCTTTCTTTCACCGCAGTCTATATTTCGAACAAATGGAACACCGTTGAAAAACTTGAAATTGTGATGGTCTTTTTTGTAATCGGAGCGGCAGTTGTTGCTTTCGACGCTCTACTGAACTTCTATCTAGGTTTGGATATCTTTCTTGGTAAGGTTGGCGAGCCCTTTGCAAGAGCTTCTGCGAGATCAACGATTGGGAACCCGAATTTCGTGTCGGATTATATGGGAATGACCATTCCAATGATTTTCTACTTCCTTATTTCGAGAAAACCATTAGGCTTTCTTTTCAAGAGACAGGTTGGACAGCTTATTTTCAAGATTTCCTTGCTCATTTTCCTGATACCCATGGTTTCTTCCGTATTCGTGTCGCAAACGAGAACGGTGATAACTGCAATATTCGTTGGAAACCTCCTTTTTCTAGTTCTGTATTTCTTTCTGAAAAAAGGAAAGAAGAAGGAAGCGCTAGACGACTCTGAAAGCAGAAAACTAGGCAGAGTATCTCTCGTTTTCTTCATTTTGGCTCTGATAATCATCGCAGTACTCTCTTATCTATATCTCACACCATCACCACTGTCAGGTGATGGAAAAATCAACATAACCGCGAGGTTGGAATATGCTATCACTTCTTCGGGTTCCTGGAATGAGAGATTCTCTGCCTGGTACAATTCGATCTTTCAGTGGTTGGAAAGCGAAAACAAGTTGAGAATTCCATTTGGCTCGGGCATTGGCACGTTTCAACTCTATCATTTGCTGTACAGTCCAGAAGTTCTTCAGCACAGCCCTCACTTTATGCCCGTTTGGAATAATTTCAAAAGGACACACAATGACTATGTACAGGGCCTGGGGGAAATGGGTCTAATTGGATTTCTGTTTATTGTTCTTTTGGTTGGATTACTCGTTTTCAGATATTTGAAGAATCTATTCAAGATTGAAAATCAAAGGGATTTATTGCTTTACGGGTCGCTGGGGGCAGGAATATTCTCTCTGGCAGTTCACAGTTTCTTTGAGTTCCCCTTACACATGCAACCAAATCTCATGCTGGCAGTCTTTTTGGGATCAGTTGCCGTTGGAAAATACTTCAATCCAGATCTGAAAAGCAAGAAAATCAAAAGACTCTCGTTTGCGGTTGTCATTATGGTTCTTTCAGGAGTACCGATATTTCTGAAAACCTCAGCTTTTATAGGAGAAGGCTTTTTTAGGATTGGTCAGACCAATCAGCAGTACTATCTCGCTTACTACAACCAGGCTCAAAGCCTCAATCTCAAAGCTCTTGAACAAGCAAAGAATGAAATAAATAGCTTTGCAGGCAATTATTCGTATCTTAAAGACGTTACCAGTTACATGAGTGCCAAAGGAAGTGAGATTCGCTCGAAATATCCTGGAGCGAGCCAGATAGACCTTCTTGAGTTGGCTGAGAAAGATCGGCAAAGTGAAGTGCGCAAATTGCTCGACGAAATAGATAATCGAATAAATCAATATAACTACTACTTGGCCAGATCAGGGGAGTACTACGAAAAGGCCATTGACAATTTCAAGTTCTCAAACAGAGTTTATCCGGTCTTTGGAAAGCCGTTATGGTACATCGCTGGACTGGGCACAAAGACACAGAGACTCGAAACCGCCAAAGATAACCCGGAACTCATGAAGTCTATCCTCACGGGCAAAGATGAGTACTCATCCGATATAATCCCGGAGTTTCAGGGGAATCCTGAAATAATCCCGGTTCAGAGGACGTCGATTAGAACTCTTCCCTTCCGCGACTTCTTTGAGAAAAACACTTTTGTCTTTGACAATCCCGAATACGTTTCGGGATTGCAGCTGTATTTCATTACTCAGATTCAAATGATTCTAGACGCGGCCGATTATTACGAATCGTCAGTAATGCTATTCAGCGAACGACAAACACCTAGAATTCTTGGGAGATTGTATACGAGCATAAACAGCGAATTAAAGAAGTACTATAGTTTCATAAATTCTAGAGAGAGCATACTGACCTCCGCTTTTGGAGAAAGCGGGGAATTCAGACAGTTACTCATTGATCTGGTATACGAAAGTGCTAATAGAGCAATATACTGGTTCGACTTGGGAATTTCGCTTCTTCCTGGCACATGGAACAGATACCCAGATTGGGAAGATATCTATGTAGAATACATGAACTCAATTCCCTCTATTCTCGATTCCATTGAAGAGAGAAAGCTAAAGATTCTTGAAGTTGCCGAAAAGCATGTTTGGGCTTGCGAGAATATGGGCCCAGAAGCTCCCGTAGAAACGCTTAAGTTTGCAATCCAGTGGGGCAAATCCAACCTGTCCAATGGCGATTTGATAGACTTCGAACAATCTCTGAAAGAGATCTATCGGAAGGTTGTTTCTCTAAACACTGATTTGCTGGAGAAGTCACAAAATATTCCTCAGGATACGGCCGAAAGAATAGAGAGTCTTATCTCGCTCTACGAAGGGCTTTGAATTGTTTCGCTTGGTATACATTTAGCTAAGTAAATGATATAATATTTCTGGAGGTGTCCTGTGGAGAAGTTCTACGTTACTACGCCAATATACTACATAAACAGCGAACCGCATATAGGGTCCGCGTATTCGACAATAGTTGCAGATGTTATCGCAAGATATAGGAGACTCTCCGGCTACGATGTGTTTTTCCTAACTGGAACCGATGAACATGGACAGAAGGTGCTTAACGAAGCCGTAGAACGAAACGTTGAAGCTCAGAAATACTGTGATGAGATGGCTAGCAAATTCAAGGCGCTTTGGAAAGAACTCGAGCTAACAAATGACGGTTTTGTAAGAACAACTGACGAGTACCACATGCAGACTGTTCAGGCATTTGTCTCCAAGCTTAAGGAAAATGGCGACGTATATAAGGGAAAGTATGAGGGCTGGTATTGCATACCGGACGAAACTTTCTGGAACGAAGAGGATCTTAAGGAAGGAAGAACTTGCCCAGAGTGTGGGCGAGAAGTTAAGTGGGTAAGCGAAGAAAACTACTTTTTCCGTCTTTCAAAGTATAATGATATTCTTCTAAGGTTTTATGAAGAGAATCCCCAGTTCGTTCAACCTGACTTCAGAAGAAACGAGATGCTCAGAATCCTGGAATCCGGACTTAAAGACTTGAGTATAACCAGGACTTCATTTGACTGGGGCGTTCCAATGCCGGATGATCCGGAACACGTCATATATGTTTGGGTCGACGCTCTGATAAACTATTTGAGCGCTATTGGTTACCCTCACAACATTGATCGTTTCGAAAGATACTGGCCTGCTGATGTTCATCTAATAGGCAAGGAGATCAATCGTTTTCATTCAATAATTTGGCCCGCCATGCTTCTCTCTGCGGGTTTTCCTCTCCCAAAACAGATCTATGCCCATGGATGGTTGACCGTTAATGGACAGAAGATTTCAAAGTCACTCGGAAATGCAATCAGCCCTATGGCCTTCGTTAGAACCTACGGTAACGATGCTTTAAGATACTACCTCCTGAGGGACATTCAATTCGGAAGGGACGGCGACTTCTCTGAAGCCAACTTGATTAGCAGAATAAATGCCGATCTTGCGAATGATCTCGGTAATCTTCTGCATCGTACCGTCGTCATGATTCAGAAATTCAACGATGGAATTGTTCCTTTAAGGAGCATCATAGAGACTATTGACGAAGACTTAAAAGAGCTTGGGGAGAAGACATTCTCTACCTATACTGAGGCAATGGATAATATGAGGTTCACCCAGGCTCTTGAATCAGTTTGGGAGCTAATCAGATTCGGCAATAAGTATATCGATCTTACTGAACCGTGGAAAATGGGAAAGAAACCGGAAATGAAGGGCAGACTCGATACTGTTCTGCACAATCTTGTCTGCACTTTGAAAAATATCTCCATTATGATTGAACCGGTAATGTTTAAGACAGCGAAAGAGATTCGAAAGAGGTTAGGTTTTGATGGAACCATGACTCTTGAAAACGTTAGCTGGTCAGATATAGTAACGGGAAAGAGAGTTAGTCACGGAGAACCGATTTTTCCGAGAATCGAACTCGAAAAGCACAGGAAGGTGACTGAAGTGGAAAACAAGGAGACGGGGCCGGAGATCAAGGAGAATCTTCTAATAGGCATTGATGATTTCTCGAAAGTCGAACTGAGAATCGCATCTGTTATTGAAGCCGAAATCGTTCCGAAGTCGAGAAAACTCGTGAAATTACAACTCGATCTGGGTGATCTTGGAAAGCGGCAGGTAGTAGCTGGAATTGCTCAGTTCTATAACCCTGAAGAACTTGTCGGTCTTAAAGTTGTCATCGTTGCGAATCTCCAACCGGCGAAACTTATGGGAATTGAATCAAATGGCATGATTCTTGCAGCAAAGATCGGTGATTCACTTTCACTGCTCACAGTACACAAGGATATGCTTCCAGGTGCGAAAGTTTCTTGACAACTAAGGAGGAAAACGTCTTTGCCCGAAGAGATAATACACAAGAATATAGACGATGAACTGATAAATTCATATATGCTCTACTCTATGAGCGTCATAGTGGGAAGAGCTATTCCGGATTTGCGTGACGGTCTAAAACCTGTACAACGCAGAATACTCTTTGGAATGTCGGAGCTAGGTCTTCGTCATAACCAAGGATTTAAGAAAAGCGCTCGAATTGTCGGTGAAGTCATGGGGAAGTTTCATCCACACGGTGATGCTGCTATATACGACGCGCTTGTCAGAATGGCTCAATCCTTCTCAATGCGCTATCCTCTCGTTGAAGGCCAGGGTAACTTCGGTTCGATAGACAGGGATCCGCCTGCAGCGATGAGGTACACCGAGGCAAGAATGCAAACGCTGACCGAGGAATTACTACAAGATATCGATAAGAACACTGTTCCCATGTTGCCGAATTTCGACGGATCGCTATCGGAACCGGACGTACTCCCAACAAAGATTCCCAACCTTCTTCTAAATGGTACATCCGGGATTGCAGTGGGTATGATGACCAGTATTCCACCCCACAATCTTGTGGAAATTGTCGAAGCTATCAGTTTGTTGATAGAAAATCCCGAATGTTCTGTATCAGATTTGCTGAGACACATAAAAGGCCCGGACTTCCCGACTGGCGGTATGATTATGGATGCCGCCTCCATTCCCTCAATCTATCAAGAAGGGAAGGGCAGATTAACCGTCAGGGCAATTGCAGAGATCGAAGAGTCGGGAGGAAGCTCACAAATAGTTGTCAATGAAATACCTTACAATACGTCGAAGGCAGACCTAATAGAACAGATTGTGAATGCTACTCAGAACCATCGTGATCTACAAATCAGAAATATTAGGGATGAATCTGACCAGAAAGGGCTCAGAGTGGTCATAGAGCTTAAACGCGGAGCAGATCCAAATGTAGTTCTGAATCTGCTTTATAAGCACACGCAGTTACAGACAACCTTCAGCGTAAATATGCTGGTTATAGATGAAAAAAAGCGGCCGAGAGTAATGAATTTGAAACAGATCCTTCAGGGATTTCTTTCCCACAGGTTCAACGTAATCAGATCAAAAACAGAGTACGATCTAGAACAGGCATCGAAGAGAGCGCATATTGTCGAGGGATTGACAAAGGCCACGAGATCGATAGATACTGTTGTGGATATAATAAGAAATTCCGCTAATAGCGAAGAGGCTTCCAAAAACCTTATGGAAACTCTGGAAGTGACCCAGGAGCAGAGTGCGGCGATTCTCGATATGAGAATGGGAAAGCTTACGGGAATGGAAATTGAGAAGCTGCTTAACGAGTACAAAGACCTTGTTGCAAAGATAAACGAGTATAGGATGGTTCTCGCGAGCGATGAGAAGGTTTATGGAATAATTCTCGATGAACTGAATGAGATAAAAGCGAAGTACGGAGATGCAAGGCGTACGAAGATTGATTTAGGAAATGGAACTGATTTCAATATAGAAGATGTAATACCCGATGAAGAGATAGTCCTGATGGTTACGAGGAAAGGCTACATAAAGTCGACTCCTCTTGAAAGCTATAGAAAACAGGGTAGAGGCGGCAAGGGCGTGATAGGAGTAAGAACCGGAGACGAAGACTTCGTTGTAAATATACTTACCACGACTAGACTCAGCAAAACGGTAATAATAACATCAAAAGGAAAGGCTTACGTGTTGAGCAATCACATCATCGATCACTCGTCTAGAGATTCTAAGGGAAAACTTCTTGCAAACTACATCAAGATCGATCCAGATGAAAACGTGCAAGCCGTTCTTTCGACGAGAAAGGATGAGGTTCAAGGAAAGTACCTTGTAATCACGACAAGATCGGGAAAGATAAAAAAGACTGAGTTTGAAGCATTCTTGAATGTTCGAATCTCCGGCATAAAGGCTATTGGCCTCAATGAGGGTGACAAAGTTATCGATGCGTCGCTAACGACTAAAGAAGATGACACTATAATCATCTCAACAAAGAACGGAATGGTAATAAGATTCCCGCTAGAGCAGGTACGTTCCATGGGAAGAAGCGCAGCAGGAGTTATGGGAATCAGGCTGAAGAAGAATGATGAAGTCGTTGGCGCTAACATCGTTGCTTCCGAAGACACGAGATTTCTACTCACCGCCACCGAGAAAGGTGGTGGAAAAAGGACCTGCTTATCCGAGTACAGGTGTCAGAATCGTGGAGGTTTAGGAGTGAAGAACATTTACGGGCTTGAGAAGATCGGGCAAGTTATCGGAACGCTAGTAGTTAACAGTGACGACGAAGTTATACTTGCTACGAAGTTGGGTATGTCTATCAGAATCCCAATATCTCAGGTAAGAGCCACTGGTAGAGTGACAAAGGGAGTTAGGATAGTTGATCTGAAGGATAACGATATTGCTGCGTCGATGGCAGTTGTTGTTGACTAGAAATCCCAGCCAAACATAGGGGGTGTCATGAATTGACTCTGACGGAGAAACAAAAGAAGATTCTTGAGTACATCGAGAACTTCATCAAGCTCTACGGTTACCCGCCAAGCATAAGGGATATCTGCAGGGATTTCGAGATATCCTCTCCAAGGGGAGTGGCGAAACATCTCGAATCTCTTGAGAAAAAGGGTTACATCGAGAGGACCGGCGTTTCTCGAGGAATTAGAGTCCTGAGAAGCCCGGATGGTTCGTCGCTTGAACCTGGTGAAGATGTTGTGATGCTCCCAGTAATTGGAAATGTTGCGGCAGGTGAAGCTATTCAAGCAGTTCAAACTGAAGACGAGAAGATTCCCGTCCCTCTCTGGATGATCAGAAGAGGATTCGAATATTACATGCTTAAGGTAACTGGCAATAGCATGATTGAGTCTCACATAGTCAGCGGGGATTTCGTTATCATAAGGAAGCAGGAATGGGCAAACAACGGTGAAATAGTGGTAGCACTGATAGATGATGAATACGCCACTCTAAAGAAGTATGAGAACGAAGGCCCAAAAATCCGTCTTGTTCCCTCAAATCCAGAAATGCTTCCAATTGTCGTTGAAGCCAACAGAGTTAAGATACAAGGCAGACTTTCCGGAGTGCTGCGCTGGTATAAATAATTGAACGCTATTTTGAGGAGTTTAAACATGAAGATTGCAATTGGAGCCGATCATGCAGCTTATGAACTCAAATACTTTCTTGTTCAATATCTAGAGAGCAAGGGTCACTCAGTAATTGATCATGGTCCAGAATCAGGGAATATTTCAGTAGACTATCCCGATTTTGCAGACAAGGTTTGTAGATCAGTAACTGACAAGGATGCCGATTATGGTATTCTGCTTTGCGGAACTGGAATAGGAATGTCCATAGCGGCAAACAAGCACAAAGGCATCCGTGCTGCTCTCTGTCTTTTCCCTGAGATGGCGGCTCTTTCCAGGCGGCATAACCATGCAAACGTTTTAGTGCTCGGAGGACGGCTGATCGGAAGTGAGCTTGCGGGCTGGATAGTCGATGCTTTTCTTGATTCGTCCGAAGAAGGTGGACGGCACCAAACAAGAGTTGACAAACTTGAAACGGATTCTACCAGGGATCGGGTGAATGAGCCTTGATAGTTTTCTATGACAGGAGGCATCTCTTTCATCTGCCGATGAAAGAGCTTGATAACGGTAACTGGATTGAAAATCCGGACAAACCAGAACGGATCGAATCGATCCGTAATTCTCTAGAATCTGCCGGGTTCCAAATAAAGGAACCAAGGGATTACCATTGCTCTCATGTTTTTCAGGTTCATACGCCGGAATATGTGGAATGGCTCAGGACAAAAAGCAGTTCCGTTTCAAGGGACAGAGAGTATTTTCCAGAGGTTTTCGGCTATGATAAGCTTTTCGATACTGGTACACCGGTTACTTCGGGGTGCTATGTGAGTGCTCTCGCATCTGTTTCAACAGCGCTGAATGCAGTAGATTCTATTCTTGAAAGTGAACCGGTTTCCTATGCGTTATGCAGGCCTCCGGGACATCATGCCGGCACATCGACAGGAGGAGGTTATTGCTACTTCAACAATGCAGCAATCGCAGCAAAATACTACCAGAAACACACAAGGGGTTATGTTGCAATTCTCGATTTAGACTTTCACCACGGGAACGGCACTCAAGAAATCTTCTACTACGATGATACTGTTTTATATGTCTCTATACATGGTGATCCCAAGATTTTTTATCCATGGATAAGCGGAAACTCCTGGGAGATAGGTTCCGACTCAGGAGAGGGATTTAACATGAATTTTCCTCTTGCTGGAGGAATAGAAGGCCCTGAGTACATGAGAACTCTGTCAAAGGCTCTGCAAGAGATCGAAGACTTTTCTCCGGATCTTATGATTATCTCCCTGGGTACAGACGGTCACAAAGATGATGGCATAGGCCATTTCAACCTCAGCAGCGAGGATTATTCAATGATGGGGAAGCTGATCGGGGAGATAGAGGTTCAGAAGCTTATAGTTCAAGAAGGTGGATATAATCCCAGTGCTAATTCTGCTTCTGTTCTAAACTTTCTTAGGTCAATTAGATGAAAAGCAATAAAAAGCGCGGCTTGGCCGCGCTTTTTATATTTCATCAGAATGCCGGTCCAAAGTCGAAGAACGGCGTCCCATAATATGGCTTCCCTGCTCCAGAATTTTGTTCAGCAAGAAAAGTGTTGTAACCGTAGCCAAGTCGGACCAAACCTATCATCGGTATCGATATGTCTATGCACAGGCCAAAGTCAGCAAGGAAATTCCCTCCTATGATGTCTCCGCCTGATTCCTTCCTATAGAAGAGCAAGTCTCCAAATCCCACAATATCTAGGGGTATTGAAGAGGTCTCTGGTGTTAGGGGATATCTTAACTGAGCAGAACCTACAGTAACTCCGTAAGCATTCTGACCTATACTCTGCGAGCCTCTGACTCTAATAAACGTGTCCGGAGTCAACAAATAACTCCTGAAAACGCCGTTTGCTGAAAGCGGAAATAGCTGCTGGGTTCTTACTCTGAAACCAAGCACAGGGTTCCCTATCGACATGAAGTTTCTGTACTCCGCATAACCCGAAATAAATGGCTCGTTATCCTTTCCAAATAAACCTCTGACGGTCAGTCCAGCAAGGTACTCACTTCCCGTAGTAGGTCTGTAAAGATCGTCCCTGGTAGACAGCTCATAGCTCATTCCTGTGAAGATACCATCGAAATTCTCTGACAGACCACCTGTATCAACTTCCGTAGCAGTCTTAGTCTCCGTTGAAACCTCGCTTTCTGACATTATGTATTCGTAACCGGTGGTCAAACCGACTTTCTGCCCGGGGGAAATGTTGTAAATCGGAGTCAAAGCGAACAAGAACTCCGTTTCCTGAGAGGATTTCGTGACTATAGTGTCAGTCGAATCAGTTGTTGTTGTGAACCCAGAGAATTTCAGCTTGAATGCCGTATCCAGATCAAGTTTCAATCCTCCTACCTTTGGTATCGAATAGCCTATAGTTGCATCAAAGGCAGGCCTTCTTGTCGTAGTCTCTGTAGCTCCGTCAGTTACGACAACTTCCTTATTGTTCGGCATAGGAAGCGTAACACTGAGAGTTGTAGCGATATTTTGACCGTAACCCCAAACATTGAGAAGGCCGAGATCGAGATACAGATTCAAACCATTCTGCCAGCCTCCTCCTCCCCCAATCTTATTATTCTTGTCAGTCTCCTGAAGCATGATGCTTACATCAAGCGTATCCTCACCAACAGGAACCGGGGCAATATCGACCTTCGAAAAGTAGCCGGTATTGTTCAAGAAAGCGTATGTATTTCTAAGCTCATCGAGGGACAATACATTGCCCTTCTGAATGACTATCTTGTCGTTTATCAAATAATCCTGCGTCTTCTTGGGACCATCGAATTCAACGGTTATGTTTCTCACTAAGGGTTCCGTAATCTTGATACTGAAGAAGCCGATCTTCTCATCAATAACTGGTTCTATCCTGATAAAAGGATACCCTCTCTCAGTATATAAGTCCTGAACGGCCTGGATAGAACTCATCGCTACCTCGTTGTCAATTTTTTGACCTTCAGTGAGTCCTGTCTCTCTTAGAATTTCACCTTTCTGTAGATTAACGTTTCCCTCGATGAAAACGCTTCTTAGATTGAACTCCTCTTCCACATATTCAACCGGCACAAAAGCGATACTCATTGATAACGCTCTGCTTTCTTTCACACCCTCCGGAAGTGTTACCTGTCTTGCGTTTCTAAACGCGTTATTCAAAGTCATAATCATCGCCTGATAAGTCAAGTCATCAAATCCCCATTGACCGCTGGGATTCGCATAATAGGTGCTGTAGATTGTCTGAACCACCATATTTATGTCCTCAAGCTTTGGAACGTATTTCTTCTTAGAATTCATCCATCTAAATAAGAATGACGTGTCATAATACTTTTTCAGATAATCTATCTGCAATTTGCCGGCCAGAAATGCCTTGGATTCATCGGATAGAGGTGCTTCAATCGATACTTCCCATAGAAAGGATACTTTGACTGTAAATGTCACTTTTACCCTATCTGTAATGTTGCCAGAAAAAACGTCTGTTCTGCTTTTATCGGTTTCCCACACTACCTCAACAAAAGGTTCAATATAGCCGTTATCTGTGAGTTTGCTCATCATAGCTTCCTGAGTGAGAGGAATATCATAGATCAGCGTCGAGGGATCCGCCGGTTTACCGTTCTCAATAACCAAAACGGATTCAAGAACATCAGGTTCAACGATTTTTGGACCGTCAAAAACAATCTCAACATCGACAATAGGATACTCCACAACCTGAATCGTCAAAAGACCGGAAGACTCGTCAAAACTATAGTAAACATCTGAAAAGTAACCGGTGTTTCTGACTCTTTCCAGAGCCTTGCTCAGTTCTGAATCGCTGATCTCTTCTCCCCGTTGAATACCGAGAATCTCGAGCACCTCTCTGTCCGAGATCACCCTATTGTCAAGAACAGTAATTCTCGAAGGAACAATAACTCCAAAAACAGATCCTGAGACCAGGACCAACACTAGAATCAAGAACAATCGTCTAACGGACATCTGACAAACCTCCCAGGGATATTTCTGCCTCTTGAAGAATGGTCAAAACCATCTTCATTTTGACTGGCGAAGTGAAGCAGTCGTTCCCGAAAGCTTCTCGAAACTGCGACGAAGAGAATGCGTATCCCTCGTCATCCAGCAACCTCTCTATAGACCAGTCTACACAGTTACTCATCGTAATAACTGCAAAGAGAGTCAAAGGGACATCTCCTACAGGCTGACAATCTATGCTCGAGAGCAAGAACTTTGCACTCACTTCAGTTCCGTATCCTTCAACCGAACGAATCCTGAATTCTCCGCCGGTGGACTCCGCAGCGAGTTTAAGCATAGGAAGACCCAATCCAAATTTCACTTTCTTTCTCTTTTCAGTATAGAAGGGATCTAAAACGGATTCAAGTGACTCACCTGAAATCCCTTTTCCCCTGTCAACAACCGAGAAATGAAAACTCTCTTCTCTCTTCTCGTCAATTCTCAATGTAGCTTCATTAGTTCCAGAGTCGACCGCGTTCTGAGCAATATCAATAACGTGGTCACATATGGTCCTCAATCCCATATTATTCTCAGCGACCTTCCATTTGAATAGAGAGCACTTCTGAACTCATCGTAACTTCTTGTTTTGGAATCAATAGAAACGGTAGGAGTAATCATACTTAAACTGTGTGCATCGCTTGAATGAATTATGTTCTCCAAAGGAAGTCCCTTATCAAGGGTTCTCTTGAACGAAATCTCCATCGGTACTTCCCTACAGTTCTCAGGTATGACTCCTAGCTGAGCCAAAAGTCCCATCTTTCTTTCAATATGAGCCATTACCGAGACCCCACCGTACTCCTCTATAGTTGACAGTGTTTGTGCGATGCTCAAGAGAGCTGGTTGACCTAGCCAGATCTCTTCAAATCCAGTAAAATTATCATCTTCATCAACGAGGAGCTGATAACCAGATATTTCTGGATCTACTGATAATTGCGAGAGCTTTTCCTCTTTCAACCACTCCGAGTAATCCTCTGCTTTCTCAACCTCGGCAAAATAAGCCAATATATGAACATCTTCAAGAGTGTGTACTTCTATGCCAGGTATGACGACCACTCCAAACTTGTTTAGTACGTCACTGAAAACCCTTACATTCCTTGCACTATTGTGATCTGTTATTGCAATCCAATCGATTCCCTTTGAAACGCATACTGAAGCTATTTCCTTGGGAGTCATTGTAATATCAGCGCAGGGTGAAAGACAGCTGTGGACATGGAAATCACAAAGAAACGACAAAGTCATTTAGCCTCCAAGTCCACACTTGACAAGCTTGACGGCAATATCGAAGGTAGTGAAATCACTTTCAAGAAGGACAATGCCAGTTTCCTCTGCTTTTCTTACAGTTGATTCCTCGAAGTGAAGACCATTGCACAATACGATCGCCCGTGCTCCGACTATGGACGCCACTGCAAGTATGTTCATATGAGACTGAACGGTCAACCAGATTGAATTTGCCGGGGCATTGCCCATCACATCGCTAAGCAAGTCACCAATGTATGCATTGGAAATATCTGTGTCTAGAGGTAAACTCGTAATTACTCTTATTCCACACATCTCAACCAGATCGTTCAGTTTCATCTTATTTCCTCCCATTACGATAGAAATGCATTTCCAGGACGACCCCTTTTCCAGCTTCAGATACAACAACCATTTTGTCGGAATACCTTCTCATGTTTGGAAGACCCATTCCCGCTCCAAACCCCAGTTCTCTGACATGATCTGAAGCCGTTGAAAACCCTTCCTTCATTGCTTGTTCCACATTTTCTATGCCTCTTCCATAATCCTCCACTCTCACTCTGGTTACATCTTCATCGTACCAAGCGAAAATGTAACCTTCACTTCCACTGTGAATAACTACGTTGACTTCAGCTTCGTAACAGGCAATGGAAACTCTTCTTATTAAAGTGTCATCATCCGTTAGAGTTTTAAGATAGCTCTTGAGCTTCGCAGATCCGACTCCTGCAGTGTCGACATCCGTGTAATCTATATGGTAAACGAAATCGGCGCTAGTTTTCTCAACGTAATCTCCCGAGATCAGAGACTTGTCAAACCAGTCAACGCTCTGTTCCAATATCTCTCTCCGTCGATTGTCATGAACATAGATCAATCTGAATTTGTCAAGAATTGCACCAATTATGTCCTTCTTTGAGATTATCCCTACAAGTTTGCCATCGGAATCAACAACCGGAAATCTGCCGTACCGATATCTGTTGAACCTTTCTATTAGCGTCTCAAGATTCATCTCCGGAGAAAAAGTAACGAGATTCCGTGTCATGTGTTTTTCGATTGGATCAGTGATATGGTTCCCCTCTAGAGCCACAATAATGTCTTCTATACTTACTATCCCTTCGAGCTGACTGTTACCGTCGGTAATGGGAACACCGGAGATCTTGCAAATTCTCATCAATTCTTTCGCCTGCCACATTGTTCTATCCTTGGTCAGTGTGACAACGCTCTTTATCATTATGTCTCTTGCCGTGATATCTGCGAATAACCCCCTCAGTTTATCGAGGAGGTCGTCAACATTTCTTTCAGTCAATGTGTTTCCCTTCCTCAAGAGAATCTCCCAAGTTCTCATTGAAGAGAATTCCACAGGCTCTATACATTGACATTCTTGCATGAACTAGCGGCATATCGAGCTCTTTTGCCAACTCTATAGTTGTCTCCGGCACATTTCTCTTTCTAATTATGACAACGGCCGTTGCTCCAACTACGGAAGCCGTTCTGACACACTGTGGAGAGTTAAGCCCCGTAACCAGAATCATTCCAGGACCTCCGAAAGCCAACACGTCACTCATTAGATCGGCTGCACCTACCGATTCTACTTCAGGATCCTCGTCACCGCAGTATAGAATTTCACATCCAAGTATCTCAATGATTCGTGATAGAGTCATCATCACTGAGCCTCCCTGTTGAGAAGATCGCCTGTGTAGTTATGCCTAATGAAAGCATCATATGTCACTGGACAGCCGGTCATAAAGATATCGGCTATCGCGATGGCATATTCCTGGATCTCTGCTTGAGCATGTGAATCGGCTCTTTGATTAAGAAAATTCATGATTGATCTTGCGTTTACTGTCCAGTAGGCCTCAGTGTACATTGAGGTTGGCAGAACAATTCTTGCCATTTCCTTGGCTACTCCCATTTCAATAAGCCTTCTATATGCTGCATATGCGTTTTCATAGGCTTCACTGATAATCGAGGTTGCTCTTTCGTTCAGTTCCTTGTCTTTGCTGACAATCGATCCTTGTCTGTCGTTTTTGTCAGGAGTCCTGACGGCACTTGGTATATACCACTCTTCGGAAAACTCCGTGTATCTTCCACTGCGTTCATTGATCGAAGCAATTCTGTGTCTTACTAATTGCCGCATGACAAATATGGGAAGCTTCAAGTGAAACTTAAAAATGATATGTTCAAATGGAGATTGGTGACCATTCTTCATCAGATAATCAATAAGCCTATCATCTCTATCCTTATTTGTCAGACCCTTACCATAGCTTGTCCTTGCAGCTTGAACTGCAGAATAATCATCACCCATCTTATCTACCAGCTCTACAAATCCTCTATCCAGAACATCAATCTTCATTGTTTCCTCCGTCTTCTTTCATTGCCTTCCTTTCTTGTGAAGTCTTTCTCTTTCTACTAAAGTATTCTAACAGAAAGAGCCCAACAACAACTATCGCGATAAGCGGTACTACTGTGACGAGCGCAAGCTCGAAAACCGCTCTTCTTCTTAGCTCCTTCAATGCCGAACTCACTTCATCGTCAAAACTCTCGTATCCGCTCAACTGCAGATAGAACCTCGCAAGATCATAGTAGTCTCGATCTTTCGTCAGATAGTACGCCATTCCAAGGTTCCTTACTGCCTTTGAATTCTCTGGCCAAAATCTCAGAGAATCTTGATAGTTCTTGACCGCCTCTTCAAAATCACCGTCTGCGAGGTGATAATCTCCGACAACCATTGAGGCATTTGAGGCGAACCTGGGTGGGATTCGTCGCAGGTCTATGGATTTTAGGATTTCCAGAGCATCAAAGGATTCACCTGTTTTCATGTGAGCCACTGCAGCATAATACATCGAAAGAGGTTCATCTGTACCCAATCGAGCATAATCTTCAAGCACAAGCTTTTCGAGTCCCGAAACGAACTCACTTTCAATTAGATCATCTCCGAGCAAGTCTTGAAGGCCTTCGGAGAATATTCTTTTTCTGATCTCCTTAAGCCTATCTATATCAATCGAACTGCCACTTGAGTATACTTCCAGAAGAGCTTTGTAGGGGAAATACAGGTTAGGCAGTAACTCGATCAACTCATATGCAGTCTTTACAATCTCTTCAGATGATCTTGGATCTCTAGTATCCACCCAATCATAAAAGAAAACCCTCAAAGAAATCGCCTTTACTAGATTATCGCTGTTTTGAGTAGAGTAGAGCATATTCAAGGCCGAAACAGTAGATACGGAAACCAGTTCATTCACTATGTTAATCCCTTCCTCAATATTAGATGGGAGAGCTTTCTCTTTCAGCTCTGCGTAGAGGTTTGAGAACCAGACCTTGTAGTTAGGCTGAATTGTCTCCCTGTATTTCAAACCAACCGCGATTGCCAGAATGGCTTTCGTTTCGGCATTTTGAGTATCAAGCGACTGTAGTTCAATCAGATACTCTTTCGACAGAAGCAGCTCGACATTGTCAATTGCAAAAATCATAGACACAGCAGCAAGAAAGATCGCAGCGGCATATGCATACTTCATGGAATCTCACTCCAAAATTCGCCCAGAATGATTGTGAGAAATGGTTTAGCTGATTCCATAACGTCCTCGATTACTACATAAAGACTTGGTTTCTCCTCAATCGTTACGCAAACCCCAGTACCAGAGAAATAACTGGTCTCCCTTACCGAGAAATACTTCCAGTCGAATCTCTTCACATTCTCTAAGTGGACAGGAGTCAGTGAGGCGTTCACAGCCTTCGAGGCCTTTTCTATATGGAGCTCCCGCCCTCTTTCCCAATCGTAAAGTCTGTAAGTGACATCGCTGTTCTGCTGGATCTCTATTAACTCCGAACCCGGACCAATGGCATGAACTATTCCTGCAGGTAACGCAAGAAGATCTCCGCGCTTCAGGAGGATGTGATTAAGGTCGTCTTCCCTTATGCTATCAACGGGTTTGATCTTGTTATTCATTCCAGCAAGAACCTGCCCTTCGTTTAAAGAATACCAGCATTCGCTCTTTCCCCATGGTTCTCCTTCATTAAGACGTGCAAACATGTCATCAGGATGAACTTGAACTGAGAGCCATTCATTAGCGCAGATGTGTTTCACCATGATTGGTAATCTTGGTAAAGATCTTCCCGATAACTTACCAATAACTTCGTTCGGCGATAGCCTTGTCGATCCCGACTCAAGCCATGTCCTCATTCCTTCAATATCTGAAAGAAGCCATACTTCTCCAATTGGTTCCTCAGAATCAACTCCATATATTCTATTTAACTTCCGGTCACCCCAGGGTCTCGGCGAAAACACAGGGCTGCTTCTAAGTATCATCAGATAATCACCTCCAGGAAACGCTGAATTCTTTCCTGAGCAATAGCCACCTTTCTTCTGTTCTTTTCTCTCTTATTCTTCATTCTGATTTCCGGCAGTAAGCCGAAATTCGCATATACTGGCTTCAGAGGACTCCTACCGGATACTGTGATGTGATTTATCAATCCTCCAATCATAGTTTCCGCTGGAGGAATCACAGTCTGATTATCTCTAGCATATCGATTTACATTGATCGCGGCTAGCCTTCCAGAGACTATCGCTTCAACATAACCTTCAAGACCACTTATTTGACCCGCAAAGAACAGTCCCTTGTGATTCTTCGATTGCAAATCGGGATTTAGAAGCCTTGGCGAGTCCAAAAAAGTGTTCCGGTGCATTACTCCATACCTGATTATGTCAACATTTCTCAAAGCAGGAATTAGGGAGAGGATTCTCTTCTGTTCCTGCCATTTGAGTCTTGTCTGAAAGCCAACTATCCCCAACAGCGAACCCGACAAGTTCTCCTTTCTGAGCTGTACAACTGCGTACGGCTCCTTCCCAGTGACCGGGTCAATTAATCCCACGGGCTTCATTGGTCCGAAGCGAAGCGCATCAATCCCACTTCGAGCTATCTCTTCAAAAGGCTGGCATCGTTCAAATAGAAAGCGATCCGAGAAGTTCTCGACCTCCAAGACATCTGCGCGCACCAACTCATTCCAGAAAAGCTCATATTCCTCCCTTGAAAGGGGACAGTTCACGTAGTCGCCATCATCGGAGTATCTGTCAGCCACAAATGCTTTTTCAAGATCAACTGAATCCGCTGCTACTATTGGTGCAACTGCATCAAAGAAGAACAGGGCACCTCCGAAAAGTTCATTGAGAAAGTCCTCAAGACAGCCAGAAGTCAGCGGACCGGTACACACAACATTCACCGCTTCCTCGAAATCAAGCGAGCATACCTCTTCTCTTCTGATATTTATCATTGGATGTGTCTCCAACTTCATTGAGACCTCTTCAGAAAAAGCCTTGCGGTCAACGGCAAGGGCTTTACCGGCTGGCACTCTGTTATGATAGGCAATCTCAAGGAGCCTGGATCCTAATCTCAAACCCTCTTCTTTCAGCAAACCGGAAGCGTTATCCAGTGATTCGGATTTAAAGGAGTTGCTGCAAACGAGTTCTGCGAAGTCACCACTTTGATGGACATCGGTTTTTACATTTGGCCTCATCTCAAAAAGGTTAACTTCCTGCCCAAAGTCAGCTAGACTGAGCGCGACTTCAGATCCGGCAAGTCCCCCGCCAATAATGTTAAAGATCAATTCAGATTTCTCCCCAACTTGTGAGTTCTGTAATATCTAAACAATGCTTCCTGATAGTATCCACCGTAAGGGAAAAAGGAACTCATTCCAAACTGCATGATTTTCTTTGTTGAACCTTCAATACCATATATGTCTTTCATAACTCTGCTTATCCAAATATCGACAGGAAATGCGTTAAGTTCGCCGTAAGCGAATAAAATGACGCAACTTCCCACTTTGTAGCCTATACCGTCATGTCTCATCAGCTCCTCTAGCTTCTCTTCAAAAGTCAGTGGTAAGAGCTGTAAAAAGTAAGACTCCTGATCAATTCTTGAGAAAAGTTTCATTAGCCATGGAACTCTAAACCCAATTTTGAGATTTGTAAGCAATTCTTCCGAAATGAGCTTAGCTTGGCCCAGAGAAGGAAACTTGTAGAACGTTTCTCCACAAAACTCGACCCTGTTCTCGGGGAAAGCAGCAGACAGACTATCACTCATCCAACGAATCATCGGGATGCTATTTCTAGTTGAAAGAATGTATTCTACTACCATTTCAAACGGATCCTGTCTAAGTATGCGAAGACCATTGGCTTCAGATATCGCCTTCTCCGAAATGAATCTAGCTTCCTCATCGAATTTACTAAGCCTTCTCCTGAGAGTTGAATGAATCTCATCAAGATCATCTTCTAGACCAAGATAGCGTACTATGCCCACAGAAATGTCCCTCCCAAGAAGAGAATCGGAAGATGACTTCACCGTGATTTCGCCGAGACGTTGCTTCATAAAAAGGACAGTATCTCGGACTATACCCTTCCACCATTCCCCATCTTTAAGCCATCTAAATGTCTGACCACAGTCCAGTGTTGAATCCAGATCGATGGGCCTTTTGGGTTTAAAAGAAAATTCAATCATAATTCTACCTCATAAGACTGTACAATCGTTTTCAAGAGCCTATAAGAATTGTCCTCAAGAAACTCTCCGACCACTATTAGATAGCACTTTTCTCTGAGATTATCCATGTGCAAAGCTGTAATCTGAACCCCTTCAACCACTGTAGAACTTCTTGAACCTGTCGCTCTTGATAGCGCTAGAACTAATGAAGGAATTTCAAAATCAATATCCCCATCATAAGGGGCCCCTCTTTCGTCGACCAGACGAAAAATCATTCCACACTCTTCGCCCAGTTCTTTTATTCTTCTAGCTAAAGCAATCATTGATCCTTCTCCCTAAGTATTCTGCAGTTGTAGGTACCCGTCTTCAGCCATCTCCTGTTCTTTAGTTCGGCGTCTTCTAAATCGTCACATAGAGTCGCTGGCTTTATGATTCCAATCAGCTTTTTCATCTCAGAAGTATCACTTATAGGAATTTCGCTTCGAAGTACCATCTTTCCTCTGAATTTCCAGAGATCGACCAAAGCACCGAAGTCACGCTCAAGTCTCTCTCTGTCCCTAGTGTCTCTGATCTCTCTCTCTTTCTTCATCTCGTTCAGACTGGCTTGACAACCGCAGTAGTCTTGCCTGTAAATATCCCTGATCAAAGTATTCAGTCTCCCTCTATCCACTCTGAAATTCCCGGGGATGAACTCAATATCTATTTCATTCGCAATCATCTCCCCGATAAGGGTAATGTGCTTAATAGACTTCCTGGGACTCGCTAAAAGAGTAGTGCTGAAACTCTCAGCGCCAATGGACTTGGCCATTTCCGCAGTTTTCCTAAGCCTCAGCTCAATACATTTAGAGCACCTAATTCCGCCTTCCTTTTCATCAACGTAAGAACTGAGGATTTTCGAAAAGTCTTCCGGGCAGTAAGTCGGCTCGGGACACGCAATTGACAAACTCTCACAGACTTCTTCAAAAGCTTCGTATCTTCTAAAAAACTCATCTTCGGGAAATATGTTCGGGTTGTAAAAGAAAAGCTCCGAGCCTCTGAGCTCTTCCATCTTAAAAACTGTGCTTACCAGATCCGGCGCACAACAGACATGTAGCAGATTCAAAACTCTACCAGCTCCTTCAGCTCCGCGACGGTTTTTTTCCCAATCCCGCTTACGTTCTCCAGATCCTCATATGAACGAAAGAGGCCGAAACTGGCTCGGTATTCGACTATTCTTCTGGCAATAACCGGGCCTACACCCGGAAGACCACAAAGCTCCTCCACATCTGCAGTATTAACATTCACCTTCAAGGAACCTGATTGCTTCTCGCTACCAACAAGAGGTACAATGCTAGCGAGAATCTCTGAGAGAATTGAGGGACCGATGCCCGGCACTTTCAGAAGGTCGTCCGAGGTCTTGAATGATCCGTTTTTTTCTCTAAACTCGACTATTGCCTCTGCTTTCGCTTTCCCAATGCCCGGAATATTTTGCAGCGACAATACATCTGCCTTGTTTATGTCAATTAGGGTGTTTACATCTTCATGGGAATCAGCTGCGCCCTCAACAGTTACCATTTCCTTGAAACTACTTAACGTCTTCTCTCCAATACCCCTGACCTTTAGAAGATCATCGAGAGAAGAAAACTGACCTACCGAGGTTCTGTAATCGACAATAGCTCTTGCTTTTGCCGGGCCAATCCCTGGAAGTAGCTCAAGCTCCTTCTCTGTACAAGAATTCAAATCGAGCGGAAAACTAACGGACTCCGCCTGATTAAAGTCCTGTTCAATGCTTTCTGCCCCACTATAGCCTCTGACAGCCACAAAACCCATCAAAACAAGAATTACGACCGAACTAACTATCTGGAGCTCTTTAACAGTTAACTTCCTCATCTAAGTTGCCTCGGAAATCTATCTGTGATGTTCCATCCCGTTATTATCTGCAAAGACTGAACATCAACTTCTGACGAATAATTCCTAGCCGCATTGGCATCGGGGAATACTCCCAGTATAGCTGCATAAAAGGTTCTTCCATCAGCTGTTATTGATTTATAAACAAAGGCAGGATAACCGGCACTTCTGAGATCCATTACCTGGGGCGCTATGCCGTCCGATACTGTATGTGAAACAAGCTGAATTCCATAGGCGGTTTTTGAGTCGTAAAGACCGGTCAGTGGGTTTTCACCAAGAAACATTACACCAAATTGATCTCCCACCCGGGTAATGAAATACTTTCCTAGACCCTTTTCTACACAAAGTTTGAAGGCCGTTCCTTCTTCAACAACCACATAGCCGAACTCTGAGCCTTCAGCCAAGAAATCGAAGGAACTCGAAATCAGCTTCCGGTAATCGAAAGTCTCAAGGAAGAAGTTCTGAGTCTCGGGGATCGAAATCGTCTCCCTAATTATCTGAGTGCCTGGCGGGATTTCAACGAGACTTTCTGATGTTTCCGGTTGATCGGTCGAAGGGGTAAGGACCGAGCTTCGAATCTCTTCTATTACGAGCTCCGCTCTCCGGTTTTCCTCTCGAAGCAGAATCGCATAGCCTCCTAATGTAAGAACAATCGCAGATAATCCAAGAACAACTACAATCAATGTCTTCAAGACATAGTCATGTGATTCTTCGCTCATGCAAAACTCTCCAATCCTCTCCACGTCTTATCTCTAATGAACTTTTCAAATGATGAATACCCGACAAAATAAGCTCTATCGAGACTTCCATCGGGCGTACTAATTTTCACACCACCCTTTTGTTCGATCAGATCGACCAAGGACGACAAGTCAATTCTCGAGGACCAGTTTCTGTTCCACAGCTGCCTCACTAAACCGAAAAAATCCTCAGAGCTCTTAGCCTCATTGTTATCGACTTCCCTAGCGAGCCTCAGTTCAATCATTGCACCGAGAATAACAGCTGCTCTATTTCCGGCTCTGAGTCTCGAAGCGGTTTCGATAAGTCTTCCGGTTTCCGCCCCAATGTACGGTTTCTTGAGCTCGATTCCCTTCAAATAGGCTTTTACAGAAGAGAAAACAATATCATCCCAGAGCTCTTCAGTAATATCTTTTCCAGAAGCTACCTGGTTCGAAATATATTTGAACAATCTCATATCAAAAGAAAGAGCAACTAGTAAGGGAAAGAGGAGATCACTTCTCGATGAGTCAAGATATTCTCTATAGCTTATCGAAGAATCAATAAACACTCTATCAGGAATGCCATTTGCGCAAAGAAGATCCTTAACAAACTCAAAATTCAACTTGAATCCGTCAAGGGCGGGCATAATCTGACTAACAGTGGTTGTCGGAAATAGAAAGAGTTTTTCCACTTCTGTATGGCCTGCAGACGCGTATCCTACCAGATCTATAATGGAACCTCCTCCGATTGCAGTAACGGCTCTACATTTCGACACTCTAACCAGCTGATAAATCTCAAACACCCTGTCTATAGACTTAATATGCTCTCCGCCAGGCATTAAGTACTCAGACTTCAAATTTCCTGCATTGGACTTTCTGAACCCTGAGTCAACTACTCTCATTGACTCAGGGAGCTTCTCAATCAAATCTTTGCCAAAGACGAGCTGACATCTTTCGGCCGATTCGCTCGTAAATGCAATTCTCTTCATTCCACTCCTTCTTCTGCAAGAGCTTTAAGAAGACGAACTGAATTCAATACATCGTCATAGTCAACCATCTCGTGAGGAGAGTGCACATATCTACATGGAATCGAGACTGTCCCCGATGCTATTCCTCTTCCGGTTGTTTGATAACCTCTTGCATCAGTACCTCCAAAAATCAGTACCTCATACTGAGTTGGAATTTCCTTCTTTTCAGCAACCTCTTTCAGTCTTGAGACAACTTTTGAAGAACTTATACTTCCACGATCCTTGATTTTTATCGTTGGACCTCCTCCAAGTTTGAAGCCCATTCTCTTAAAGGATTTGGGAGTGTCAGGGCCAGCTGTAACATCTATCGCAACAGCCATATCAGGCATAATATCGAATGCAGCAACACTGGCACCAACGATTCCAACTTCCTCTTGTACAGCAAAGACGAAATATACGTCATCTCTTGGTTCATCGAGCTCTTTCAATACCTGAATCATTATTGCACAAGCAATTCTATCGTCCATCGATTTGGAGACAATTCTCTTCCCAAGATCGACAAAGGTTGAATCATAGGTTCCGAAAGTGCCAATCGGTGCCTTATTCTCTGCGTCCTTCTTGTCAATTGCACCAATATCTACAAAAACATGATCGTAGTCCAGGTTCTTTATAGTCTCTCCCAGTTCCTTTGCCGTCTCACCTTCAACATCCACTACTCCCGAAGCTCCTGTCTCAAAGATCAATCTCGAACCGAGAAGCATGTACGGAGATAGCCCTCCAACTGAATCGACTCTCAAGAACCCGCTTGAGTCAATGTGAGTGACCACAACCCCAATCTCATCCATGTGCCCGTCAAACAGAAGCTTTTTTCCACTACTTCCTCTTTTCACTACAATAAGATTTCCTAAAGGATCTATCTTCATCTCGTCAACATAAGGCTTAATCTCTTCGACAATCACTTCTCTGATGGCAGACTCTCTGCCACTCGGAGAACTAACAGTGACAAGCTTTTCGATAAGTTTCTTCATCTAGACAGCACCTTCCCTTCCTTAACCAGTATAGTTGCAAGTTCTACTACTTTAAGAAAATCGTTGACATTTATTACAGAAGTTGGTGAATGAATGTATCTTGAGGGTGTGGAAATGACTCCAGAAGGCACGCCGGCCATTACTCTCGCAAGCCTTGCTGCGTCAGTTCCTCCCGCTATTCTGCTCTTATATTGGAACTCTATCGAATTGCTTTTTGCTGTTTCGACAATCGTGTCAAGGATCTTCTTGTCAAGAACCAAACCGCTATGAGCAAAAGTCAGTACGGGACCTTTTCCGAGACTTGTGGCCCATCTGTACTCGGGCAGCTCTGGATTGTCACCAGCTGTCGTATTCTCAAAGACTAGCGCAACATCGGGCTTGATTTGCTTCGCGGCAACACCGCTACCTCTTAGACCCACCTCTTCTTGAACGACCCATGCAAAGTAAACATCGAAATCAACCGTTTTTTCGTCAAGGCTTTCAAGAACCCTTATCAATACTTCACAACCGGTTCTGTCGTCGAAAGCCTTTGCGACTGCATAGTCTCCTATCTCTTCGTACGGAGTATCGAAAGAAACTGGATCCCCTATTCTGTGTTTTTTTGAAGCCTCTTCCTTCTTTGAATAGCCTAAGTAGATTTTCAGCCTGTTCATGCTAGGAGTTTTCAAAACAGAAGAAGGGTCTTGGGTATGAATTGCCTCGAATCCAATAACACCAGGTGTCAAATCTTCACCAACCAAAACCTTTTTTCCAATCAGCACTCGAGGATCGACTCCTCCAATGTTAGTGAAAGAGAGCATACCATCTTCATTAATCTTTTTGACCATAAGGCCAACTTCATCTGTGTGGGCAAGGAGCATAAGTCTTTTTGAACTTTTTCCATTACCTTTCCTGATAGCGATTAGATTTCCAACCGCATCTGTCCAGATAGAATCCACCTTCGATTTGACAACTTCCATAATGTATGAAGACACTCTTTCCTCAAAACCGGAGATTCCTGGGAGTTCGCACAGTTCTTTCAACCGTTTGAGTTTCATATTTCCTCATCTCCTTCCAGCGAGACGAAGAAACCGGCAAGCAATCGTGCAGTACCTGCAATGTCACTAATCTGAACAACCTCAACTGGAGTATGCATATGCATTTCAGGAAGCGAAAGCAGTAAAGTTGGAATGCCGGTACCGGCTATCTGCACATTGTCAGCATCCGTTCCAGTTCGCCCAGCACCAAACTCATACTGAACCTTTATTTCGTTATCCTTCGCATAGTTGTCAAGTAACTCAAAATACTTCTTGTGGATGTTCGGGCCTCCAACGGTTAAGGCAGGGCCCTTGCCAAGTTCTATATCACTCTCTTTGTCATGATGAGTAACATCCATAGCAACTCCAAGATCGATTTCAAGAACTTCAGCAGCACCTTTTGCTCCAATGGCACCTACCTCTTCCCTCGTGGTAAAAACGAAGTGAACGGTGGGCGTTAAGCTATACTTTGAAAGCTCTCTAGCAGTTTCTATACTTATCGCGGCACAAGCTCTGTCATCCAACGCTTTGCCTGAAACCTTGCCGTTCATCTCAAATGCAGAAAAATCTACTACAGCAAGATCTCCGACATCAATCTTCTCGAAATCGCGATTAATCGATGCATCAATAAACAACTCATCAAAAGAAGGGACTTCTCCTCTTGACTCTTTCTTCTGAAGATGTGGAGCCAGCATACCAATCACCCCGGCCCTTTCTTTTCCATCTCTGCATTTGATCTTGACCTTCTGAGATATAAGAACTTTGGGATCTATTCCTCCCAATTCTTCAAATCTCGCGAACCCTCTTTCATCAATCTTTGAAATGACCAGAGACACTTCATCGACATGAGTGAATACTGCAATCCGCTTCTTGGTACCTTTCTTCACTGCTATTAGATTTCCAATCTCGTCAGTGTAGATCTCATCTACAAAGGGACCTATCGCCTCTCTGATTACGGAATGCACTTCACTCTCGTACCCAACAGGTCCAAACGCATTGGAGAGATCTACTAACAATCTAGCTAGATTCAATTCGCCTCCCCCTTTACTTCAAACTTCACATTGTCAGCCTCTTCCACTATTATCCTTCCCGTTCTAACATGGGCAACGGCGGGACTATCGAAATGATCATATTCTTGAGTAATGAAGTTGCCTATCTGGATGAGCGAAGGTTGCAAATCAATAGCCGCTATTACTCCAGTCTCACCCTGAGAATACCCGGCCCTCAGAACTCCTCTCGCGCTTCCGAATATCACAACGCTCCCTCCAGCAATTACTTCGGCGCCGGGATGAACGTTACCGATAACTACTACGTCAAAATTGTGTACAACAATTTGACCGGATCTCAGATTTCGTCTAATAATTTGAGCTCCTCGAACTTCTGTGATCTTCTCTCTGACAAGATCATACTTCTGGCCAACTTTGACGTCCTTCTGCTCCATGCTGCCAACCAGGATGTCTTTAACATGAACGCCAAGATCACTAAGTAATGATACGATTTTCACTATATCGTCGGGTTTACTTGTGTCTTGAGTAAGCATCAAAGAGATTTCATCTCCTTCAGAGAAAAAATCCTTTGCATCAGCGAACTTCTTCATGATGTCTTGCCTGAGTTCGTCAACGCTTCTGTAAGAATCAATTAGAAGTATCAGGCCCTTCTTAGTCATTCTGAAATCAATCGGCACAGTGATCACCCCTTTCTTAAAGATTCTATCACGAAAAAACCCTGTCCAAGGCGCACTGGAATTGAAAAAGTGGGGTGAAAGAACTGTTAGAAATGCAGATCGACCTCTTGACCACTAACGGTTTATAGTGTAATATAAATTACGTGCTTC
>JAFGAP010000185.1 GCA_016933635.1 Kosmotogaceae bacterium
AAGAAGAGAGCCTCATCTGGTATGGTGATTTCTGCGATTTCTTTCAGATGGTTCAGCATGAGTCGATTTTTCGTTACTCCACCAACTAGAAGTATCTTCTTTACTCCAGCTCTGTGCATTAGTTCGCCGATCTTGTCAGACATGACCTTTCCAAGTCCATTTAGGACGGATTCTTTAGGTGTTCCCTTATTGAGAGCATGTGTGCAGTCGCTCTTGCAGAATACGGTACACCTTGATGAAAGCTCGTAAATCTCGTCTGTTTCCACGGCGTTTGCTTCATCGAGTCCGATATCCATTCGCTTCAGTTGCTGGAGAAAGAACTCGCCGGTTCCTGAAGCGCATTTACTGCCTGTGAAGACGGCAGTAATGTTTCCCTTATCGTTTAGCTTATACAGAGTGAAATTCTCTCCGCCCACGCTCACAATTGCCTCATGATCTCCGTACTTGCTTTTCAGTTGTTTGTAGGCAAATTCAGTGGCCTCAACTTCGGGGATCTGGGGGAGATTCAACAGTTTTCTTCCCTTCTTTCCTGTTACTACAACCAAACCCGTTTCAAGAATCTCTGGAAGAAAGCTCTTGAGTACTTTCAGTGGATTTCCTTCGTGCAAGAGTCTACTGGGTGTTTGCCCATCATACCAGGAAATAGTGCTTGAGCCTATGCAGAGTCCGATTCTATTCAAGAAGTTCACCTCAAACCATTCAACAGTTTAATAATAGCATAGTAAGACATCATTGTATTTCAGGAACGCAAAAACCTTTTCCTTTGTGATTTGTAGCTCTTTAAGTAGATTTGATTTTCGGAAGGTTCGTCTTCAAAGAAATGGATTTCAATAAGAAACTAATCTACCTATTTTTTGGGTATTAGCCGGGTTATTTGTTTCATTTCAAGTCTTCACCTTTCTCCCCCACTTCAAAGAAACGAATTCTCAATAATCAGTAGGGTGTTCGGATTAAGACATACCAGACTAGTTTTGCGGTCTTTCTTTCGCCACTCCTGGGGGGCAGTACAGAGGATCAAGGGCTCTTGGTGAAGGCAGGTACATTCTCAAGGACAAAGAAAAAGGTCCATTGGGCGCGGGGAGCCAGTTGCTTTCGAGATCAGGGCCTGGCGAATCATGCTGGATATAGATGTCGAGAGATCCATCATCGTTGTATGACAATCTCGACCGATCACCAATGGAATATCTGTCTATGGGGTTGGGAACCATGAACTGGTCATCACCGTACATTGTGATGGACCAGAACCCACCGGGTTCTACAGGAGGTATTTCATGGCTTTCAAAATGAATCTTGTAATCGTAATTTGAGCCGTCATATGCTTCATTGTCTGCATCGACGTAACTTATGGGGTAATATGCCTCTTCGAGATCATTTCCATACAGACCTACATATGCTGCGGCAGCCCTAATCTCGTATTTTCCCTGCATTTGCTGCCGATTGCCAAATATCCGTTTCGTTAAACTCCATCCGTTCTTTGTAACTCCCAGCTTCTCGAACGGCCGGAATATTGTACTCATTGCATCTTCAATTCCCTTTTCAATCGCGGTGATCATCTCTGGTTGCAAGTCATTCTCATTAAATGGAAGGTTTGGGCCTATGCCGATTAAACCAAAACGCTCAATGAGAGCCTTTTCAGAAGGATGTATCTCAAGCTGTCCAAGAAGGAAGTTCAAGTAGGAAATGAAGCCTGCCGATTCAGCCTTTTCCTGACTGAAATGCGGGAAGGCTATCGACTTGTTCGATGAAGAAGTTTGACTGCCGTAAAATGCGCCGAAGGGTTCAATCATGAAGCTGTTTTGAATCTTCATAACAGCATTAATATCTCCTGGCATTTCGGGATTTACGGAAATCCTTACTATGCAGAAGACAAAATTTCCTTCGCTAGTGAATACCTCATCGACTTCGTCGGAAATCTCAACGAAAGAGGATGGGCCGTTGACCATTACTGTCAATTTCCTACAACCGGTGGTTCTCGTACCTGCGTATGCGAAGTTGTGTGTGTACATGTCGATGAACTGGACTGAGAAATATCTTTCACAGATGCTTGGAATCTCAATTATTACCGGTCCGTTCCTTAGATCAAGCCATGCCGCCGAGAACACCGTATCGTTGTTCGGTCTTACTATCTCTCTGAACTCCGGTCCCAGTAATCCTTGAAGATGTTCAAACTCGTTGAATGAATTTGGAATCACTGCCTGTAGAACCATAGTTCTGTAGTTCTCAAGCATAGGAAAAGCGAAAATATACGCTTGCCTTGCGACTTCCCTTGCTTCTTCGTAGTTGCTTGTAGGCATTTCTGCTTTTGCGGAAACGAAGGTGAATAGAATAAATACTAAAGACAGCAGAATCAAAGGCTTCAAACCCATTTAACGATCCCCCCAAGATAGTTTCCCTAGTGCATTGGCTCCTGAATCGCTCGGCGAGTCTCTTGCCCGTACTCCGATTCAATAATGCTCATAGAGAGCTAAGAGATAATTCACGACGCTACCTAACAGATGAAAATAATCTGTGTTCTCCCCATATCATGAGACTGTTCATTTAGCAAAAGAGTTTACGTTTCTACGAAAGCCAGGGTCTTTAGTGATTCAGTTCACTCCTCAATCTAGCGTCATTGCATTTTTTGGCCAGCAAAGCAGTAAAGTTATTATCGGTTTACGAGTCGTTTCCCATCTCTTCATGAAGAGACTTTGATTGCCAAGTCCTGGATTTGAGAACTAAACCCAAAGTGAGAGAGATTCAGATGCTACAATGCTGGAATACTCATTAATGCCATTGGAGACTAAGCCCTTCAAACTCGATTCAATTCATTATCACGGAAACTAAAACTCACGGAAAATCGAAGATCGATGATTATGAGTAAACAAGGGTGGTTAAGATCGATTAATCGAAGATTGCTCCACATTTCTCATTTTGAAGTTAATAAAGCAAAATGTAGAATTACTATGAAAAAACTTTCAGAAATAATTTTCAGGAGGTATTTATGTACTCGCCGTCGCTAATGATAAAGGTCTCTGAGTTGTACTACTTCAAGAAGTGTTCTCAGAGGGAAATTGCAGAGACTCTTAAGATCTCTGTTCCGACGGTATCCAGGATTCTCCAGGAAGCCATAGAAAGTGGGATCGTTAAGGTTCAGATCACAAATATCCAGAATAGAGTCACGCAAATGGAGGATGCTCTGAAAGATAGGTATGGCCTTAAAGGAGCCATTGTAGTCGAAACTCCTGTCGATCGAGACGACTGGCACATAAAGAAGTTGCTGGGAAAGAAGACTAGTGAATTGTTCTTTGACATTGTCTCTCCGGGTTGCAAGGTGGGAGTTGGCGCCGGAGGAAGTATTTATGAGATGATAGAGTCTTTTGACGGAGAGAAGAGTGTCCCGGGACTTCAACTTATACCGCTAATGGGTGGTTGGGGACTGCAGAATCTTCAGAACGAAACGAACAAATTGGTCGGTTCTATGGCCTCGATACTGAGATGTACTTTCCAGCTTCTTCTTGCTCCGGCCATAGCGAGCACTGAAGAAGCAAAGAGGGTTTTTCTCAGCGAACCACAGATTTCCGCAATATCTCAGATGTGGGATGAGCTGGACACAGCGATATTTTCAATAGGACCCGAGATCGAATACAGCATTTTTCCCTCAATAGTTGATCATAACGGTATTGTCGAGGAGATCAAAGGACTGGGTGCAGTGGGAGACATCGTGGGAAGAATTATTGATGGCAGTGGAGAAGAGATGGATATAGATTTCAACCACCGCATGATAGCCATTCCTTTCGAAAAGCTGTTGAGAATTAAGAACAGAGTTGGAATTGGAGGAGGTTCCAGAAAGATTAGAAGTGTGAGTGCTGCAATAAAGAAGGGAATCGTGAATTATCTAATTACCGATTCGGAGACATGCAAATACATTCTCGAAAACGGAGGTAAAGGACTGTGAATGTTTTAGAAGAAATGTTTGGAGTGAACAAGCCAATAATCGGGATGGTACACTTTCCGCCTCTACCCGGATCGCCTCTCTATGATTCGAAAGGCGGCATGAAGAAGATTATGGACGTCACGCTGAGAGACACCGAAGCCCTCCTCGAAGCGGGTTTTGACGGTGTGAGCTTCAGCAATGAAGGAGACAGGCCGTACCTGTCCAATGTTCCAAAAGTCACCGTTGCAGCTATGAGTGCACTTATAAGCGAAGCGACGAAGGCCGTCGAAAGACCCTTTGGGCTTTCAGTGCTGGCAGATCCAGAAGCGGCGATTTCTATTGGGACAGCGGTAAGGGCCTATTTCGTGAGGATATTTCTTTCATGGGTCTATGTTGGTGATTGGGGAATAGTCGATCCAGACGCAGGTAAGCTTCAGCGATTAAAGGCTTCAATTAATGGGGAGTTCAAGGTTTTCGCAAACATTAGCGGTCACACCGAGCCGCTGGGTGGAAGAAGGCTCGAGGACATAGCGCGCGGAGCGGTCAAGTTCGGATTGGCAGATGCTGTATGCCTTGCAGGTACAACTGCAGGGAGCGAAATCCCGGAAGAGGATCTTCTAGGGGCGAGAAAAGGATCAGTGGGGAGACCCGTTATTGTAGGCACGGGAACCACAATTGACAATGTGGAAAAAATGCTGACATTAGGCGATGGCATAATCATGGGAACTAGCGTCAAGGTAGATGGTGACACATTTAAGCCAGTAGATCCGAAGAGGGCTAAGGAGTTCATGGATAAGGCAAAGTTTGTGAGGGAGAAGTTGCAATGAAAATCCTTGAAATTCAAGAGCTGACAAAGGAATTTCCTGGAGTCGTCGCTCTTGATTCCGTCAACATGGATCTTGAAGCCGGAGAGATCCACTCTTTGGTTGGCGAAAACGGTGCTGGTAAATCAACACTGGTTAAGATTCTCGCGGGCGTTTACAGGCCGACCTCAGGCCACTTTTCTCTTATGGGAGAGGAGATGCACTTTCATTCGCCAAAGGATGCCTCGAAACACATAGGCGTAGTTCATCAGGAAAGGGAGCTCGTGCCTCACTTTTCAGGGTATCAGAATCTCTTCCTGGGTTTGGAAGAGACGAAGGCGGGTTTTCTGAAAAGAAGAGAGATGATTTCGAAAGCTAAAGAATTCATATCCAAGTATCAGCTGGATGTTGATATGAACCTTCCTGCGAAGCAGCTAGGTAGTGGTCAGCAGGAGATGCTCACAATACTGAAAGTTCTTTTCAGAGATCCAAAGATAATCATATTTGATGAACCCACTGCTCCGCTGAGTATAAAGGAGATCGAGATACTATTTAGACTTATCAGGGATCTGAGGTCAAAAGGAATGACAATTCTCTACATCTCCCATCATCTTTCAGAAGTTCTTGACCTCTCAGATAGAATAACTGTACTCAGAAACGGGAAGAAAGTATCTACGATCGACAACGGTGATCAGGTTAGTGA
>JAFGAP010000024.1 GCA_016933635.1 Kosmotogaceae bacterium
AGTTCTGGCTCCAGCGGAGGGACTCGAACCCCCAACCGTCCGGTTAACAGCCGGATGCTCTGCCATTGAGCCACGCTGGAACACATTCATTATTTTAACCCGAATCACACGTTATTTCAAGTAGTGGAGATTAAGGAAGAAAAGTTTCAGTTCTCTTCACAGGACGTGTGGCAATCAACGCGGTACCCTGGCCATCAATATCATCAATAAGAACGTCTCCAATCTGCACAGGCGCTTCAACCGCAATTTCCTTGATCAAATCCATTTTTTCCCTTATTATTGACCTGTCAATTGCACCAGAGGTCTTCACGGAAACTAAGGGAATCTCTCCATTGATGACTTTCACGCTTGTAGTAAGTATTCTCTTCGGCATGATCAACTCATTTAGAGCATACTCTTTTCCTCTAGAACATCTGTTACCGCTTATCTCATACCCGAGTCCATTATTTATAACAGAAATCTTGCAACCAACCGGGCAAATTACACATGTTATGTGTCTCTCCACTAGTGCACCTCCACCGTCAAACGTCCTGCGTCAATAAGAGGCATGAGCTTCTCTTTGTTAATAACCATCTGAATCATCTCACTTGGAACCCCATAAGAAAAACTCTTCTCGAGCCCTAGTTCCTTTAGAATTAGAGTGCCCTCTTCCATAGGGTTTTTCAGTCTTACATACAGGCGTACGTGCTCTTCCATGTCCACTATGCCAGGCGCAACAACTCCCACATTATCACCCCTAACAACGGGAACCTTTTTACCAGGGGTATTCTTGCCGAGCGCATAGAGGGCAGCATGACGGCCGGCTATCCAGCCTTCGGCAGCTACATAATCCACGAGATCATATACCGCCACATTGTTTCCCGCCGCAAAAACACCTTCTACGGAGCTTTCACCAGTATTTGAAACAACAAAACCTCTATTAATAGGATCTACAGTCAAATCATCATCGAAATCCTCAACCTGTGGAAGCAGCCCGGCAGAAAGTATTAGAGTGTCAACTTTTAGCCGACTGGAAGTGCCAAATATCGGAACGAATCTCTCATCAACCTTAGATATTTCAACTTCTTCAAGTCTTCCTCTTCCGATAACTTTGGTCACAGTTGTCGAAAGAACAAGAGGAATTCCGTAATCCTCTAGGCATTGAACAATGTTTCTTGTTAGTCCCCCGGGATATGGCATCCTTTCTATCACCGCGACAATTTCTACACCTTCAAGCGTCAGTCTTCTTGCCATTATTAAGCCGATATCACCCGATCCCAGTACAACTGCTCTTCTTGCCGGTAGATAGTTCTCTAGATTTACATATCTTTGAACCACACCCGCTGGCAATATACCTGAAGGTCTATGACCCTGGATCAACAGCGAGCCGAACGGTCTTTCTCTTGCTCCGCTCGATATGACAAGAGCTCGCGCAGAAATCTCAAATGCTCCCTTGGGAGAAAGCACAGTTGCCTTTTTCTCCTTCACGTCTATGTGTCGGATATAGCATTCACCGATCATACTTACCCCTTCTTCACTCATCTCACGTTGAAGACGAGAGGCAAATTCCGGACCTGTCAGCTCCTCATGGTAGAACTGAAGGCCGAACCCATTATGAATACACTGATTGAGCACACCTCCTGCAACCGGTTCCCTTTCAAGGAGAGTAACTCCAACTCCAGCTTTTGCAGCACTGAGAGCTGATGACATACCTGCTGCTCCGCCACCTATAACAAGAACGTCTGTGGTGAGTCTTTTCATTGTCTCACCTTCCCACTAACTACCCAGCTTTCCTTGGAGTTCTGTCCAATTTCGGATAGATCTTTCTTAAGCTCTCTAGCTAGAATCTTTGCAATGTTCCAGCTGCAGAACCCGCCCTGACATCTTCCAAAACCTGCTCTAGTTCTGAATTTAACCCCGTCGATTGTTCTGGCTCCATCGCGAATGGCCTGGACTATCTCGGCTTCAGAAACCTCATTGCACTGACAGACGATTCGTCCGTAAGAAGGATTTTCATCAATCAACCGGGAGACTTCTCTAACAGGGAGTTCCTTTATTCTAATTCTCTCTTCAATTCCTGGAGTAAAATCGTCTCTTCTAGTCAGATCGATTCCAGTTTCCGGGACTATCGTATTTATCACGAATTCTGCAATCGCGGGAGCCGCAGTCAAACCTGGAGATCTGATAGCCCCCACCGTGATGAAGTTTGCCAGTTCTTCGGCTCTCCTTATGTAGAAATCTTTTTGAACGGTTTCAGGTCTCAGTCCGGCAAATGACTTTATGAAAAACTTTGGATTGTCAATTCCTGGGATAAGATTCTCTCCAGATTCTCTAACCGAAGCCAGCCCGGAATCAGTAGTGCTAACATCTTCTGGTGAAAACCCGGGGAGTTCAACTGAAGTCGGTCCAAGAAGAACTCCTCCATCAACCGTTGGAACAACTAATTTTCCCTTCCCCGCAGCTGTTGGAATCGGAAATATTATCATATTGACTAATTCACTTGCCTTTTTATCCAAAAGGATATACTCTCCCTTTCTCAAATAGACCGAAGGAACACTCACGCCAAAGGCTGACGCAACCTTTTCGTAGAAGAGACCGGCTGCATTTATTACCAGGTCAGCTTTAAGCTTTCTACCCGAACTCAGAAATACTTCAGTGACCCTTCCTTCATAGATCCTGCCGCCTATCACTTCTTCACCTGTGACAACCTCGCCCCCGTTGGCGGCAACATTAATAGCAGAGGCTATCGCTACCATCCAGGGTTCAGTGATTCCGGCAGAACCACAAAATAATGCGTACCGAAAATCCCTCGAAATGTGTGGTTCCAATTCTCTGAGCTCATCTCTGCCAACGATTTTGAGATCTTTCACTCCATTGTTGATGCCGTTTTGAAGTAGCTCCTCTAGTTTTGGAAGCTCACTTCTGTCCTTTGCAACGACAATAGAGCCGGTCCTTCTTATAGGAAATCTCAGCTCTTCAGAGAGCTCATCAAACATTAAATTACCAGAAGCGCAGAGCCTAGCCCTCAATGTTCCTGGGGGATCGTCATAGCCACCGTGAAGAATAGCAGAATTTGCTTTCGTAACTCCCTGTCCTATATCCTCTGATTTCTCAACGAGAACAACCTTAATTCTAAATCTGCTGAGTTCTCGCGCGATTAGAGACCCAACAACTCCACCGCCAATGACTACCGCTTGCATCCCGGCACCTCCAAAAAGAAAACCACGCCATACGAAAATGGCGTGGTTCTCTCATAAACTCTACCACGTGTAATAGAATTATATCACATTCGCTACACACACTCGAAGAATGGTGGTCTTTTAGAGAACAGAATGGTTCACATCCTTTGAAATCAGCGCTCGGTGTATTATTCTACTTAGGGGTGGTTGTATGCTAGAAGGGATTATTGCGGCTCTCTGGAACAGAAAGGAGAGACCAGAATCGGTTGTTCCTGAAACGGTCTTCTTCCTAAATGGTGGGCTCTTCGAAATACAAGAGAGGATCGATCGATTCAAAGAAGCGGGAAAGAAGGTCTTCGTGGATATTGACTTTGTTTCTGGACTTTCTGGTGACGAAGATAGCGTTCTTTATCTTAAAAAGAGCGGAGTCGATGGAATAATCACTGCTAAGCTTAGAATATTTAAACAAGCAGTAAATGCCGGAATGTATCAGAGCCTTTTGAGGTTTTTCGTACTCGACTCGAGGGCAGTTGAAAAGGGAATTCAGCAGATCGTATCCAATGGAGTGAGAAACATTGAGATACTCCCTGGAATAGTCGCAACGAAGGTTGCCCCAAAAATCAGAGTTCATGCGCCTGACACCACCATAGTTGCTGCAGGGCTGATAGACAGCATTGAGGAAATCGAAATTTTGAAGAACCATGTTGATGGAGTTTCCACTAGTTCCACGGCCTTGTGGAACTATAGATGGTGATTATCTGTTTATTCTAGGATCAAGCACATCCCTAAGTCCATCCCCAAGGATGTTCAAACTCAAAACGATTATAGCGATCATCAGTCCTGGAAATAGCACAATCCACGGTGCGCTCAACAAGTAGGAGGTG
>JAFGAP010000186.1 GCA_016933635.1 Kosmotogaceae bacterium
CAGCGATCTGGCCGAGATCGCTTATTCTAGAGGAGATCATTACTGGGCATACCGGTTTTTGGGAAGAGCACTTCACTATCTTGAAGACGTCGGTCAGCCATTTCATACATTCCCAGCGCCCTTTTTCGAGCTTCTGAAATTGCCGTTCAATATGGACAAGTGGCTGACTGTCTTTGCAAACTATCACTTCGCTTATGACTTCTACGGTGGATACCTGCTTTGGGAAGAATACGAACCACTTGTTGAGGCGATCAAAGAGGTTTCTCCCAAAGAGATTAAAGACCCGAAGCAAGCGGCAGTTAGTTTGCGAAGGTACTCCAGAAATAGGTTGAGTTCAGTCTATTACGAGCTTAAGCGTACAATGGGAGAAGAACTGGAAAATCCCGAAGCAGTCTGGCCTGGAAGAGCCTATTTCGACGATCTTCAAGACGCAGGCGAAACAGCGAAGCTCGATGCGCTTTCAGTAGAGATTTTGAGAGAAACTGCCTCCTATGTAAAGGGTTACATAAACTACATGCTTGCAAGATTTGCCGAGATAGATTCGGAGTCCTAGAAGAGCTCTTTTTATAATCAATACGGCGATAGACTGAAGCATTATCTATCGCCGTATTTGCTAGTCCAATGAAATAGCCTAACTAATTGACGTCCTTACCGGCTCGCTTATTTGTTCGAGAGGCAATCTCGTAAAACTTCTTGAGCCTATCAACGACAAGTCGATTGAAACTGCCCGAAGAATACTGCCCGTTTTTTCCGATTTTCCCCGGTTTCATTCCCGTTAGTATCTCTATAGCCTCGTCCACGGTTTCAATAGTCCAGACGTTGAATCTACCTTCTTTAATGGCTCCGATTATTTCATCGTCTAGAACCACGTTATCGGAATTCGCTTCGGGCACTATCACTCCCTGCTGGCCATTTAAGCCCTTGATCTTGCAGAGATCATAAAAGCCCTGAATCTTGTACTGGACTCCTCCTACCGGCTGAACCCGTCCGCTCTGGTTTATGGAGCCTGTCACGGCTATCGACTGTTTTATCGGAACTTCAGCAACTGCAGAAAGGAAGGCGACCGTTTCGGCAACCGAAGCGCTGTCTCCTTCAACTGCCGAGTAGACCTGCTCGAAACTTATCGAGCCGTTCAGGCTTAGCGGGAACTGCTGCGCATACTTCGAACTCATGTATCCTTGAATAATCAGACTGGCCTTGTTATGAATATGTCCACTCAGCTCTGATTCCTTCTGTATGTCGACGATTCCGCTGTTTCCCGGTCCGACTTTGGCGGTAATCTTTACGGGTATGCCGAAAGAAAGGTCTTCAGTCTGAATCACTGTCAACCCGTTTATTTCACCGACAAGTTCCCCCTCTGTTTGAACCATCAAAGTGGAGTTCTGGAACATCTCTTTGATCTTGTCTTGATAGAGCGAAACCCTCGTTTGCATTTCTTCCCATGCGGTCGATACGTCATCGGCCTGTATCATATCGTGACCATTGATTTCCGCCACAGCCGAGCTTTCAAGAAGGATCTGTTCCAACGTACCGAACTGTGTAGAGACCTTCTTTCTACTCCCAGAAAGGAAAATCACCCTTTTGATTACTTCTTTGATTCCTTCTCTCTCGAGGGGCTTCAAGGAATTCTCCTTGACGATATTGCATGTTAGTCCGCAGAGCTTGCCAACAGTATCATTCTCTATAGTCATTTCCCAGTCGAATTCTGCCTTTATCTTGAAGAGCTTCTTGAAATCCGTGTCAAGTGTACTCAGCATGCTGTATAACCAGGATTCTCCGATCATGACGATCTTTATGTCGAGTGGAATCGGTTCCGGTTTGAGACTCACAGTCGAAAGCAGGCCGATCCTGTGTTCAAGGTTTTCGATTCCCTCAAGACCTGAAAAGAGAACCTGTTTGAGTGTTTGCCAAACATACGGTTCGCTCAATACGCTCTTGGCATCTAAAACAAGGTATCCGCCATTGGAAGTGTGTATCGCTCCGGGCCTTATCATTGTGTGATCGGTATCCAGCATGCCCATCTTCGCTATGTACTCGATTCTTCCGAAGAGAGAAGAGTAATTGGCATTTGTTACCTCAACGACCGGTTTTCCATCTATTCCCGAGTTGTCCACAAATAGGTTGACGGCGTATCTCTTGCCAAAAAAGCCTTTTGAATCGATCTCCTGGCTGAAGAAGACTCCCAGATTGTCAAGAAGATCTTTCTTCATGCTCTCAACAAAATCCACCACTTCGTCGCTTTCGATGAATCTATCCTTCATCTCTTTTATGTGGCCTTCAACGGCAAATGAAGCGACTTTTCTGTTCAGTTCCTTATACTTTTCGCCGTAGTCCTTTTCCATCTTGCTCAGTTTCAGAAGATAGGAGTTAACAAGCTCACGAACTTCTTCGCCCTTCTTTGTAATCTGCTTCTGATAATCCTCAGGCAACGCTTCATATACTTCTTGCGTAAGTGGCTTTCCGTTCCACAGAGGAATGGTTGCGACTCCGGTCTGGTTTATTTGAACGGTGTAGTCTTTCTCTTTGGCTTTCTCAACGAGCTCCTTCAACATATTTGAGCGCTTCTCCGATTGCTCGTTCTGTATGGATGTGACTTTCTGCTGATAGTCCTCGCTCTGGAAGCTCTCGCTAATTAAGTTTATGGCTATCTCGACAAACTCGTTCATTTCCTTCTGAAATACCTTACCCGTTCCCGCTCCGAGGGATATTGAGTTTGGAGACCTCGGTTCGTCGAAATTATAGACGTATATCCAATCTCCAGGGGTCTTAGTACCCTCGACTTTCTTCTTGAGATATCGACTGACAAAGGTCCTTCTCCCGGTATTGGTAGTACCCGAAACGAATACATTGTAACCCTTCGCATCTATGTGAAGCCCGGTTTCGAGAGCCTTTATGGCTCTTTCCTGACCAATGAACTCTTCTAGTTCGTCAATGTACTCAGTAGATTTCACGTTTCTCGGGAGCGTTATCTTCAGATCTATGTCCTTCCAGCTTACTTTTCTCATGCGTCTACCTCCTTCTTTCGATTGATTATAGCAAACCCTGTCTTCTGGAAGTCTTATTCTTACTTGCCTGGCACGTGATAAGCGACTACAGACGCTCGAGAGAGATTACTTTTCTTTTGACGGACCGGTAAGCCTCAATTTTTCCTTGATAACGATCCCTTCGCCGGGGACCTCTTCAAGTATTGTCAGATTGTCTATTGTCAACTCGTGATGGAAATCCTTGAAGGCAAGTCTTTCCATAACCGGACCGATGTTGGATCGATTAAGATCATCTCCAAAAACAATTGTAATATGAGGTATCCAATGGATTTCGTTGTAAGCGATCGCTCTGTTGTCTACCGAATCGCAGAGTTCGGTCCACAAAGCATGGTGAAGAGATGCTAAGCGCGAATTCCTTGCCAGCCCAATGAAGATCACCGGTTTCTCACCGGAGAAGACTCCCAGATACTCCGTTCTGGCTATCAAAGGGGGCGTAATGGAAGCTATCACCTCTATCAAAGGATCTATCTTAGTCTTCCTCTCTTCTACAATGCAGTAGGTTATATGAGGGAAAGGTGTAAGAAAGACTGAATTGAAACCAAAACCGGTCTTCAATTCATCCCATATCTCTCTGACGAAACGATCCAAATCCTCTGGGAGAAGAGAAACAAGTGCTTTCAGAACCGCACACCTCCAGTTGATCTATATAAGGATTATATCAGCCGGAGTCTTTGGCCCTGCTTAAAAACCTTTCACTCCTCGATGCGATCTCGGGAAGAAGTATGAGGGTAAGAACCATCCCCACAGCTAGCCCGCTTACCATAAGTTTCGCAACGTCAACATAAAGCAGCAGTGGGGTCAGGAGCAAAACCGAGAAACCTGCAACAAGGCTCAAACCATTTGTAAGAATTGCCCTAACTGTTTGTTCATAAGCCTTGTGAGAATCGCCGAATCTCCTGAACCAGATCGTGAAATGGATGGCGTAGTCGATTACAAGTCCCATCAACATTCCTGAAATAAGAGCTGTGGAAATGCTTAGGGGAATCCTGAAAACGGCCATAAAAACGAAGTTAAATAGTGTAGTCAGCAGAATTGGAATCGTAGCAATTATAGTTGACTTCAAGCTCCTGAATATCGATAACAGGAGAAGTATGATAAGCCCGAATGAAACTATCAGACTCTGAATCTGGTTGTTGACGACCGATGAGTTGACGCTCTTCCATATGAGGGTTGTGCCCGCCAGAGTGAATTCGAAGTTCTTGTGCAGTTCAGGGAATTTCCCTATTGACTTTTCAACTGCGGTCTTTAATCTCTCTGCGCTCAGACTGTCACTCTCAGATGAAAAGAGATTGAAACGGATCGCATTATCGCTCACCAAAAGTGAGGTAGAATCTCCAAATACATCTGTTGAATTGAGAGCTCTGATCATCAAAGGTAAGGGGACGTTTGTCTCCCGCGAAAGATCGAAGAGGCTCATAACCTTGGAAATCCCTTCAATCCCCTTCAGCTCCTCCTCTAAAGCTTCGAGATTCTCGACTTGAACGGATGTCAACGAAATGCTTCCTCCCTCTACAGGTTCGGCCATGAGAGCATAATTCGTCAACCAACCAAAGGCTTCCTTCATGGTTTTTGCGCTGTTTCTAATCTCTGAATCCTCCTTGAAGAAATTGTACTGATCAATCGTCATTGGAATGGTAATTATCAGTAAAGGAGAGGCCATGCTGAGGGCTATAACAACCCAGATTACCGCTCTCTTAACTACTGGATTAACATCTCTCGGCGGCGAAACCTCTCGTCTAGTGGCTGCCTTAGATGTAACAAGACCTGGAAGAACAGTAATTGAAAAAATCGCCGACAAAAAGATCCCGGAGCAGACGAATATTCCCATTTCCTGAAAGGCCTTCATATCAAGCAAGATGTATGAAGAGAAGCCCGCCATAGTCGTAAGAGCAGAAAAAAGAATTGGCACCCTTTCTTCGTGCACGGTTCTTCTGACAGCGTTTTTCATATGGATGTTTTCATCAAATCGGGAAAGGAAATGCATTCCGTAAGCACTTCCGATTATTACTATGAACGAAGGTATCATAACCGTAAGACTATTTATCGAAAGCTCCATCAGCCCCATTATTCCTACTATAACCATTACTGCAGCCAGAGGGGGTACAAGAGTTAGAAGTGATAGAGATATTCTTCTGAACTTGATCACGTAAACCGCCATGATGGCAAGCAGTATGAAAGGAGGATACTTGAAGGTGAGATCAATGATCGACCTGAAGGTTTCGGAATTAGCAACACTCTCTCCGATCAATTTGTAGCTTTCTACGCCGGAAGAATCCAATACCGATCGCAGTTCCGGGATCAACGCGTCACTGTTAAGCTCGTTACCCTCTGCTATTGTGATCATGACCGCATAGTACCTGCCGTCAGAAGAGATGATTAAGTTGCTGTACAGCGGATTTGAAAGCAATTCTTCATTAAGGACCAGCCGGCCCTCTTCTTCATAAACATAGCTTTCCGATGGAATACTCATCGTGACAAGATTGAAGCTTCCCAGCTTAACGGCCTCTGTAGGAGACAAAACGGATTTCACCCATTCAAGAGAATTAATCTTTTCAGTGATGCTTTTCAAGAGCTCCAAAGAGGTTTGAGAAGCTTCAAGAACCAAAACAATCGATCCGGAATCACCGAAAACTTCCGCGATCTTGTTGAATGCCCCAAGCTCTGAATCGTCGTCGCTCAAAAAGGCAGCCGGGGAGGGATCAAAGCTAAACCCGTTTATTCCAGACAACAGAACCACAACTACTACGGCCAGTATGGCGAAGGATAACGCTCTTCTCATATTCGCACCTCATGAACTCAGCCAATTATATCATCTGACTTTACGATTCATCGCCCCTTGTGGAGCTTGAACGCTTCACAGATGAATTGGAATCGTAATTTGAAATGCTTTGACTCTTGTCGTAGAATTGGGGCGTGAGAACAATCTGGCCGACACTTAGCAATAGAGTCTGGAGGGATTCAAATGATCAGCTGTAATAAGCTTACTAAAGTCTTCGACAAAGACCCCGTAGTAAATGCGATAGATCTATCGATAAGTTCAGGGGAGATATACGGTTTTCTTGGACCGAACGGGGCCGGAAAAACGACTACCATAAGAATGTTGACAGGCACTTTGAGGCCGACATCGGGAGAGGTAAGAATACTAGATATGGACTTCTTCAAAAACGAACTGCTTATCAAAAGCAGGATTGGCGTTGTACCAGATGAGCCAAGAATCTACTCTTACTTCACAGGCGCGGAGTTTCTGGAGTTCATAATGGACGTCTTCCCTGACAAAAAGCAAGAGGCGAATAAGAGAATCGGCGAGTTATGCGAAGCCTTTGGAATCGATTATCTGGGTAAGATGATTTCAGAGATGTCCCACGGTATGAAACAGAAGATAATGGTCATATCCGTTCTGATGAGACGGCCCGAAGTGATATTCCTGGACGAACCCACAGTCGGCCTCGACGCAAGAAGCGCTAA
>JAFGAP010000187.1 GCA_016933635.1 Kosmotogaceae bacterium
AATTCGTTTCATCGAAAGATTTCACGTTCCTTCCACTTAACTATTTCTATAATTGTCTTAGTTTCATATGGAGGTGACAAGAATGAAAAAGATACTAGTTGTTTCGGTATTGGTATTGATCTTCGGAGTCGTAGCTACTGCAGCCCCAAATTTCGGAAGCAGAGTAGATGAAGATATTTTGGAACTGCAGCGTCAGATTCAGATAGCAAATGCGATAAACGCAGTTGAACTTTCTCCTGAACAGCTTCAGGAGATTTACGATCTTGCGAAATCCACTCGCGAGGAACTTGAAGGCCTCAAAGAGAGGATTACAAGTACTCTTGAGAACGCTCTCGAGGAGGCAATTTCCGGTGAAATTGCTCCTCTTCCAGAAAGAGAAGCTTTTGCAACTAGAATGCAATCCATAATGGAGAATTATCTAGCTGGCCTGAAATCAATAATCACTATCGAGCAAGGCGAGAATCTTGCAGAGTACATGCAGCGACGGGCAGCTTCGAGCCGAGTTGATACAAGCAGGATAAACGAAGTTATTAGAGAACGAGTCGAGGAAAAGCTTCCCGAAGTAGCAGAACAAATGAGACAGCGTCTGGAGAATCTCGCTCCCGAAGCTCAGGAGCGATTGAAGAATCTTAATGTTCAGGAAAGAATGAGGGTTATCAAAGAGCAAGTTTCTGAAAGAATTACTGACAGGAAACCTGAGGCACTGAAGAATAACTTGCAGAATAGAATCACACCTCAAAGATTGGCCATGATTCTACTATCCGACGAAGCTCTGGAAGTAATGGAAAAAATGCTGGGACAGTAGGTCTTAGAAAACGAAATCCACAATCTCAAGACAAGAAGCCTTCGCTGGCTTCTTGTTTTTTGCTCAACAGCATTACTTTTGAAGAGCAATATCTTCTCTTTGCATCGGTTGGCTTTATCCATGTAATGATTGTCTCTGCGGAAGATCAACTTTAGAAAACTTTTGATGTCAAACATTCGCATGACTATAGATATGTGTTTCTCACTTTCCCCGGTACACACAAAATGTACCTTGAACACAGTCTGCCACAAAAGGCCTGGCGAAAATTGTTTCTAACCTGAATTCCCTTTAGCTCTAGATGCGTTCTGTCAATTCTTAGTCTGGAATTCTATTGAAGCAAAGTCAAGAATGAGCTCTCTTTCGAGCCAATCTGGATTCTCATGACTGAAAATTCACCTCTGCTGAGAAAGGAAATTCTGATAGTATGTAGTTGTGGCGTCGACAAGAAATCGACTATTTGTTGAAGTCTGCAGTGTTTTTGCTTCATTGAATTCCCTACTAGATTCTCTTTTGGCGCATAGCCAGTTACTATTTGCTTGATCATTAGTTTTGCTCTGAGCTCCAGCCGACAAGCCGTTCTCGAGTTGATGCACTCACTTGTTTGCGCTGTTGTGCTCAGCATTTGACCTATGAAGTGAAGAGAGGCAATTCGTGAGTTGGCAACTGCCTCTTTCTACAGGTTTGGCCTATCTCAGCACCAGCACTTCATGGTGGTGAAAAACACAACACAATGAAACTAAAACTGTTTTTTTCTTTGCCCTTTTCATATCAATTGTACTGTTCTTGACGCCCTCAT
>JAFGAP010000188.1 GCA_016933635.1 Kosmotogaceae bacterium
CATCTGCTCGGTCAGTCGATTTTGAAGCAGGATAGACGCAGTTTCATGTCCTACAGACAGATTGCCGGGAGCGCATTGTCGCTCCTAGGAGGCTTCGTTGCGAAGTATATAGTTGGAAACGTAAGTTATCCGGTCAACTACTCGCTGATGTTCTTCATTGGGGGTAGTTCTCTATTCATTGCTTCGCTTGGATTCGCCGGAGTACGCGAAAGGGAGGTTCACGGAAATGAAATTCCGGGATTCTGGAAGATCATGAAAAGCATCCCGAAAACACTGAAAGAAGATGCTAACCTGCTTAACTACATTGTCTTCAACAACGTAACAGGTTTCGGATTGGTTTTGATTCCGTTCTACGTTCTCCTGGCTAAGGACAGCTTCGGGTTGAGCGGAAGCGACGTGGGTAGTTTTCTCCTGTTTCAAATGATAGGTATGCTTGGAGCCGGCGTTGTGTGGAATCGCTTTCTTAAGAGGGGAGGTTTGAAAAGACTACTTATTACCTGCGCAATTATCGGCAGCACGATCCCGCTAATTGCATATCTTCTATCTACGTCCTCGCCGGGCATCTATCTTACAGTTTTTTTCCTTTCAGGCATTACCCTGAGTGCTCGAAAGATCGGATTTGAGTGGCTTCTTTTAGAAATCTCCAACAATACGAACAGGGCTTTATACACAGGTGTATCGGGCGCACTCAGTCTTGTGACCGCTCTGCTTCCTTTGATTCTGGGTAGCGTGTTGCGGCTTCTGGGCTTTCCTTCTGTTTTGGTTATCTCCAGCATCGCTGTTGCCTCGGGAGTGTATTTCGTAAGGAAGATCGATATCACAGATGATTTGCGATGAGGGAACTGCTTTGCGCAGCTCAAAGCCACGTTTTAGCACTTTCAATCACCGGACAAACACCTTAGTAGAACTGCAACTTACTTGCTGTGACGGAGCTTTGAGGCCACGAAAGGAGAAGAGTTATCGCGGCAGTGTTGTTTTGGCTGACCTAACTTGCGTTAGGGGAGCGCGGTTCACTCAGTTTGCAGCGAATTGTCTGGCTCCAGCTTTTGACCAAATGTTAGAATGATAAATGAGATACAATTGAATGTGAAAGTGAAGCTGGTTCTGCTTTGTCTTCGCTAAGACATGAGAGACGGAGATGAGACAAGCTGTGAGATATCGCTTGAGAATGGTACCAATCTAGGGCGGCAGATTCAGAAGTAAGGAGTTGGAAAGATGATCAAGGAAGTCGAATTCGATAATCTCCCCGGGAAGTTCAGAGAGATTTTTTCTGGTTGTTTGGGAAGACCGGAGCAGTACGACGAAGTATTGAAGATGTATCAGGCTCCGGAGAGAAGACTCTTTGTGATGAGACAGGGAGGAAGCATAGTTGCCGTAGCCGGTTTGAAGCTCCATGAGCTTGAAGAGCCCGAGCTTCTGCATCTTGCCGTCAGGAAAGACAAGCGAAGGAACGGCTTCGGCAGCACACTCATAAAGGCAATGATAAATTCCTTCATGATAGATACTCTTGCAGTGTGGACAGACGAAGACGCCATCGGTTTTTATGAGAAGATAGGGTTCAGTATTGTGAATGAAGTCCAGACTTTGAACGGACTGGTACGCTACAAACTCCGATTTTCTCGCGCTAAATCCTTTGGGAGGTTGAAAACGTGAAGATCTTATTCCTGAATAGACTTGACAGATACTGGGAAGGAAAGGTTGAAGAGCTTGCAAGAGCATTTCCCGAACACTCTTTCATCTCGTACTCCAGCAACGGTGATCCGAAAGCCCACATTTCCGATGCCGAGGTAATAGTGAAGGGAAATCTTTCGCAAGCCGATCTCGATAAGGCCAGAAATCTCAGAATGGTTGTCGTTCCCTGGACCGGTGTTGATGGTCTTCCACTTGAGCGGCTAAGAGAACGTGGTATCGTAGTTTCAAACACTCATGAGAACGCCGAGGTAGTTGCCGAAAGGGCAGTGGCTTTGGCCTTAGCTGTTACTGGAAGAGTGGTCGAACTTCATAACGATCTTGCTCAGGGGGTATGGTTGGGACGGCCATCCAATAAAGAGGCGACCTGGTACTCCATCATAGGCAAGCGATGCTCTATTCTCGGTTTGGGCAAGATCGGGCAGTCGATAGCAAAACTGATCAGCGGCTTTGAATGTGAAATAACGGGATTCAGAAGAACCCTGGGCGGCGAGTTCCCTCACGTGAAGAGAATAACAAACGATATTTACGATGCCGTTCTGGCCGGTGATCTTGTCTTCGTTGCTCTTCCGCTGACGAAGAAGACGGCGGGGATCATCGGTTCAGATCTGCTGAATCAGATGAAGAGCAAGTACCTGGTCAATGTGAGCAGGGGAAGAGTAATCGATGAGCAGGCGCTTCACGACGCTCTGAAAAGTGGGACTCTTGCGGGCGCAGCAATAGATGTCTGGTACGAGTATCCCTCAA
>JAFGAP010000189.1 GCA_016933635.1 Kosmotogaceae bacterium
ATTCACGGTATCGATGGAAAACAAGCCGATTTCCTAGAGCAGAGGAAAGGCCCGTCCGAAAAGATTGCATATAAGGATGGCGAACCTACAAAAGCGCTTCTAGGTTTCTTAAGAGGAAGCAATGCGAAGCTGGAGGATGTAATTGTAAAGGACGGCTATGTTCATATTGAGAGAGAAATAGCGGGTGAGACTGCCGAAGCTCTTTTGCCTCAAATATTTTCCGACTCGCTGAAGTCGCTGGATTTCAAGAAACCTATGCGATGGGGAAACGGGACCTATAGATTCGTGAGACCTGTGAGGTGGATTGTAGCGATGCTTGATTCCAAAGTACTTGAGATGGAACTCTTTGGAAAGAAGTCATCGAACAAGTCAAGGGGCCACAGGTTCTTCTTTGACGAGGTTGAGGTATCACCCGAGAATTACTTCGAGAAACTCGGTTTAGCTCTCGTAATCGCTCGAGAAAGCGATAGGGAAGAGAGAACTCTTTCGGAAATCAGAAGAATTGAGTCGAACCTTCAAAGCAACATTCCTGTCGATAAAGAATTGCTTGCAGAAGTAATCTCCTTGACTGAATATCCCTCTGCTGTTCTTGGGCATTTCATGGAGAAGTACCTAGAGCTCCCGCCTGAGGTAATTATCGTAACAATCAAGCATCATCAGAGAACTTTCCCGGTTGACAAGGATGGCAAGTTGACGAATAACTTCGTGGCTTTTCAGGATGGTCCAGATGATCCGATGGGTAATATAAGACGGGGCTATGAAGAGGTCATCAATGCAAGGCTGGAAGATGCTTTTTTCTACTTCATCAAGGACAAAGAGAAGCCTTTCGAAGCGTACGTAAATGGGTTGGAAGGCATTTTGTTTCAACGTGGACTCGGTACGCTGAGAGACAAGAGCGATAGAACTGCAAAGCTTTCAGAAGAGATTTCGAGGATGCTCAGAGCAAATAACGACGAACTTCTAGAGGTTAAGAGAACGGCTCTCCTTGCTAAAGCGGATCAAACCACCAGAGTCGTTCAGGAATTTCCTGAGCTTCAAGGCATAATGGGAAGGATTTATGCCTTAGATTCCAAAGAGAATCATGATGTTGCTACGGGAATTGAAGAGCACTATCGTGACGCCTCCATTCCCACAACATTGACCGGAGCAGTAGTAGGGGTTGCAGATAGGCTGGATACGCTTGTCGGCAACTTCATGATAGGAAATATTCCTTCCGCTTCTAAGGATCCCTATGCACTCAGGAGAAAAGCTAGCTTCATCTTCCGGGCAATGCACCATCTCGGCTGGAGGATCTCACTTGATACTCTAATAAGCAAAGCTATGGAGAAGCTGGAAAGAATCTCTGAAGAATCCCTTGAGCTAATCCGGGACTTCTTTTCATCTAGATTCGAAGCATTTCTAATTGAGAAAGGCTTTTCAATCAATATTGCTCGATCTGTAAACAAGTGGTGGAACGTTCCATATTTAGGCGTAAGAGCGGCAGAAGCGATCGAAGAATACATAAGAAAGGAAGATTTCACTAATCTTCTTGTTGCTTATCAGAGGGTTCACAACATAAGCCGAAATCACCTGGAAGATGTCTTTGACGGCTCGAAATTTGTTGAACAGGCCGAACGTGATCTGCTAAACGACTACCTCAAGTGTTATGACGATGTAATGAATGCCTTAGAAAGAGATGATTTCGATAAGTGTCTTGAACTTCTTACATCGCTCAAGCCACAAATAGATAGATATTTCGACGATGTCTTTGTAATGGCTGACCAGGAGGACATCCGCCTTAACAGACTGGGCTTTCTTAAATCGCTGGATCTGCTCTTCCTTAAGATAGGCGACCTTTCGCTTCTTCTTGAAGAGGAAAGAACGTGAAGCTTCTATGAAGTCCGGGACCGTTGCTCTTGTTGGAAAACCCAATGTGGGAAAATCGACCTTAATAAACACCATCATCGGCGAGAAGATCGCTATCGTCTCAGATAAACCTCAGACAACGAGAAATAGAATCGGGGGAATCCTGACATCAAATGACGGCCAAATAGTCTTCTACGACACACCGGGAATTCACAAACCTCTTCATAGACTCGGGCAATACATACTCAAAGTCGCAACTACATCGCTAGCGGGATCTGACCTACTGCTCGTCATTGTAGACCCAACAGACGGCCTTCGAGAATCTGACAGGCTAGTTTCAAATCATGTGAATCAGAGTCACATTCCTGTTTTCCTCGCCATAAACAAGATCGATGAGTACGAAAACAAGAGACTCATAGAGGAGTTCAGGCAAAAGGCTGAACAGCTCTTTGAAAATATCAGCCGTACATTCTTTATTTCTGCGACAAAAACTATAGGAGTCGATGAACTGATTTCAGCGATATTCGATTTCCTTCCTGAGGGAGAGATGTTATTTCCCGAGGATGTAATAACTGACCGCTCTTCGAGATTTATGGCATCGGAGGTCATTCGTGAAAAGATCCTTGAGAATACCCGGCAGGAGATCCCGCACTCTATTGGCGTTGTAGTTCAGGAGTTCAAAGACGGCGGCACCATACTGAAAATCAGGGCTGATATAATCGTTGAGAGAAGCAGTCAGAAGCCGATAATCCTTGGTAAGGCAGGATCTATGATAAAAAAGATCGGTACCGATGCGAGGAAAGATCTTGAGTATATTTTCGATCAAAAGATATTCCTGGATTTGTTTGTCAAAGTTAGGGAAAAATGGAGAGACAAAGATTCCATGATACAGGAGTTTACTAACGTCAAAGACGAACTTCAGTAAACCGGGGTGATGCAGATGAAAAAGGGAAGGGCTGCTTTTGTCCTATTTCTTTTGCTCTTCATGATGGTCTTTCTTAATGCAGATCAGATGGTGATGTCTCCCAACATCGGCGAAATTGAGTCGGAGTTCGGGATAACTAAGGCAGATATTGGCCTTATACAGGGTTCATTCACGATAGTGGGCGCACTGATTTCTCTTCTGTGGGGTTTTCTGGCAGACAAGTACAGCAGAAAGCTTCTGCTTCTTTTCAGTGTTCTAGTCGGTGAAATACCCTGTTTTCTCTCCGCCTTCGTACAGACTTTTCCGCAGCTCTTTCTTGCTAGGGCCCTAACTGGTATAGGCGTAGGAGCACTCTTCCCAGTCGTTTTTTCTTACGCAGGAGATGCTTTCAAAGAATCTCAGAGAGCAAAGGTCAATTCCTTTCTTTCTACGGCAATATCCCTTGGAGCCATTGTGGGAATGGTAGTCGCCGGATTCACAGGAACATCACTTGGCTGGAGAACACCGTTCATCATCGTATCTCTTCCGAACATTGTCCTCGCGTTCCTATTCTTCGTGTTAGCGGAAGAACCAAAGAGAGGAGCTGCCGAAGTTGCAGTCGGCGAACTCGTGGATCAGGGGATAAATTACATCGGAAAAGTCAGACTGTCAGACTACAAGAATCTCTTCAAGGTGAAGACCAATCTCATTCTCTTCATTCAGGGAATTCTCGGAACGATTCCCTGGGGAGCAATACCGTACTACCTTGTGAACTATTTCGAAACCTCTAAGAATCTTTCAAAGGAATCGGCCACGTTAATATTCATTTTCTTCGGAGTCGGAAACGTACTCGGGATATTCTTCGGCGGTCTCATCGGCGGTTTGCTGTACAAGAAGAAACCTGCCTACATGCCGCTCTTCAGCGGGATAATGACTGTGATAGGGACATTTGTAGCTCTATTGGCTCTGAACTTCCCACCCGTCGAGGGAGCAGGCGGATTTGTTATGCTGGGAGCCCTGGGCATGGTAGCCGCAGCCTCCGCTTCAATGACAGGACCAAACATGAAGACTATGCTGATGAATGTCAATCCTCCTGAGAATAGAGGAAGAATATTCTCGGTTTTCAACTTGACAGATTCTCTTGGAACGGGATTTGGACAATTCTTTGCTGGAACTCTAGCCACGGCAGTAGGATCTCTTGGAGTTGCTATGAATGTTTCCGCGCTATTCTGGCTGCCTTGCGGGCTGGTACTGCTTACTGCAGCATTAGCTTTCCCAAGAGACATCGATCACCTTCATAGAAAGATGAAGGAAGCTGCTCTAACAATGGAAAAAGAGAAGTAGATGTCTGTCAAGAGGTGAAAGATGATTGCAGGAGTGGCTTTGATTTGGAATATCGAGAAGAAAGTTGTATAATCTAATTGCTGAAGTAACCCTCAGACCGCTTCGCTGCCCTCGAAAAGGGCAGCAATTTTTATTTA
>JAFGAP010000025.1 GCA_016933635.1 Kosmotogaceae bacterium
GATCCTCAGCTGATTTTCCTGGACGAACCCGCTGCCGGAATGACCAGAGACGAATTCAAAGTGATAATGGACCTGATGATGATTCTCAAAGAGAAAGGCATAACGACTCTGCTCGTGGAGCACACTATGGACTTCATCAAGGCCGTGGCTGACTGGGTATATGTTCTGAACTTTGGCCAGATAATCGCTCAAGGTACGTTTGATGTAATAGAAAAAGATCCGCTTGTTCTCAAAGCATATCTGGGGGAGGATTGATTATGACTTTGCTTGAAACCAGAGACTTATCAGTCTCTTATAATGAAGTTCCTGCTCTCAGAAAAGTGTCGATTAAAGCAATGAAAGGTGAAGTTGTTTCCGTGCTAGGCCCAAACGGAGCGGGAAAGACAACTCTTTTGAAGAGCATATCTGGGCTGGTAAGTTCTGAACCCGGCAGCAAGGTTCTGCTGAACGGTGAGGAGATCCAGCATCTTGCACCTCACAAAATCACTAGACTTGGAGTTATTCACGTTCCAGAAGGAAGACAGGTTTTCGCGGAGCTCTCCGTGCAAGAGAATCTCGAAGTCGCAGCCACCAGAATTGGGCTTTCCAAGGCTCGACCAAATATTGAGAGAGTTTACGAACTTTTCTCCGAGCTTCAATCGCGAAAGAATCAGATGGCAGGTACTCTTTCCGGAGGAGAGCAGCAAATGCTCGCAATAGGGAGAGCGATCGTGTCCGATCCGGTAATTATGATGATCGACGAACCATCGATGGGTCTCGCACCGGTAATCGTCAAAAGAATATTCGAGACGCTGAAGAAATTTGTCAAGGATACGGGTCTTACGATGCTGATAGTCGAACAGAACGCAAAACTTTCACTTCCAATGAGCGACAGAGTTTACATAGTCTCTCAAGGTCAAATAAAACTTGAAGGCTCGGTTGACGAAGTGAAAAGCGACGAGCGAATCCGAGAAATGTATTTTGGTGGTAAGTAAGATGGAGTTTTCTCTAGATTACATAGAAGGGAGAAGAGTCGAACTTGAAGTGCCAGTCGATCAAGTGATTTTACCCGAGTTTTCCAATCAGCCTGTTGAAGTCGGAACCTCCTTGACTGAATCGATTTCAATGCCAACCGGCACTGCTCCACTGATTAGTCTCGCGGAGTCAGCAAAAAGCATCTTGTTTGTTGTCGAAGATCACACGCGACATTCGCCCGTGATGAAGACTCTCCAACAGCTGAGAACTTTATTCGAGAGTCACAGAATTTCATGGGACAAAGTCTCTCTCCTTGTCGCTACCGGAACGCACAGGCAGATGAAACCTGAAGAGCTTAAAGAGAAGTTTGGTATTTTCTCATCAAACACAAAAATCATTCAGCATAATGCCGAAGAGACTGCCAAGATGAAAGATTTCGGGGAGTTTCTTGAGGTACCTATTAAAGTGAATGAAGCAATAGAGGCGGACCTCACAGTCGGAATAGGTTCCATTGTTCCTCACAGATTCTCCGGTTGGTCAGGAGGGGCAAAGATTGTCCTTCCAGGAGTCGCTTCATATGAAAGTGTCTTCAAGTCTCACAAAATGGCAATACTGAAAAGCAAGGCTGACGTTGGAGTATTTGAAAACGAATTCAGAGAGCTTATAGACGAGACTGGAAATCGAGTAGGCCTTGATTTCATAATAAATTTCTATTACGATATTCACGGTTCAATTGCCGGGACAGTTTCGGGGAACCACGTGCTGGCTCTCAGAGAAGGGGTAGAACTAGCGAGGCAACAGCTTCTTCGGCAGTATCGCGAAAGGACAGATGTTACGGTCATTTCTTCTTACCCTTCTATCACTGATTTCTGGCAATGTGGCAAAGCCCTGTACACATCGGACTTGATTACAAAAGACGGCGGGGATATCGTTATGGTTTCTACACTTGACGAGGGTTTCGGAGACCATCCACTCTTCGCTTCCCTCTTAAGACTTGAGGCAAACGAAATTCTAGAGAAACTCGATATGATAACTACCGAAGATCCCCTCGCTTATGTAGCGGCTTACGCCGTA
>JAFGAP010000190.1 GCA_016933635.1 Kosmotogaceae bacterium
AAGACGTACCTTGTATCTTCTATTTCACCTACTCCGCGCAGAATTTCGAACTCTATTGATTCTTCAATATGGGCGGGGAAAACATAAGACATAAGGTTGATCTCAAGCGTGTCCCCCTCTTCGACAGACAACATATGGATCGCTTTTAGCAGTCTGACCGAGACATCAAGACAAGAAACGGTTAAAAAAATCACCAAGATCAGTGAAAGAGTGAGTTTGAAAAAGCCTTTCTTTATCATTGCGAACCTCCAGAATCATCAATTTCTCATTAGCAGAAGAGCTCCCGTGTTCTTTCCGGTTTGCCAGTCTTCTTGAAGCAGCACAGCCATTTTCACACCGTTGAAGACGAGATCGACCGGATAGCCATCTAACTCTACATATTCTATCGTATTTCCTCGACTATCAAGAACCTCGAGTGTTCCAGTAATGGTCTCCAAAACGTAAATTTTATCTTCATTGTGAACGACTTTTATCGGACCGCGACCCATTAAGTCAAATTTCCTGGTACTGTAGGTGGAAAGGTCTACTGTCATTATCTGGTCTTCGCCGGTCAATGCGATCCAGATCTCTCCATTGTGAATCACAGGGGAATTTGGATATCTACCCAATTGAACGGTAGTGATCTCAGCTAAATCACTCTTAGAAAGAACCTTGAGATTCTCCTCCACATATGAAACCAGGAAGATTCTTTCTCCCTCTAAAAGAATGTAAGATGGCCGTTTACCGATATTCGCTTCCTTTACCAGATTACCCCATTCATCAAATACAAGAAGTCCTTTTTCGGTCTCGTGGGAACGTGTTAGAAGATTATAGTTGTGGAAGAGCGATACGAAAAAGAAATCCGAATCCTCCGCTATAGATAAAGCTATGACCGGAAGCTTCTGCCTCTTTATTATCTCCCTCTTGGATATGTCCAGCAGCAGGAACTCGAAATCATTACTCAGCATTCCAACCTTACCATCGATGAAGGATCCAGTAATTAATCTACTGGATGTTGGAATCTCGTCGATCTTCTTCCACTTACTGGGATGAACGGAAGCGTCCACAACAATCAACCTGCCACTGTAGAATCCGAAGCAGTAGAGATTTCCGTCCTTATAAATGAGATCGTTGATCCCATCATTGCGCATCGAATCGAAGACCGTCACAGGTCTGAAATTTTCGTCGAAGACTATTAGCTCAGAGTCACCCTTCACGAGAGTTATGTAATAAGTACCACTGCTGTTATTAATTTCCAGGAGTCCGGACGGCATTATGCCCAAGGGATACCTTTGACTGAGCGTAATCGCTCCAATTCCCGAAATCACAAATATTCCAGCGAATAAGAGAAGAACAGTTACTAATCTACTCAAGGTCTCTTCACCACGTACACAAGAAGATCCTCTTTGAAATTCGATGCAATATCGAAGTCATGGGTATATACATCGATCTTGTTTCCTCTGATAGAGCTCCCTGTATCCTCCACAACAAAGAAGCCCTTGTTTGGAGAGGATGAAAAGAACGGAATATAGACAATTGAACCAAGAGGAATTACAACTGGATCGGCGGCTACCGTTCTATATCCCTTAACGAAATCACCGCTCGCAGTCATCTTGAATGATGGCGACGTAGGATTCTTTGCATCATCCCATTCAGTGTACATAGTCACTTCGAAAGTCCCGACATTCTCGAATATTATGTCTGCGGGATTGACAGGCACATCGGCTTTCCAAAATTCGAAGTGCAAATTGCCTTTTGCTTCCGAGGCTGACCCTATAGTATCCCCAACCCTTACAAAATCGCCCTTCACAACCGTGCGACTGCCGAGGCGCGCGTAAACGGTCTTCATGTTGTTTCCGTGGTCCACCACAACCATTTCGCCATACAAATCATTGACTCTTTCCGAAAGAATGATCTTTCCCGGAAGAAAAGCCGTAATTCTTGAGCCTGGAGGTACTGTAAGATCCATACCGGGATTTGCATAGCCATAGTCATAACTTCCAAAATTGGATTCTATCGAATCCACAAGAAAATCCACGCCTAGATTCAGTCCAAAATGAGTGGCAATTGAGGACTTGGCCATGAGATTGTCCAAAGAGAGCGGGATTTTTATCTCATCACCACGATATATCAGGTCCCAGTTCTTGACATCTGGATTAATAGCCTTGAGCTGCTCCACCGATACCCCATAAGCTTGAGCAATGCTCCACAGGTTATCGCCTGATTTAACAATGTAGGATACATGAGAAGTCGGTTCAATGGTCTCGTAAGCGGCCGCCCCAAGCCTGCTTCTTATATCGGAAATCTCTCCCAGGAAAGTGGCCATCGTTACAAAGTCCTTCTCTTCGGGCTCCCCCTGCTGTTCAATGGCCTGGAGATTATCGGCGAGTTCGCGCGTTCTGGAATCCATCTCATCTATTCTAGAGACGAGTTCGTTGAATACCTCCGAATCAATCACAGATGAACCTACCGTCTGCTCGAGCTCCGCAAGTCTTCTTGCCAAGGAATCATACTTTGCGCTGTCCAAAATTGAAATATCAGTTCTGGAGGCGAGCTCCTCAATCTTGCTCACCAGTTCATCGTACCTGCTATCCTCTGCATCGGATTCCTGCTGGACTACGACAACTTCTGCGTTCTTAATCTCTTCGATCCTCTCGATCAACTCTTCATACTTGGCTTCGTCAATAGAACTATCGTAAGTGCCAACCTCGGAGATTCTCTGTACCAACTCCGAGTACCTCGAAGAGTTTAGTGATTCAAGCGCCTGTACCTTTCTGTTCAAGTCATCGATTTCTCGAGTGATTATGTTGTTTTCTACAGTACTGGTTATCACCCCGTCGATCTTGTCGTAGAGTGTTTTAACAATCGCTGCAGAAGACGCTGAATCTATAACAGACTCCGCAAGCATATTCTTGATAATCTGAAGCTCCGCCCTAACAGCCTCGAGTTCTTCATACCCGGCATATGTAGGTTCTATTGCTTGAACGAAATTTATCCTGAAAGCAAGCTCTTCGACGGCATCTTCTAGCTGGACAAGCTTTTTCTGTCCAATTGCCAGAGAATCGATTTTCTCTTCAAGCGCATCCATTCTTCGGGCAAAGTCATCCCTCGTAATAAACGGGAAGTTACACCCCGTGAAGAAAACCATGGTAAGTATTAGAAGAAATAGAAGGGCACTTTTTCTCAACTGAATCAACCCCCTCCCGCGGGAATAGTAATAAATTCAAGAGGCAGAAAAGTCATGTCAATTTCCCTGCCTGCAAAAAACTCCTTCAAGAGACCCAGACCGGAAACAAGATAATCATACTCACCCAAAACCTCGATCACAATGGGCGAAATTTGAGTTGGCTCATCATTAATTATAACAGTTGCACCAACACAGCGTACATATGTGTATGGCATTACTCTCTTACCGTTGAGCGAGATCTCCGTGGTCCTCAGAGCGTATAACTCGTTCAAGATCATCAGGATATCGCTGTCATGAAGAATGCTGCTCCCCTTGAAGCCCGATTCTATTCTTATACGAACGCCTTTCCCGACTTCCTCTTCAAAAGACTGATCTGACTGACTCGGAAACGCGTTAGCACTCGTGACTGCCTTTTTAAGATCAACTGCGCTCGATTCGATCAGATTCTTCAGCTCTTCAACCTGCCACTCGAGAGATACGATCTTTCCTCGTAAGCCCTCAATTTGAGTCGAATAGTCTATGCTTTCTCCACTGTCCATCGAGTCGATGGTTCTCTTAATCACACTCAAATCTGTAGAAAGCTGTGCAATCGAATCAAGGACTGGGTTGCTGCTCAAGGAATTAGAGATATAGCCAATATCCGCAATTATTCTTTCGAAGTCTGTGATGATTCTCGAAAGATCCTCCCTCACTTCGATAGAGGAAAGAGAATCCAAATTCGTGTTAAGGAGGGAGACTCTTTCAGACATTAATTGAAGTTTGTTCTCGATCTCTCTCGTACTTAGGCTAGAAACCATTTCATCACCGAATTGCTTCAGGAAATAGATGTTAAAGAAAGCACCCAAGGCCACAACAATAATAAAGACAATAAGAAAAAACCATAATCCTTTCAACTCTTTCACTCCAAAACAAAAGCGGCGGCAACTCCGGCCGCCGCAGAGTCTACGACACTATTTTACCTTTTCCTTCAGTTCCTTTCCAGGTACAAACTTCGGAACTTTTCCGCCCGGAATAGTGATGGGCTTCTTGGTTCTCGGATTGACACCCTTTCTGGCCTTCCTTGAAGCTACCATAAACGTGCCAAAGCCAACAAGTCTTACCACATCACCCTTCGACAGAGTCTTCTCGATGATATCGATCACCGTGTCAAGGGTCTTTCCAGCATCTTTCTTAGTAACACCTGTTTTCTCAGCGATTTCAGCGATGAGTTCTTTTTTGTTCATACTGTTCCCCCCTTCGCATGAGATGTCGCTATTATTCTACCACTCA
>JAFGAP010000191.1 GCA_016933635.1 Kosmotogaceae bacterium
ATAAAATTACCCAGGTGAAGTCTGCCAGTAGACCGCATACCGCTAAGAATTCGCACTGAAATCCCTCCAAACCGGAAACTCGAAATAAAAACCTATACTGATCGTCAAAGGCGACTGAAAAGCTTTGTACAATGTATTTTAGCATAGAATGATGTTATCATATTCTCAGAAGCAATCTAATAATCGTCAGGAGGTCTTAAATGAAATTCAATACCCTTCTTATCATACTCGTTGTTGTCATGGTTGGAATGACGGCGATAAACATGTTTATGGCGTTCAACAACAGGCTGGACATAGATACCCTGTCATCAACCAGCAACTATTCATATGACTACGAGGGACGGGCGACGCTTGATATTGAGACAGAGATAATCTTCAATAAACCAAACCAGATGACTCAGTTCCTCGAGCAATACGATAAGCCTCGGGAGGAACAACTGGCCGACTTCCAGGAATCGATGACTCAGTTTTCGGAAAGCTTCGATAGGCAAATGTTCGTAGAGAGCTTCCAGTCAACGGCAACTGTTCTGGCTTCCAACAGAGTTAAAGTAATCGAACATGCCGTTATCGCAGGCTTTGCAGCGGTCGAAAATGGTGTTGTAAATACCGACATGGGAGACATGGAATTCGACCTTACAGGTGATGCCTATTCCTTAACGATTTCAATACCTGCCGACGCAAAGGTAATCAATCTTGATCCAGCTCCGACCGTAGCCTCAGATGGAAATGAATTCATATGGACTAATACAGGAAAGACTATCTTCCCGAAGATTCAATTCTCTAGAGGTGAGTAGAGTAAGCCAGGAAGCAAGAAACTTCATTTCACTGTTAAGAGAATCGACCTGCACTTCTGTACTAACGGGGGCCGGTGTTTCTGTCGCCAGCGGCATTCCCGACTTCAGAAGTCCGGGAGGTCTATATAGCAAGTTCCCTCCGGACATCTTCGAGTTAAGCACTTTCATCGAGGATCCAGCAAGGTACTACAGAGTGGCAAAGGAGAGAATACACTCAATGTCGGACGCATTCCCAAACGCTACTCACATTCTTCTTGCCAGACTTCAAAAAATGGGTTTAATTGAAACGATAATCACGCAGAATATCGATGGACTTCAACAGAAATCGGGGGCAAAAGAAGTTGTGGAGTTACACGGAACCGTTTCCGAATTCGAATGCATGCAGTGTAAGAAAAGACTTACAAAGAAAAAAGTCGAGTCACTACTTGAAAGTTCGGAAGTTCCCAGATGTGATTGTGGTGGCCTGATCAAGCCAAAAATCGTTTTCTTCGGAGAAATGCTACCCCAGGATGCGATAAGTATAGCAGAGAACGCTTCTTTGAAGTCCGATCTCTTTGTTGCTATGGGATCCTCCTTGATGGTTTACCCCGCCGCTCAGTTTCCCATAATTGCAAAGTCCTCGGGTGGCAGAATCGCGATTGTCAATAGAGATAAAACAGGCCTCGATTACCTTGCCGACTACATATTCTCAGTTGAGCTCGAAAGCTTTTCGAAGGAAGCTCTCAAATTTCTGGACGAAGAATCATGAAACGGTAGTTGCCAGACAAGTCCTTTCTGAATTCATGGGAATATCCATTTAGATCAGAAACTAACTTTCCTAATGCCGCTGTCTCATATTGAGACATTTCCAGATACACTTTCTTTCCTGTCGGTAAATATTCTAAGAACTCCCTGTAGAAGTCAAGACCGTCTCTTCCCCCGTCAAGAGCAACCATAGGTTCGTACTTTCTCACGTTCATGTCCAGAGAATCTATATCCGCCGTCCTTATATATGGTGGGTTGGAAACGATAACCTCGACGGAGTCTAGAAAGTCACTCAGTCCTGATATATTGTCCCCCTTAATGAATCTAATGTTGAATATTCCGTTAGCTCTGGCATTCTTTTCGGCAAGCATGAGAGCATCTTTAGAGATGTCTGTCGCAAAGACCAGTGAAGAAGGAATGTTGCGGGCTAAAGCACAGGCTATCGCACCGCTTCCAGTTCCGATATCGGCGAACACTCTCGAATTCTTCTCTTCGTCGATGATTATCTCGACTAGCTCTTCCGTTTCATTTCGGGGTATCAGAACATTCCTTGTAACCTCCAGTCTGATTCCAAAGAAGTCTCTGAATCCCAATACGTAGTCGATTGGCTCTCCCCCAACAACTCTCTCCACGGCTTCAATATATTTCGCGCTTAACTCCGACTCGATTTCCTTCTCTCCATTTAAGATCAGATCGGCTTCATTCAAGGAAAGAATTCCTCTAGATAGGGCCACCATAACAAAGCGGGAATTTTCTATTCCCGCCTCTGAAAGCTTTCTTCTCGATATATAGATTAGATCTTGTAGATTCACATTCCCAAGATCTTTCTTACATCGTCGCTAGCCATTTCGGGTGACCATGGTGGATCGAAAGTGAGTTCCATCTTCACATTACCGATTCCCTCAATCTCGCTGACCTTTCGCCTTGCATCTTCTAGCATCAATCCGGCAAGAGGACACATAGGTGTTGTCAAAGTCATCTTGACCCTGACATCGTTCTCGTTTTCTAGCTCCACTCCATATATCAATCCCAGAGAGACTATATCGAATCCTATTTCGAGATCGTACACTTCTCCAAGGGCCTTCATAACATCTTCTTTTGTCACACTCAACTCATTCTCCTCCACCCGTTTCGTAGTATCTTTCTATAACAGCCTCTTCCTTGAAAGGCTTGAACTCCTGTTCCTGCCAGATTCTCCAGAAAAGATCCTTTTTTTCCGAAATCAATATCCCCTGTATCTCGCTCCTAACATCTTCAATGCCCTTTGCTCCTGCAGGAGAATATGATTCGAGATAGATCACTGCATACTTATTGTCAAGAGTCACCACGGAAGAGAGCAACTCACCTTCTGTTGGTTTGAAAAGCGATTTCACGAGCTCGGGATTCAAGGCCTCGATTTCCTCTCTCGTATAACTCCCAGACTGAACCTCCGGGAAAGTATCTAGAACCGAAGAAGGGTTAGCGTCCCTGGACGCAGCTTTCCACACCGAATAGGCTTCCGAGAAGGAATCAAAGAGAAGCACCTTCATGTTTGCTCTCTCTTCTTCTACAGCATATCTCGAAGAATTGGCCAGATAGTACTGCTCTATCTCCTCTTCCGTGACCGTCGCATTCACTGTAACGGCTTCATAAAGAGAATTGAGGACCTCTTTGTAAGCGAGATCTCTGACCACCTTTGCCTCATAGGAGCTTAATCCGTCGATGTAACCTTTGAGGATGTAGAAAAGGTCCGCATCCGACTTCTCGATCTGAAGTTCGGTGAGTGTGTCCATGATTGACTTGCTTACTACCTCTCTTAAGGCCTCGATATCGGCTTCGATCCCAACCTCTTTTGCATACTGAATGAGAAGAGTTTCTTCAATAAGAGCTTCCAGCGAATTTCTTTCGTATTCCTCCAGCAGTTTCTGACCAGCTTCAGTATTGAGGAGCATTTCTGAAAATAGAGGATCTACCTCTTCTATTCTCTTCGATATCTCGGTATAGTTAGGCAAAACCTTCGAAAGGAAAGCATCCATGGTGATAATCTCACCGTTAACCTCGGCGGCTATACCTGTTTCAGAAAGATCTTCCGTCTGCGAAAGCGCTGTTGCAGTGATAAAAAATAATATCAGGGCAGCGATTAGCAACTTCTTCAATTTGTACCCTCCTTCGCTATTTCCCACAGGTGATTCAACTCATCTATGGTCATATTATTGATATCAAGACCACACTTCTCAATATGACTCTCCATTTCGTGGAAACGGTTCAAGAATTTCTCTGTTGATCTTCTCAAAGCCGCTTCGGGATCCACGTCAAGAAATCTAGATAGATTCGTGACCGTGAAGAGAACATCTCCTATCTCCTCTTCGATCTTTTTTCTATCCTTTTCGATTATCGCACTGTCCAGTTCTTCTATCTCTTCATTCAATTTTTCGCGAGGTCCTTCGATTTCTCCCCAGTCGAAACCAACCACGGAAGCGTTTTCCTGAACTCTTCGAGCCAAGCTCAGTGCGGGAAGGGCCTTGTTTATCTTGCCAATCGATGAACTCTTTCCCGAATCTTTATTTTTTTCCTTCGCCTTCATTTCCTCCCACTGCCGATATGAGTAACCCTCCGAATCTGAAAAGACGTGCGGATGCCTTCTAATCAGCTTGTCCGTCAAGATTTGCAGAACATCCGTTATCGTGAAAGCCTTTCTTTCCATTGCAATCTGCGCATGAAAAACAACCTGCAAAAGAACATCGCCAAGCTCTTCGGCTAGCTCATTATCATCTCCGCCATCGATTGCATCCAGTACCTCGTAAGCTTCTTCGATCAAGTAAGGTTTGAGGGATTGATGAGTTTGCTCTATGTCCCATTCACACCCCCCAGGTGATCTCAATGTCTTCATTGTATTGATTAGCCTTAACCATTCACTTCCGTCAAATTCATTCCTCAATTGTTGACCTCCATAGTCGCCAGCCCCGCTCTGAAAAGCCTGATAAGGCTCACTTCACTCTCATTCGACCAGCGGCTTGCCTTTTCCTTTGTGATCAGTTCCCTGACAGGCCTGAATGTCAGTCTGTGCCAGGTGGTCGGTCCATGCTTTCTAAGTGCCCTTAGATGCATCTCCGTGCAGTAACCTTTGTGATTTCTGTAACCGTATTCGGGATACAAGAGGTCCAGTGAATCCATTATTCGATCTCTGAATACCTTTGCCACTATCGAAGCACTCGCAATCGCTCCACTTCTTCGATCGCCGCCAACTATGCATTCACCCTTTATATCAAGTTTAAGCGATTTTCCATCAACTATTACATAGTCTGGCTTTCTAGACAAAACCCTCAGTGCTCTGTTCATTGCCAACCTGGTAGCCGCAAAAACATTGAGAATATCAACTTCCTCGGGAGAAGAAAGACCGATTCCCACGATAGAATTCTCAAGTATTCTCCCAAACAATGACTCTCTCGTCTTTTTGCATAGAGCCTTGGAATCGTACACGCCATCTACGGGATTCAAAACTATGACAGCAGCGGCCACAACAGGACCGGCAAGAGGACCTCTTCCTGCTTCATCCACCCCCGCAATCATCCTGTGATAAGCTCTGTAAACGGCATCAAATCTCACAAGTTCGGATAAATCTCGTTTGGCCGATTTCATACTGAAATTATACATCACCATTCAGGAGGCTTCAGCATATGTCCATAAAGGCATTAGAACCTTTGAATGAACGGCTTTAGGTGCAGAATCAGTCTTAACCGGTGCATGGATGATGATATAATCTTTTGAATAGTATCGTTTTCTGTAAACTAATACAAGGGGTTTGGAGGTGCTGTGATGTCCGTTGGTGAAATCAGAAAGGAAGACGCTGCGATTCTTGAGAAGAACCTAAGAACGATTTCCACGAGAATCAGAAGGGAAGGAAGAAAGGTTCTGAGAGACTTCCCGATCACTCCTGCCCAATTCGATGTCCTTCAGGTGCTTTTCTTTAACGGAGAGAAACGGATGAGTGACATTAGTCGCTGGCTTGGAATAACGAAGAGCACGACAACGGGTCTTGTTAAGAGACTCATCGACGCTGATCTGGTAGAGCGAAGACGTTCCGACAAAGATAGGAGATCGTACATTATCGACATCTCCGACGCCGGAAAGACACTAATCGAGAAGGTCATCGACAGAAGGGTGGAGTACTTGATGTCTGTAATGACTGAAATCAAGTCCGATCAGGTGAAAGCACTTGAGGTTATTGTTAAGAACCTTCTCGAAATAATGGACAGCAAGAAAACGAAAGACTAATCGTCTGGAGGTAACTATGGAGAGAAGGACTACCGTGATTATCGGATTGATTCTCATTTTCCTCACTGTAACGATCTTTGCAAGTACCGTGCGAATCAAGGGAGACACAGTGCTTGGATCACTTAAGAAAGAGGTTTTCACCTTCATCGGTAACGTTCTTATCAATAAGGACGGGGATATTTACGTTGAAACGCCCCTTGCAACGGCCACAAAGGGCTCTACTGATTGGGAGAGCTTCGTAACCGAAGGTGAGACCTTTGTTAGATTCCAGACAGGCGAAGCAACTGCTTTATCCCTCGATTACAATCTGGAGAACTCCACGGGAACTCTCTTTGAAAATGTAGAGGCAGTTATCTACTCAAAAGAAGAGGATGGAAAGGACATATTCATATACGAGACCGAGACTCTTAACTTCGATCAGAAGACGGAATACTACGAAGGCTTTGCTGAAGAGACTGCGGGGGCAACGCCCGAGCGCATCTTCATAAACTACAAGGGAGATTTGAATGTAGATACTCTTTACTTCGAATACTTCGGAGATACCGGCCTTCTGAACCTTATGGGTAACGTCTTTGTCGATGACTTCAAAAATAGCAGGAAAATCTGGGCCTCCGAATTGATATACGATACGACGGATGATTCATTTGAAGGTAAAAACGTAGAGATAGAGCTTGTTTTCTAGCAGGAGGAAGAGATAATGATTGACGTAAGGTTGATTCGAGAAAACCCCGAAATTGTGAGGAGGGCTCTTGAGTACAGGCAGATGACCTCAGAGCTGCTAGATGAGATAGTTGATCTGGAATCAAAGAGGAGAGAGGCGCTGCAGGTCGTTGAACAGAAAAAGGCCGAGAGAAACAGTATATCTTCGGAAATCGCCAGAGCCAAAGCAAGCAAAGATGAAAACCTTTCGGTTTCCCTTATGGATAGGGCAAAGGAGATCTCATCTGAAGTTAAGGAACTTGATCTCCGAGCTTCTCAGATAGAGGAAGAGCTGAAGAAAAAGCTTCTCTATCTTCCCAATATTCCTTCATCGACCACACCTGTGGGAAAGAGTGAGGAAGATAACGTCGTAGTTAGAATGTGGGGAGAACCGAGAAAGGTCGACTTTGAAATCCGACCCCACTGGGATTACGGACCGGAAACCGGTCTTATAGACTTTGAAAGAGCCGCGAAAATATCTGGAGCGAGATTCACAATTCTTAGAAGAGACTTAGCAAGACTTGAGAGGGCAATAGCTAACTTCATGCTGGATCTCCATCATTCAAAGGGATACGAGGAAGTAGCTCTCCCTTTCATGGTTAAGAGAGATACCATGCAGGCAACGGGCCAACTACCTAAATTCGAGGAGGAGGCCTACAGAATCGACCCGGACGATATGTTTATGATACCAACGGCAGAGGTCCCACTTGTTTCACAGCACATGGACGAGATCCTCGAAGGTGACCTGCCCAAAAAATACACGGCGTACAGCGCATGCTTCAGAAGAGAGGCCGGATCGTACGGAAAGGATGTTCGGGGCATGATAAGAGTTCACCAATTTGATAAGGTTGAGCTTGTCTGGTTCACCCATCCCGATGACTCTTACGATGCTCTCGAGAATCTTACAGCCGATGCTGAAGATGTTCTTAGGAAATTGGAACTTCCTTACCGGGTGGTCTCTCTTTGTACCGGGGATATTGGGTTTGCCGCGGCAAAAACCTACGATCTTGAAGTTTGGTTGCCTTCTTACAACACTTATAGAGAGATTTCCTCCTGCTCAAACGTTGAGGACTTCCAGCCAAGACGAGCCAACATAAGGTTCAGAGACGTTGACAACAAACTGAAGTTTGTACACTGTTTGAATGGTTCGGGACTGGCCGTTGGAAGGACCCTGGTAGCAATAGTTGAAAACTACCAGAGAAGAGATGGAAAGATAGACGTGCCCAAAGCTCTCGTACCATACATGAGGCAGGAGGTAATTGGTTAATTGCCCAATGCCTTCTTTGTCCTGCCCGAAGAAAACAGAGTCATTCTAGACAGCGGTGAAACCAAGCATCTGAGAGTGACGAGAGCAAAACCCGGTGATGAACTGAGAGGCATTGATGGGAGAGGTACCGTTTACAGATTTGTTCTCGAAGAACTTGGGAAATCATCTGCTTCGGGGACTATTATTGAGCGAGAGTACTTTGAGAGAGACGGAAAGAGTATTACTATAGCCGTGGCAGCGACAAAGTGGCCACGGCTTCACATTCTGATAGAGAAAGCAACCGAATTGGGAGTCGACAGAATCGAATTGTTCAATAGCCTTAGATCGGTTTCAAGAGTTGATGAAAGTAAGCTGACTAAGTTCAATGCGGTCGCAAGGGAAGCGGCCAAGCAGAGTGTTAATCCTTACATTCCCGAGATTACTGTATCCCAGACACTTCTTCTAGAAGGATCATACAACCTGCTTCTGGAATTCGGTGGCAGGCCTTTAGTGGAAGTCGAAAAGGAATTCACCGACAAAAGAAGACTGAGATTGATCGTAGGACCCGAAGGGGGCTTCGCACCGGAGGAGATAGGGAGCATCTCGACCCGATGTACGTTCGTTTCATTAGGAAGAAGGACTCTAAGAGTAGAGACAAGCGTGATTGTAGTGCTCGGAATCATCAACTATCGTCTCGGCAGGATGTAGGAGGTGTAAATAGTGATTTTCTCACTTACTTTGAATGCAGCGCTGGATAGATTCTTGTATACAGACGCTCTAATCGAGGACGATACGGTGAGGGTGGATAGAGTCAAAGATTACCCTGCAGGCAAGGGTGTCGACGTATCACGTGTGATAAATGAACTGGGAGGCCATTCGGTCGCTATAGCTTTTCTTGGAGGTCATACCGGAAAGGTAATAGAGGAGATGCTTGACGATGAGGGAGTCGTCTATGCAACGGTTAGAAGTGAAGAAGAAACAAGGACCAACATTCTAGTCCAGACGGGAAGCGGTCAATACAGAATGAGTCTTCCGGGTCCGGTAATATCCGTCAAGGAAGTCTATAAACTTTACAAAACAATCGACATACTTTTGAGAAAAGACGACTATCTCCTTTTGTGTGGAAGCATTCCGGAAGGAGTAAGCAGCGATATCTACGCACAACTCTGTTCAAGGATGAGGAACATTGGAGTCAACGTTTACATCGATTCCGACAAGGAGCCTTTCTCCAAGGGGGTCGAGGCCAAGCCAAGAGGAATAAAACCAAATATTCACGAACTTCAGAGGCTGCTCAATCGTGAGCTAATCGGAGAGGTGGATTTCAGAAAGGCAATTTCAGAAGTGTCGAGCAGGTATTCAGTCGAAGAAATTCTTCTGACTATGGGAGCCGAGGGAGCGATTGCATCAGTGAGTGGAGATTTCTATCGTATTCGTGTGCCTGAAGTACCTGTCAAGAGCGCGGTTGGCGCAGGGGACTCTTTCCTGGCGGCATACTGCATGTACAGAGAACTAGGCGAGACGGCAAAAACTGCCTTGAAAATGGCTGGTGCCGCCAGTTCAGCTGCCGTCATTACGCCCGGCACAGAGCTTTGTAGATTCGATGACGTGATGAGTCTTGCTTCGAAGATAACTGTAGAAGCACTGTAATCAATACATTGTTTGACTATGTTCCTTTAGCTGGCTAAGGAGGTCTTTTCTCCAGATCGTTTCGGCGTTTTCTCTTCGCAAGGGATGTGATTGGATGATAAAAAAGGAAGATTTCATAACCTTCTTGAAGAGTAAAGGTAAGCGTGAGAATGTTATCGGTTTAATGTTGTCTGGGGTTGCATCCTTTGAGAAATTCCTTCTTGATTCGGATGAGAAATCAATTGAAGAGGCCGAGAAAGAGGATATTGAGAGCTTCGCAAAATCGAACTGCAATGACAAAGCCCGTCTGAAGCAACAACTGCGTAGCATAGCCCAGTATTTCAGTTTTCTTTCTGAACCTTCACTAGCGAAATACGCCTCGTAGCTTCGCGAGAAAGAAATCGCAGCAAAGAGGAAAGGCATGAGAATAGATAGATTCTCTGGGTACGACAGGACAATAGTGGAAAAACTCGCGAAAGAGGGCATATTTGACACCTATCAAATGATCGAAGCTGCCCGTTCGCCTGAGCTGAGAGAAAGCCTGGCTGCACGCACCGGGATTGAAATGGAAAGAATACTTGAATACCTTAAACTCTCGGATCTTTCGAGACTAAGTGGAATGAAGGGAGTTAGGGCGAGGCTATATTACGATGCTGGAGTAGATACCCTGGACAAACTTTCTAACTGGAACCCTGAGGAGCTTAGGACGATGCTTGTCGACTTCGTCAGAAAAACGGGTTTCGAGGGAATACCTCCTCTGCCGAAAGAAGTAAGTAGCACAATAGAAGCGGCTAAGAAGCTTGAAAGGCTTGTTGACTTCTGATGTTGCCGTGATTAACGGTTTCGTTCAGTCGGAATTGCTTTTGGATTGACTCAGCTTAGAGAAGAAACTCCATCATGATTCTTTCGATCAAGAACAAGCCCGTTCATATTTGTATAATCTTTAAGACGATTATTGCGAAAGTGGAGGTGGAGGATGTCCAGAGACACTCCTTTGAAAGAGGATTACATCGATTGCGTGAACTCCGTTATAGATTACATTGAGGAGCACCTTTCATCCCCGATAACTCTCGACGATCTTTGCTCAAAAAGCTTCTACTCATCAGTTCATCTTCAACGAATCTTCTTCCACACTGTGGGTGAGACGATAGGCCAGTACCGAAAGGGCAGGAGATTGAGCGTGGCTGCCGACAAACTTGCTACAACCTCGATGAGTATTCTGGAGATCGCCCTGCAGTTAGGCTATGATTCGCAGGAATCATTTACCAGAGCATTCAAAAGCAGATACTACGTGACTCCTGGCAAGTATCGCAGGCTTCAACTCCACTTCGCCGTCACTCAGAAAAAGAGACTGTGCAAAAAAGACCTGATAGGTCTCAAGGGAGGAATAAGAATGGAACCGAAAATCATCCGCAAATCGACATTCAAGGTCATTGGTTTGAAGTACTACGGAAACGATCCTGCTAACAACTGCCCGAAACTCTGGAGAGATTTCATGGAGAGGCATACCGAGATCGAGAATGTCATATCGGCGAACGAAAGCTACGGGCTGATGTGCACAGGTGATGAGGACTTCATAGACGGCAAGTTCGACTACATAGCCTCTTTGGCCGTCTCGACTCTGGAAAGAATCCCGGAGGGAATGGTTGGGGCAGAAGTACCTGAGGCAACCTACGCCGTTTTCACTCACAAGGGAAAGCTTGACTCACTGCAAGATACTTATGAGTACATCTATGGAAAGTGGTTTCAGAATTCCGAGTATGAACCGATCGGATTGAATGAGTTTGAACTATATGACGAAAGATTCACAGGGGAAGAAGATTCTGAGTTTGACATCTACATACCGATCAAGAAGAAGCAATAAAAGAAGGGGACTGGATAATCCAGTCCCCTTTTTGCTGATCTACTATATATTGTGTTCCTTAAGGAAGTCTTCTATTATCTCTTCTAGATCGGGCTTCCCTATCTCCTGAAGCTCATAACCGATTCTTACGGCAGGTTTCTTAATGTCGATTACCCTTCTCAGGTCAATCGGAGTACCAATTATAACAAGATCTACGTCGGCCTTGTTTATGGTCTCCTCTAGCTCTTTCATCTGCTTTTCACCATATCCCATTGCGGGAAGGATCTGATCCAGGTGGTTGTACTTCTCATATGTTGAAACGAGTGATCCTACTGCATAAGGCCTTGGATCAACTATCACGGATGCACCAAACTTCTTCGCTGCTACCCATCCCGCACCGTACTTCATTCCACCGTGGGTCAGGGTTGGGCCATCCTCTACGACGAGAACTCTCTTGCCCTTTATCTCGGACGACTTGCCTCCCTCAATGGTTATCGGTGAAGCTCCGTCAACTACAATGGCATCGGGATTGAATTTCGCAATATTCCTTCGGACGATGTCGATATCTTCTGGAGAAGCCGTCTCCTCCTTGTTAATAACAATTACATCAGCCATCATAAGATTTGTGAATCCCGGGTAGTATGTAGTCTCGTGACCGGCTCTATGAGGATCGGTTACAGTTATATACAGATCTGTCTTATAAAATGAGAAATCATTGTTTCCGCCGTCCCATATTATTACGTCTACATCCTCTTTTTCGGCTTCTCTGAGAATCGCTTCGTAATCGACCCCGGCATATATAACGGCATTTCGATCTATATGGGGTTCGTATTCCTCTCTCTCTTCGATAGTGCATTCGTGTTTATCCAGATCTGAATAATCGGCGAATCTCTGGACCTTCTGCTTCACGAGATCTCCATAAGGCATCGGATGTCTGATAGAGACAACCTTCTTGCCCTTGGCTCTCAAAATGTCGAGCACCCTTCTGGTTGTCTGACTCTTTCCACAACCAGTCCTAATTGCGCAGATAGAGATTACCGGTTTCGAGGATTCAACCATTGTCTTGCTGGGTCCAAGAAGAATGAAATCCGCACCGTGTGCGTTCGCTATTGCCGCCCTCTCCATGACATATTGATGTGGAAGATCGCTGTATGCGAGAACGACCTGATCGATCTTGTGCTCATCGATCAATTTGCCAAATTCCTCTTCCGGAAGTATCGGAATGCCATTTGGATAGAGTCTGCCTGCGAGTTCCGCAGGATACTTTTTTCCATCGATTCCAGGAATCTGCGTCGCCGTGAAAGCTACTACTTCGAACTCTTCGTTGTCTCTGTAGTAAGTGTTGAAGTTATGAAAGTCCCTTCCAGCAGCGCCCAGAATCAGAACCTTTTTCTTTTCCAATTTCTCCACCTCCATATATATTTCAACTATCCATTAGAATTCTACATTCAAGAGATGCTCCCTACAAAAAAACCTAATTCCGCCACGAAACGATGAAGACCAAAAGAAAGGATTATGTGAGCTTATACGTGAGTATGCTTTACTATGCGCCCGTATGGTCTACATTGGCTGCAACGATTATGAGAACCCTCGACTTTGCCGAAATTAACTCATCCTTCTCGACAAATCTACCGTCCACCAAAACAATAGGAGAGACAGACCCAAGCTGTGTTTTCTCTATCAATTCACTGAAGGTGAGATCTCTGTCGAAACTCCATCGATTGTTTCCAAAGACCACTTCCAAGTTACGTCACCTCTTGGCTGAAGAACAGACGGGGCAACCTTCACGTCGTTCAACGGAAATACTCTCGAATTTGCCCTTTCTCAGGTCAAACCAGAAAACATCGTCTCCACACCTTCCGGTATTCAGAAAAGTCAATACCATGGCCGCCTCCAGCATACCTCCAAAATAGCTGACAAAAGGCAGTATCCCCTTTGGTGCTCTCGTATCCCTTCTGTTGTCACCCATGAAACACCTGTAGCAAGACATTCTTCGATCTCTGAATACCGCATATCCGCCAAAATTCTCTACGGCCGAATCGACAAAGGGAACACAATTGCGATAGCAGGAATCATTTATCAGATATCTAGCCTCATAATTGTCGACACAGCTGACAATTATGTCGGGTTTTTCAGTCTTGATAAAGGCCGGATCGAAACTCTCTTTATGGATCTTGACCCTAACGCCGCTGTACCGCTGCGAAACCTTTTTTTCAATTACACTTGCTTTTGAAAGACCAATATCTCCATAATCGTACAATATTTGTCGGTGCAAATTGTTAAGTTTGATTTCACCCGGTTCGATGATACAGATATCATCAATTCCATTATCCA
>JAFGAP010000026.1 GCA_016933635.1 Kosmotogaceae bacterium
ACTACAGATAATCGTCACATCGCCGCCACCCCTAATTTGATGGATCCTTCCAAGCGTAAACTCTGTATCGGGTTCGAAGAAGAGCTTTTTATTCTTTCTGTCTAGTCTCATATAGACTGGAGAATCGACCTCCAATATCTGGGGAAGCAATGAAAGAAGCTGAACCGAGTCAGCAGGTTCCACCACGATCATTCCGGGTAGATTCCTCACGATACCTGCATCCTCGAAACTCATATGGGTTCCTCCGTTTAGCTCTGCCGTTACTCCGGGATCGGTTCCGCCTATTTTGACATTCAATCTGGCGTATGCAACCGATATTGCTATCTGGTCAAATGCCCTGCGGGTTGCAAACGGAGTAAATGAATGAGCAAAAGGAATCTTCCCCATTACGGCCAGGCCAGATGCCACTCCGATCATGTTAGCTTCAGCAACTCCGATGTCTATGAACCGATCGGGATACTTATCCTTGAAGGGCAGAGTCCCTGAAGCCTTACCAAGATCTGCTTCAAGAACTACGATTCTATCGTCCCGTTCTGCGATCTCGATAAGTTTCTCAGTGTAAACACGTCTCAATTCTCTTCCTGCGAGTTCCATGTAACTACGCTCCTTCCCTCTGGAGTTCTGCGATAGCATTCTTCCACTCTTCTTCGCTCACTTCCATGTTGTGACTGGAAATCTTTCCTTCGGCGAAGTAGGCACCTTTGCCTTTGACAGTATTCAGGACTATCATGGAGGGGCGTCCATGATGCTCTTTTGCCTTTTTGATTGCATCGGCGATCTCTCCGACATTGTGCCCATCAACGGAAGCCACATTCCAGCCGAAGGCCCGCCACTTGTCTTCTAAAGGCTCAAGACCATTAATATCGGAAGTATTTCCGTCGATCTGCATCCTGTTGTAATCCTGCATCACAATAAGATTGTCGAGTTTTCTATGAGAAGCGAGCATCGCTGCTTCCCAGATCTGGCCTTCCTGGCTCTCTCCGTCACCTATTATTGCGAAGACTCTGGAAGAGTTTCCCGAGATCTTTTTGGCTATTGCGATGCCAATCGCTGCGGACAAACCCTGGCCAAGCGAGCCAGCCGTCATATCTATTCCCGGTGTTCTCAGTCTGTCACAGTGAGAAGGCAATAGCGTTTCGGGCTGGTTCAGGGTCCAAAGAAGATCAAGAGAGAAGAAACCTCTCTCTGCCAGTACCGCGTATAAACCTGGTCCGCCATGGCCTTTTGAGAGAATGAAGTGATCCCTTTGCGACCATGAAGGATCTTCTGGCCTAACTCTCATCTCCCTGAAGTAAAGGACCGTCAGGGCCTCTACAATCGACAAAGCACCACCGATGTGTCCAACGCCAAGGCGTCCAATCATTTCAATCACCAGTGTTCTTACCCTTCTTGCCTTTCTTTCAAGTTCAAGAATCTCATCGTTATTCAAATTACTCACCTCGCTAGAGAATAGTCTTGAATATCTCTCTCAGTTCTTCTCTGTCGATCTTTACCGGATTCAGATTCGCTATGGGTGAAGAAAGCGAGGACTCAATTAGCCCATCTAGGTCTTCTTCTG
>JAFGAP010000027.1 GCA_016933635.1 Kosmotogaceae bacterium
CTTTCTCTTCAGGAGGACAACCGGCGCAGATAGTCTTTATGCAGAGAAGAGGTATCTCGATAGGCGAATCGACTGCAATGCTGGTTTCAAGGTTTCTAATTTATCAAGCAGTAATCACATTGCTCGGAGTTATTGCCGTTTTGAAGGCTTACCCGATCGTTTCACAAAAGATTTCTAATCTCGCCGTGCTATCGATTTTCGGATTTGCGCTGAACAGTGTCGTCCTGGTGGCTTTGATTCTTTTTTCCCTCAGTCCTAAACTAACTGACAAGCTAATCCACTTTGTGATCAGCTTTCTTCACAAGATCAGGATAGTGAAAGAGAAAGAATCATCAATAGAGAAGGCAATGAGAGAGCTACGCTTCTTTCACTCTTCAATGAAGGAGTTGATTAGAAGACCCTTTGCCCTTACTACGGCGTCCTTGAGTACTCTTGCCCAGCTGATTTGCATGATATCCATCCCGTATTTTGTTGCCCTTTCAATTGGAACGCAAGTAAATTATCTCGAAATCACGGCAGTTCAACTGATTTTATTCCTTGTAGTCTCTCTTATTCCAACACCAGGAGCGAGTGGAGTATCTGAAGGAGGGTATGTACTCTTTTTCAAGTCCTTTTTCGGCGAAAGAATAGGAGCTGCGCTTCTGATCTGGAGATTCTTCAGCTACTACGTAAACATCATTTTCGGAGGATTACTCTCTGCTCATGAAATAGGTTTCAAATCTAGATCTCGTTCTTGACCACTTTTTCATAAAGGTTCACTGTTCTCTCAACATTAGCTTCAGCGGAGAAGTCCTCCGAGATCTCAGCTGAGCGTTTTGCCATTCTCTCTCTTAGGTCATGATCACTTAGCATTTGAACAGCTGCAGTTGACAACTCCTCTTTCGAGGAACACATGAAGCCGTTTTCTCCATCCAGTACCATATTTACTATGCTATCGTCCTTATATGCCACAACCGGCAATCCAGAGGCCATAGCTTCAAGGGTAACGAGGCCAAAAGTCTCTGTGTGAGAGGCTATCATGAACGCATCGCTGCTTTTATAGGCTAACGATATCTCATCCGGCCATTTCAAAAATCCCGTGAAGTGGACCTTCTCACCGACCCTCAGACTTCTTGCTAATTCCTGCAGCTTGCCCTTCAAAGGGCCATCTCCAACTAGCAGCAAATGGGAGTCTGGCAAAGCTTTGGAAACTCTTGCAAAATTTTCTACAAGTTTATCTATGCTCTTTTCTTCTCCAAGTCTTCCAACGAAAATGAGCACTTTATCGTCCTCTTTTATGTTGTACTTCTTCCTGAATGCTTTCTTCTCTTCTCTGTCAAAGGTTCTCTTGAATGGAGTAAGATCGACCCCGTTGGGAATAACTTCTATATGTGACGAAACCCCATAAGAAAGAAGAAGTTTTTTTATTTTTATGGAAGGAGCAATTACCGCCCTGTTTTTGTCACAAAATCTTCTGTCTTGAGCTCTGATATAAACTCTCAAAATGGGCTCCATGAATGGGATATAGTGAACGTACTCCTCCATCATTGTGTGATAGGTCGTTACTCCCGGAATGCGCAAATTCGTTAGCACGTAACTCGCCAGATAACCAACGATTAGTGATGTGTGAGAGTGAATAATGTCTATTTCAAGATTCTTCACAATCTTTATTAGTTCCTTGAAGTTCGTGGGCAACCCTATTCGGTGTTGCTTTTCCCATGGGAATTTAAGAGATGGCACACGGTAAACATTTTCCTGGATGCCGGCTTCGGGGTGGTCTACTGTAAATATATATACGTTATGGCCCCTCTTCTGAAGATTCTCTTCAAGCATCTTGATCATGGTAACCACCCCGTTTACCTGAGGTGAATATGTGTCACTGAACATCGCTATGTTCATCCTATGCCTCCAAACGGCTTGACACCACTTACCTTCTGCTTTATAATCTTTACTGTCTTGGGAGATCGTCCAATTGGTAGGACAGCGGACTCTGGATCCGCCGATGGAGGTTCGAGTC
>JAFGAP010000192.1 GCA_016933635.1 Kosmotogaceae bacterium
CCGGTCAATGGATCTATCTCGGCCTGTTTCTCAAGCAGCTCATTTGCCTTCTTTAGCTTGCTGTCGATTTCGAGAAGTTCTTCATATTGCTTTTCAATAGTTGTCTTTGCTTCCTGAAGTTCTAAGTTCTTATTGCTCAGTAACTGTATTTCGTGCATCTTCTGCTGAAATCTGAATGAGGCCGCCAGCTCAGCAGCTCTTGCGCTGCAGGTTTCCTTGTAAATTCTTTGGGACAAGAGGTCAAGTTCCCTGAAGGTTTCGAGAGCCAGCCCCTCTTCACCAAGCTCTTCATGGATTTCAATCTTTCTTCTTAGTGCGTTAGGCACTTTGGATATGCTTCCAGACTCTTTCTGGAACTCTATATAACTGTCGATCATGGCGAGAGCCTTTTCATAGCTGCCAGTTCCCATGTAGTACTGAGTCTTAAGAAGATCGAATTCCGCAAACCCGGCAGGATCTTCGATTTCTTTGACCAGGGGTTCGACCTTCTTGAAGATCGCGGGAACTTCGTCATACATTTCTGCGCTGATCAGCACTTCGGAGAGATTGAAGTAGCTGTTGCAGAGATCTGCTTTCTTTCCTAGAGAGAGCTTTATTTCTATCGCCTTGTTCAAGCAATCCATGGCTTCTTCAAATCTTACCAGACTTTTCAATGCGACGGCTTTATTGTTCAGAAAGTTAGCTACTGCGAGATCATCACCTATTGTTCGAGCGTATTCTAGAGCCTTGTCGGTGTACTCGAGGGATTCTTCAAAACGCTCCATGTAGACATACACACCACCAATGTTTCCGATAACGTCGTTGACATCGTCGGCCGTTCCGAACTCCTTGAAAAGGTCAACTGCCTTCAATGCATACTCGATAGATGCATCGTAATTGCCCACAACGCATGAGTACTTAATCATGTTATGCGTAATGTTTGCCAGCTCGATACATGCTGGGGCTTCAATTCTAGAAAGCTCCGCTTTAACAGTCTCCGATGCGAGAAGAGGCTTGCCCTCTTTGAACATAGTCTGAGAAAGCTCATTCAGGATTTTGAGCTTTTGCCGGAAATCCTCATCGGGGACTTCTGAATAGGCTTTCATAATCTCTTCGATCGATCTCTTCTCGGTCATCATTGTCTCCCGCACATCTGCCGTGCAAAATTCTTTGCTCATCTTCAAAGATACAGAAATTAAAAGTGCTTGCAAAAATAAAGAGAGTGACTTGAAAATTTTTCGACTGCGAAATTTATTATATGATGACAGAAGGTTATTTCATATGATTGAAAGTTGTGCCACATTTATGGAGCAAATTCATGCCATCAGAAGAGAACGGGCGATCGGTATGGGTAAGAGGCGATATCGGAGCCAGTCTGCTGACGCAGGCCAGTCAGGCTTTGCCAGGCCAGTCTCGCCTTCGGCGAGGCCAGTTCCGCTTCGCGGGAGAAAAGCCGCTGTACGCTTGAGAGAACACGCTGTACGCTGACTAGAACCACGTTGTCCGATAACGGTCCACCGTCCTCCGAGAAGACCTGAAAAGAGTCCCCAAGCAGGAACCCCAAACAGGAGCATTTTGGGGCAGGTCTTCAGGGCAGGCTGATTGGGGCAGGCTCATTGGGATGACAACTAACGGTTATTGCGAAAAGGCTAGATTCCGTCATTCCGACAAAGCTCCTGGTCGGAATCTTGATGCTATGCTTACGATTTCATCCAAGAACGAAGAACAGATCCTCGCTCTGGAACGAAAAACAGGCTCTCCTCGGCGAACGGAGAACCATTCAACGTTGAACCAGTGTCTTTTGCTTTTTCCAACCTTTAACCTGCAACCCCCGATCCCGGTCTTTTTTTTCTTAAACTTGCATCTTGCAACTGATTCTTCGCTCTTTCCAACCCCCAGCCTCCGACCCCGATCCACAGTTCTTGAAAAACCCAGATCCCGAAACTAGTTCGGGATGACAATTTGAGGGACTTCCCAAAACCGCTGCCCG
>JAFGAP010000193.1 GCA_016933635.1 Kosmotogaceae bacterium
AAGCGGCGGCGCATATTGCTGGAGGACTCCCTCTTCTAGAAGACAGACTTTTGTGGCGAGAGTCATGGCTTCAAGCTGGTCATGAGTTACGTACACCACCGTTGATTCTATCTCCCTGTGAAGACGTTTCAACTCGGCTCTCATTTCCATTCTCAGTTTGGCATCCAGGTTCGAAAGTGGCTCATCCATCAGGAGTACTTTTGGATTAGGAGCTAGCGTCCTGGCAATGGCAACTCTCTGCTGCTGACCACCGGAAAGTTCTGAAGGATACCTGTCAAGAAGGTCGCTTATCTTGACGAGATCACCCATTTCCTTTACGCGTTTTCTGATCTCTTCTTTGCTCCACTTCATGTTTTCCAGACCGAAAGCAATGTTCTGATAAACGGTCATATGAGGCCATAACGCATAGTTCTGAAACAGAAGGCCAACGTCTCTCTTGTCGGGTGATAGATTGATCTGCTTTTCACTCGAAAAAACGACCCTGCCGCCGATACTGATTTCACCGACCGTGGGTGTTTCGAGCCCGGAAATCATTCTGAGTGTGGTCGTCTTACCACAGCCGGAGGGACCGAGAAGCGTCACAAAGTCGCGATCCTCTATCGTAAGATCAAGATTGTCAACCGCTTTGACACTTCCGAAAGTCTTCGTAAGATTCTTCAAAATAATCTCAGGCATCAGGTCACCCTCCTATTCCTTTATCCAGACTCGCACCGGTCACTTTATTGATGAGGAAATTGAAGATCAGGACTATTCCGATTATTAGAAGCACAATTGCATTTGCGTACTGATTCCAGCCCTTCTCGTTGTATTTGAAGAGCATGGTCGTTAGAATGCTTGTTGCGGGTGTAACGAGGAGTATGTAGAGAGCGAGTTCTCTCATGCTCGATATGAATGGAAGCAGGTAACCTGAAATAACCGTAGGCTTCTGAATCGGTATGATTATCCTCAACATTCTCTTCCACCATTTCACACCTAGAATTATCGCAGCTTCCTCGATTTCCTTCCCGAGTTGCAAAATCGCATTTATTCCGGCTCTTGAGGCAAAGGGCAGATACTTCACCGAACCAACAAGGGCAAGTATCGCAAAGGTGCCGTAGAGGGGCGGAATGAAGCCCCTTTGAACAGAGAACATCGATAGGTAAATCGCACCGAAGGCCATGCTTGGAATCAAATAAGGGAAGAAGGCCAGTCTGTCAACCATGTTCGAACCGAACTTCCCCCTGGTCTTTGCGACGGAATATCCAATGAGAATCCCGACCGTTCCAGCAATCAGCGCCACTACAATTGAAAGCGAAAAGCTATTGAATAACCCCTGATATACATACTTGTTCTTCAATATACCGGGTTCTCCGTTGGCGATATCCGGACTACCCTCTCCCGTCCAGAAGATAGTCGAAAGATTGCTCAAGCTGTAATTCCCTGGTTCAACGAAAAATGACTGGGCGGCGAAGGTCATCAGTGGTATCACAGCTACCGCGACCAGAACAACGAGCATGACTGTCGAAACGGGAGTGCGTAGCTTTCTTAGATTCACGAGCGAAATGTTTCCGCTCTTTCCCGTTACCGTCGTGAACCCCTTCCTCTTACCTATGATTATCTGATTGACCGTGAGAATTGCAACTCCAACAACTATCATAAATGATGCAATGATATATCCCGCGCCGGGATTAACCCCATTGATAGTTCTGTACAGCTGCGTTGTAAGCACCTGATACCTTACTGGACCTCCCAGAAATGAAGGGACGGCAAAGGCACTCATGGCACTGGAGAAGACAAGCAGGAATGTCGAAAGAATTGCGGGCATCACTATGGGCACCGTTATCTTCCATATTATTCTCAAGCGCGATGTCTTTAGAATAACTGCTGCTTCTTCGAGATTGGCGTCCATGTTTCTTAAAATCCCGCCAATCAAGATAAAGGCAAAGGGAGCATAATGCATTCCCAGTACGAGAACGATCGGAATGAATCCATAGGCAAACCAGTCTGCAGTCTCGATTCCAGTCAGAGCCGTGAATATGCCCGGCACGCCACCTATGCTCTTGTTCTTGAAGAAGTTGAGCCAGGCCATCGCAAGAGTCCATGAAGGCATGATGTAAGGAAACAGCATCATTGTAGATATGGATTTCTTGAATCTCAAATCGGTGCGCGTAACCATCCACGCGAAGAAGCCTCCGACAATGAGTGCAAATGCGCACGTAGCTACTGAAACAAGCAGGGTGTTGATCAAGGGTTTATAAAACAAGTTGTCGCTTGCAGAACTTTTGAAAACATATTCCCAGTGGTACAACGTGAAATCTCCTACGCTGGAGCCTTTGATTCTCCTCACTTCTGCAGAGTGGACTGTGAACGTATCTACTCCGATGTAAAAGAGGGGAGCAATCGTAAGGTAGATAAGAATAATAAGTAGAACAACGAGAATCATGTGTTCAGGTTTTGAGAAATAGGCAAGCAACTTGTTCAAAAGTTTCTTCATAGTAACCACCTTTGAAAGGACTAAGGCTCCCCCAAATGGGAGAGCCTAAGAAATGTGATCAATATGCGTACATATTCCAGAAATCTTCTACGTCGAGTCTGTTGTTGAATAGGAATTCAGGGTCCTCTCCGATTAGCACTTTCTCCCAGACATCAAATGCATTGTCTCCTGGATACGGAAGAATGTTTGGATTGGACGAGTAAGTACCTTCAGAGCCTGCCCACGGTGCAAAGCCCTCTTCCGTCAAGAGATACTCGATGAAGAGCTTTGCAGCATTCGGATGAGCAGCGTTGCTCGTCAGCATCATGTAGCTGGGATAGTAGAAGCCTGCAAAGGGCTCCATACCCATTATCGGTAGAAGGGCGAGATTCTTGGTCACTCTGTATCGCACCTTCGAATAAGTACAGAGTCCTACCTTATCGATGCCTTCTCCCCTAATTCCGAGAGATTCGGCCATAGTCGTGTCGCTGTTAATGAATACCAGCCCATTCTCAAGAACGCCTTTCATCCACTCGTAGCCGGCATTGTCCGTTGTAAGCTCGATCGGCTTCCCGAAATATCTCTCATAGGCAAGCTCGAGATCTTTTATTACTTCGGGGGTCGTCAGCATAGTCAGGAAGTTCATGTTGACTCCTTCCTTGAAAGGATCCTTGAAAAAGAATCTACCTTCGAATTCGGGATCGGTAAGTGCCCAAACATTTGCGACGGGCGGGTAAGTGAACGTTTCGGAATTGTACAAGAATACCTTCGTGATAACGGACAACACAAGAGGATTCTGCATAGATTCTGGAATAATATCCTTCATGTCTTCTGGAACGTAGTTGATCAAGTATCCCGGTTCAATAAGCTCTCCGAATACTCTACCGCCGTCCTGAGCTATGACGAAATCGGCTCCAACTATACCGCTTCCCACTTCTCTGGAAACCTTTTCGATCATCTCGAAGTCTTTCAGGTTGTAGGCCTCGACTGCAATTCCGTACTTCTCAGTAAAAGCTTCGGCCGCGTTGGATATTCTGCTTGTTATAGAGTAGACAACGACCTTTCCTTCCTTCTTAGCCGCTTCCAGCAGTTCCGGCGAAACCGCAAGAATACTGACGCCTAACAAAATTACCAGTAAGAGCAAGAACGTTTTTAGTCTCATAAGACACCTCCAATAGTTGAAAAAGTATGGATCATGAATTGTCTTTGTGAACCTTCTGCTCTCTATGATCAAGCGAGAGCCTTAAACTGTCAGTCTTAAGCTCCTCGAACAGCCGATCTGCAACATAGACAGATCTATGCTTACCGCCCGTGCAGCCAATAGCTATCTTCATGAAGTTTCTGCCGCTTCCGGCGAACCCTTCAATCGTCATCCTGCAAAGCTTCAAAACAGTCGAGAAGTAGCTTTCTATCTCGGGGTAAGTCTCCAGATAATCCTTCACTTTCTTGTCCATTCCCGTCAGTTCAATTAACTCCTCATAATAGTAGGGATTTGGAAGGAATCTCACATCAAAGATCAGGTTAGCGTCGTGAGGGACCCCTTCATTGTACGAGAAACTCTCTATCTCAACTCTCATCGGAGGCAGTTTGTACCCCTTCCCTCTGATAATAGAGACGATTGCCTCCTTCATTTCCTTCATATCCATTCTTGACGTATCTATTACATGATCACAGTTCTTTCTGAATGGATCCATGATGCTTCTTTCCTTCTGAATTGCTTCTTCGAGACCTGTCTCTTCCTGCAGGGGATGGGCCCTACGGGTCTTCTGATATCTGTAGTAGAGGACGTCATCTTCTGCATCGAGAAATATTGAAACAATACCCAGTCCTTTTTCCTTGAGTGATCTGAGGCTCTGGTTCACTTTATCAATACCACCAAATTTCTTGGCCGTACGGATATCGATAACAACCGCGCTCTTATCGATTCCCTGTTCACCAATAATACCGACAATTTCCTCGATTATTGAAGGTGGAACGTTGTCCATACAAAAGAATCCGAAATCCTCAAGTACGTCGATTGCCGATGACTTTCCGGCTCCGGACATCCCAGTCACAACAAATATGTTCGAAGACATTCGTAGCATCACCGCCCAAATGTTAAATAATAACTAAGAAAGAGAGAATTATTCAGATTATATAAATTATACAATAATCTGGAAGAATTCTACTTTAGAGATCAATGTCGAAGGGGAAGACGTGGTCGGGGGTAGGAGGTTTGGGGTTGGAAAGAGCAAAACGAAATCGGTTGTCCGTTGACTGTGCTCCGTTCTCAGAGAAGAACAAGTAGCAGATGCAAGTTCCAACTTGTGAGTTGTAAGATGAAGCAAAAGACCAAAGGTGCGGATAGCACGAAAATAGGGATTGACGTATCCCTTTGAAACCAAAAGTGACAGGCTTCTCTTCTATCATATTCTCATGGCGAAGCTCTCGACAGTGATTTTTCTCCGTCTTTTCTTAACCGCATGCAGTGGATCATCTGCTGCCATGCATCTCGGAGTCTTCTTATTCAGTCAAGATTGAAGTCGTGTCCACAATTTCTGCAAAAGCGATTCTCTTTTTTGTTAAGCATTTAGGAAAGACTGCACTTTTATTAACCAATAAGAGAAGAGCCTCAGCTTGAGTATTTGCTTGCCTTATCGTTATTTTCCATAGAACTGCTTCAAATCATCCTTCAACTCTTTCAGGGACTCAGGGTTCACGTAAATCATATGGCCTCCCTCGTAACAGCTGTGAATGATATTTGCCCGAACGGAGTCTGGAATTTCTAGATGGTCTATGCTGTAAGCAACTGACTCAAAGGGACATTCGAGATCGAATCTTCCACCGGCAACG
>JAFGAP010000194.1 GCA_016933635.1 Kosmotogaceae bacterium
ATGAGCGGCATGTATCATAAGAAGGTCATCTTCTGCAGTTCTTTCTTTCTTATCTATTAGATCCCATGTAAGGTTGAAGTTCACTATCGCCTGCTTTTTGTGCCATTCCTGCTCCGTAAGCTTTTCAGAATCCATAGATAACCATCCTTTCCGGGGTAATTTTGCCTTCCTCCCGCGTGCCAATTCTATCACTGGCAAGAAGGTGAGCAATGAGCTGGATCAACTCACGAAGAATTCAAAGTACCTGAAAAGGCTAAATCTGTAGCGACAACTATCCTGCGAATCTGAAGCCCTTATTGTACAAGAGAAAAATCGCGAGAGTGATTCGTATTCCTCCCAAATTGAACAACGCGGTATCCTTAATCCCGTTCTGTAAATCAATCCCTAGAGAAGATTGATTCATGAGAACTATAGCTCTATTCAGAGCTAATCAAAGGGATTTCAAAGTGATTCAGTGAGACTATGTTCCAAGCATTACATCAAGATCCACCCATTGAGAATAAGAGATCAAGAGCATCGATAATTCTTTCGGCTTTGTCGACCACTATCAGCTGAACACCGGGTTCCTCCGAGAGCGCGGAGAAATACTCACTCGGCCCTTTCGGCGAAATCAGGATTATGTAGTCGGCTTTGGGCATAAGCAAGTCGAAGGACTGCCTCGGATCGTTATCTGGTGAAGTGAAGCCACCTTCAATGTGAATTGCCACGACGGGAACTCCTCGCGCTTTCGCTATCGATATGAGCTCCTCTATTCTGGAGATCTCCTGCCCTACATCGATTTCCTCAACGCCACATACGGTATATAGATCCCCCTCGACCATGGCACCAGGGGCAATAACGAGTGTTCCGGGCGCATTTTCCGAATCGAGTCTCTCGCTGAATTCTTCGGGTTTCAACTGAAGGATGTTCTCGTAATCAATTCCGTGCATTTCACAGACTAGAGCGAGAACGTCTGATGCAGCACCGTCGCCTATCGCCGTTGCAATAATAGGGGGTCTTGCAAGAGGCTCGATAGCGTCTGCGTAAAGCGGCGAGATTAGAAACGCGATGAATATGACCGATAAAAACAATGATATCTTTGGTTTCATGTATTCCCCTCCACAATCTTCGATGGCAGAGTCAAGATACAGCATAGAAACTGTCCTTCTCATGCAAACAACAAAGAATTTAATATGACTAATTTTATCAAAATTAACTCTTATCTGCATAGGGCAGCTTTCTTCGTTTGAAATCCTGATTATGTTGTTCTCAAGCAGAGTTCAAACTTCTAAGAGAAGCAGCAAGAATCCGTGCAATATGGAGAGGTGATATGTCTTCGCTACACAATACATAAATTATATAATTGGAACACATTTTATCGGTTTTATTGACGATTCGTAAGGAGGTTCTTATGAAAGGACTGATTACATTACTGGCATTTGCATTGTTTGCGACGGCGGCGGTAATAGCTCTTGAAAGGAGCCCGGATTACTATACATCACAGAAGGAAACCAAATCCACAATGGAATTCACGATCACATTCGATGATGCAAGAGAAATTATCAAGAGCCACTATCCTCA
>JAFGAP010000195.1 GCA_016933635.1 Kosmotogaceae bacterium
AGTATATAATTGATTTTTGATTTCTATTATAATGAATTTTTATAGAAACCTTTTAAATTAGATGACTCGTTACACTCGTAGAATCCAAGGTTACTTGGGAAGCAAATTCAACAAGTGAATAGTATTATGATAGATGAAGAAAAACCTGAAGTCGTCGAAGAAAAAGAGGATCAGGAAGAGGCCGAGGATGAGAACGTAGAAGAAGAAATCGTTTCTACCGTGGAAGAAGCGCCTGAAGAAGAAATTGTTTCTGAAGAGGAGAAAGAGATTCCTGAATCCGAGGAAGAGGAACCTGAAGAAGAGAAAGAGGAACATTTCGAAGACGCAGTCAATAAGGGGGATTTCATTAAGGTGGAGATGACTGGAACATCAGTTGAAACCGGTGAAGTATTTGAGACCACAGATGAGGAATTAGCAAGAGAAGAAGGTATATACGATGAAAGTAGGACGTATGGGCCAAGGCTCGTTGTTGTTGGAGAGGGATTTGTACTTAGAGGGCTTGATGAACGATTACCAGGTACCCCTTTTAATGAAGAGGTAGAGATAGAGATCCCTCCAGAGGAGGCTTTCGGGGAGCGAAATCTGGCAGATGTTCAAATGATCGCTTACAGAATTCTTCGTAGTAAAGGAATTAACCCATATGTTGGAGCAGAAATAGAGATTGATGGCAGACCTGCAATAATTAGAAGCGTTGGAGCTGGAAGAGTACAAGTTGATTATAACCACCCTTTGGCTGGGAGACAAATTCTCTATAAAATCAAGGTAGTTGAGCATCTAACGGATGAAAAAGATAGGATGAAGGCTCTCATTGGAAGAAGATTCCTTGGTATTGATACTGATGAGTTTAATATAAGAAAGACAAAGAAAAAAATTAGAATAGGTATACCCGATCAGATATTCTTCGGAGAGAACATCCAGATAGCCAAGAGAGGTGTTGCTTTGGATATTCTTAGATACTTTGAGGATATCGACGAAGTCGAATATTACGAGACTATCAAACGTTCCTAATTAATGGGTAAG
>JAFGAP010000196.1 GCA_016933635.1 Kosmotogaceae bacterium
TAGAGTCTTCGGAAACTACATGATAGGGGTGAAGATCCTCAATCGCAAACTGGTGGATAGGGCAACCAGAATAGTCTCGGAGATCAGCGAACTCTCTTACGAAGAATCGGAGAAGATACTGGAAGCCTCAGGTAGGGAGGTCCCTCTAGCAATTCTCATGGCCCTAACCGGTCTCGGAAAGGAAAAGTGTGAGGAATCTCTCAAACGCAACAAGGGTCATGTCCGCTCGGCTCTCAGAGAACTGGGTGGAGTGAGTTGAGAGAAGCGGGAGCTCCGGTCTACTACCGGATATACAAAGAGCTTAAGCGACGGATAGGAAAGGGAGTCTATTCGAAGAGACTGCCGACCGAAAAGGAACTCTGCAATGAATTCAACGTGAGCAGGCTAACGCTTCGGAGGGCTTTGGACGAGCTCAAAAGAGAGTCGGTTATCGAGTCTTCCAAAGGCCGGGGAACTTTTGTTGTCGATGAGAAGCGAGAGGAGAGCATAAGCTCTCTTACAGGGTTCACCGAGGAAGCTGTTCGAGACAAGCAGAGGGCAAGATCCGTTGTCTTGAGCGATGGACTGGTAGTTCCACCGGAAGAAATCGCAAAGCTCTTCGGCATCCCCGAAGACGCCATGGTTGTGTTGCTGGAAAGGGTAAGATATCTAAACGACGAGCCTTACGGGATTGAAAGGGCTTACCTGAACCCGCTGACAGATATTAGAATTCTCAACATCGTGAACAGAGATATGAGCGAGGCGTCGCTTTATGATATCCTGAAGAACGAGCTTTCACTGTCTCTAGATCACGCGCTGGAGAACATCGAGGTCTGCAGACTGACGAAAGAAGAGGCGAAGCACCTCAAGGTCAACGAGAACAGCTATGGAATAAGACGCGAGAGACAGACATTTACCGACAAAAGCATCTGTGTTGAAGTGGTGAGATCTGTATACAGAGGAGACCGTTACAGACTCAAAGTTGTGAGGAGAGTGGAATGAGCAGAAAGATAATAGCGATGGATGGAGGCGGGACGAATCTTAGAGTCACCTGCATATCCGGCGAGGCCAAGTTCAGGAAGAACTACGGCACCGGCGTCAATATTACGGCTGTTAGTAGCGCGAATTTAGTGTCGATCTTCTCGCTGGTTCGAGACGACGTTGGAATTCCCGATTACATAATCGCAGCCTTCTCAGGTGCGGGAGACAAGACTCGAGAAGAAAAGCTAAGACAGGCCCTGGAATCTGTTTTTGGAAACATTGAGATTGAAGTTATCATGGATATCGAAGGCCTGTACAGAGCTGCCGTCGGAGAGGGTAGAGGTGTCGTGGTCGTTTCGGGAACGGGATCGACAGTATACGGCCATGACCGGGAAGGAAAGGCTGTTAAGTCCGGCGGCTGGGGCCATATCTTCGATGACGAGGGAAGCGCCTACTGGATTTCTAAGGAATTGATCACCGCTTCCCTAAAGTACAGGGATGGTCTGATTCCTCACGACCCCATCTTCGACAAATTGGTCGAGTTCTTCGAAATGAATACTATTGAAGAGCTCGTAAACCTCACTCTCATGCCCGACATGAAGACAGAGATAGCGTCCTTCAGCAGGGTGGCGCTGGAAAACCCCACCGGGCTGGCAAGAATAATCGCTGACGAAGGAATAGAGATACTCGCAAAGAGAACACTCAATGTCCTGAAAAAAACAGGCGAGGTCGAAACCATCCATGTGTTTGGCGGCTCCTTTGCCTCGGCCTACTATAACGATAAGTATTCAGATATGATAAACAATCACAGGACAACGCTCTTCACGGGCAATGTCGATGAGATCCTTGCCGAGCAGGCTTTCGAGAAGCTCAATAGATCCTGAACTCTCTTGCTAGATTCTTGAACTCACTCTGCTCGTCTTTCCAAAATCCGGAAAGTTCGGCGGCCGTGGCCCCTTCCAGAAGCCTTTCTCTGTACTGCTCGTCGCCCATAATCAGGTCGAAATGGTACCTGCCGTCCCACATTTTGTTCAGGGGGATGCTGGTTCCGTGATAATGAACATCCCAGTCGAATTTTTCCGGCCAAAGCTTCATGAGAGTGGCAATAATGTCAAGAGCAAGTTCCAGGGGTTTGATTGCGTTTCTATCAGTAACATAAAACTCGAGGCCATTACAGGGCTGGTCGTGCAGCTTGAATGCTCCCGGAATGAAACTCCTCTCTCTGAAGGCAACGCCGGGATGATCATGCTCTTTAAGTTCCTTATAAAGCGGCGCCGAGTCGATCCATGGCGCTCCTATGTATTTGAATGGATGGACGGTACCGCGCCCCATAGACAGGTTCGTGCCCTCGAAGAGACAGAAGCCCGAGTAGAGTATTGCGTGCTCGAGCGAGGGAATATTCGGGGAAGGCGTGCTCCAAAGGTGGCCGGTCTCATCATAGTACATATACTTCTCGTAATTCTCCATCGGAACTACTGTAAGATCGGCGCCGATATCGAA
>JAFGAP010000197.1 GCA_016933635.1 Kosmotogaceae bacterium
ATAAAATAATGAAAAGTCAAGAGGTCAACTAAAAAAATCTTAGATATATATAATTATTATTGGAAATTAGATAATTATTTGCTCTGTTATAAGGAAAAATAGTGAATATCTTGTGGAATAAAGCTGTTGTAGTTGGAAGAAGTGAATGATTATCAAATTTTGAGGTATTTTATTACCTAGAAATGTTGATAAAGATCAACCTAAGTTTTTATTTTAGTTAGTTTTGATATTTGATGATTCCTTCTGCAGAATTAGATATATTTGACTAAATAGCAAGGCATTGAAGTTATACTATGGGAGAGTTTAGATGTATGCACACTGGGCAAGGGTAATTTGGTTGCTCGAAGATCCAGTAAAAGAACCAGTTAGTATTCGTCGTCTTGAATCGGGAGGAGGTATTTGGTTTGTCGAAAATTTACGCTGAGAAATCCTATTCACCAGAAAAAGAGATACTTCACTTGAAGCTGCACCTTTACCTAATGATAGCATCCATTTCATCCTTGAAGCAAAGTGCAAGGCATCTCGACTTACATTCCATTCCAGAAGGAAAGATAAAATATGAATGAGTTCATCCCTGACCGCCTTTTACACGGCGTCTACATATCAAGAATAAACGAGGTAATGGACTACATAGAAGATAACCTGACAGAGTCACTCACGCTTGATGAGCTGTCAGATGTAGCGGGATTCTCGAAATATCACTTCCACAGAATTTTCTATGCCTTCGTTGGAGAGACCCTCTCCCAGTTCATATGGAGAATAAGGCTTGGAAAGGCTGCTGCACTCCTTGCAAACGATCCCACTAAGACAGTCGCCGAGGTCGCAGATGAGTGTGGTTTCGCCAGCGGATCATCGCTCAGCAGAAGTTTCAAGAAGCGTTTTGGAATGAACCCACTCCAGTGGAAGAATGAGAAATCTAGTAAGAGCAATAGCGGAGTGATTGAAAGCAATTTGGGTATTGTCGAAGACAATGTAGATCACTCATCATCCTTTTCACACCTATACAATCGTAGCATCGACAGTTTTTCTAGGAGGATGAATATGGGGAAAAAAGCCGAGAGATTAGATATCGTGAATTTTGAGGAGAGTACGGTTGCTTATGTCCGCTACATAGGTCCTTATGCCGGTGATGAGAGACTATTCGAAACCCTGTTCAACAAACTCTGTTCCTGGGCCGGTCCTCGAGGATTTCTGGAACAGAAGAGCGCTAGGTTTCTCATCATTTACCACGATAATCCGGAAGTGACTGAAGAGGAAAAGCTGAGACTGAGCGTGTGCATTACAGTGCCTCAAGACACAAGAGTAGACGGTGATATTGGAAAGATGATTGTTCCTGCAGGGGAATATGCGGTCGCACACTTCGAACTGGATTCAACCGAGTACGCTCAGGCGTGGGATTGGGTTTACGGTGTTTGGCTGCCCGAGAGCGGATACATTCCCGACGACAGACCTTCCTTCGAGATGTATCCGGATGTAGAAAGCTCAGAAGAGGGAAAGAAAGTTGTAGAGATCTGTGTCCCAATACGTAGCACGTAGAACATAATCATCAGTTGATTAATAAAGGTTCTCCGTTATTTGAAAAGAATCCCTGAAAGTTTTGGGAGCATTTGCGAATAGTCTCGACAGACTCTGTGGTATGGTTTCTTTTCTTCTAACGGAGAGCCAATTTCATGTTTTCTTCGCGTCCAAAAACGACCTGTAAGTGGCCCAGATCCAGAACTAAATTGCGGATTAACCTGAACAATAGAATTTCATGCAGGCTGCACAGTATGACAAAGTAAGGAATTAGGATGAGTAATTCGGCATAGAAGCTCAATTGCCCTGAGGGTGCTGGTGGGTCAATCGCTTGTGTTCACAGAAGCCTAGACTCCAAACGCGAGACCCTTATTGATTCGGACCTCTGAACTTGTTTCAGCATCTCTATCTTTCGATAATATCAACCGAGAAAGACTATTGCCGAGGAGTTTGGTCCGCTAATGAACTGGCAAAAAAAATAGAATCAAGATGCTTGTGCTTACCACAGCCACTACCAGAGAAAATATCTACGAAACAACGTGCGCCGAAATGCATCGCAATTGTTTGGACAACCGAGAAGCACTATACGCTTTTCAACCGCCTACCAACAACTTGCGCTAAAGAATCACTCCAGCTGGTAACCTCTCACCATGATAGACCTCATAAGATTAAGCTACCGGCCTTCAGTCCATTCGATTTGCTTTCTGCTGTTAGAAGTGTTCTGAAAATGTTAGAATTGTCGTGAATATCTGGAGGTGGCTTTCGTGACAAAGAACCCGCTAAATCTAAGACTCTCGGAGATTATTTCTCTCGGAGACACTTTCAAGTTCTACAGAAAGAGAATCGACAAATACAACAATGAACTCAATGCATTCCTTCAGGTAAGAACCCTTTCAGAAGAAAGACAGGGCTTTCCTTACGCCACAAAGGATAATATTCTTGCGTTAGGGACAAGGACAACTTGCGCGAGCAGAATACTCGGAAACTACGATTCACCATACGATGCAACAGTAACTAAGAGATTGAATTCTAAAGGTGGACAGCTTCTAGGAAAGACAAACATGGATGAGTTCGCAATGGGGTCATCGACTGAGAACTCCGCGTTTGGACCGTCAAGAAATCCCTGGGATCTGAGTCGTATACCCGGTGGTAGCAGTGGAGGAAGTGCCGCAGCAGTTGCGGCAGGTCTCACACCATTTGCGCTTGGAAGCGATACGGGCGGTTCAGTCCGGCAACCGGCTTCCATGTGTGGTATCATCGGCTTCAAACCTACTTACGGACTTGTATCTAGATATGGGTTGGTTGCCTTTGCCTCTTCTCTTGATCAGATAGGCCCAATGACAAGATGTTTACAAGATGCCGCTGACGTAATGTCGATGATTTCTGGACATGATTCTCGTGACTCAAATACAATAAGACACGCTCTGTCCTTCGATATTTCGCTTGGAGGAAATTTGAAGGGCTTGAAGTTTGCTGTCCCTTCGGAAATGCTTAGCTATCCCGGTCTAGATGAAGAGGTGAAAGAGAGATTTCTTTCCACAACAAAAGAGATAGAGAGATCAGGCGCCGTTGTTGAAGTAATATCCATACCTTCTGTCGAATACGCCGTGGCCACATATTATCTCATCGCCCCTGCGGAGGCTAGTTCTAACCTCTCTCGTTATGATGGAATAAGGTTTGGACCTAGGCAGCAGTCAGAGGATTATGAAGGTCTTACAAACGAGAGCAGAGATATAGGTTTTGGGAAGGAAGTTAAGAGAAGAATCCTTCTTGGCACATTTACCTTGAGCGCAACCTATTATGATGCTTACTATAGAAAGGCTTTGAAAACCAGAAGGGTAATGGCCGGCGAGCTCAACAAAGTGCTTGACGAGTATGATTTCATTTTGAATCCTTCTTCCCCTGTTATTGCTCCAAAGATAGGCGAGATAACCGATCCTCTGGCATATTACTTGATGGATATCTATACGATTCCGGCGAATGTCGCTGGATTGCCTTCGATCTCAGTTCCTGCAGGTTTTGTGAATGGAATGCCAGTAGGTGTTTTGATGACAGGCAAGAGATTCAGTGATGTCTCCATACTTGATGCCGCCAAAGGAATTGAGGATTTGTCTCCCTCTTTTAGTGATGGATTGGCGATTATACCAGAAAGGTGGACAGAGTAATGCTCAGAACAGTTATTGGACTGGAGATTCATGCTCAACTGAAAACAGAAACGAAGGCCTTTTGCGGCTGTAGAGCCGATGTTTTCGATCTCGAACCTAACACTGCGATTTGCCCAGTGTGCACTGGGCAGCCAGGTACATTGCCGGTGCTTAACAAGAAAGTAGTAGAGTTCGCGATTTTGGCGGGAATCGCTATGAATTGCACCATAAACAAACATTCTGTCTTTGATAGAAAGAATTACTTCTATCCTGACCTGCCAAAAGGTTACCAGATAACACAGTACTTCTTTCCGATTGCAGAACACGGCTATCTCTATCTGGAAAACGGTGAAGATAAAAGGAAAGTGAGAATTAGAAGGATACATATCGAAGAAGACGCAGGCAAAATGGTGCATCAAGGAACTGATTCCATAACCGGATCGTCAGGAAGCCTAGTAGATCTCAACAGATGCGGTGTTCCTTTAATAGAAATTGTAACCGAGCCCGACCTTCGTAGTCCCTCCGAGGCTCGTATCTTCATGGAGCTTCTTAGAGACACGCTGAGGGCCCTGGAGGTATGTTCTGGAGATATGGAGAAGGGAGCATTACGCTGTGATGCGAATATCTCGATGGTCGATGAGACGGGACGAAGCTCTAATAGAGTAGAGGTAAAGAATATCAACTCATTCAAGTTCGTTGAAAAGGCACTTGAATTCGAGCAAGAGAGAATCTCAAAAGTGCTCTTATCTGGAGAAGACGTCGCAAAAGAAACAAGATCCTGGAGCTTTCAGTCGAAAGAGACTTTTTCAATGAGATCGAAGGAAGAAGAAAACGATTATCGATACTTCCCTGAACCGGACCTTCCAGTACTGGTAGTCAGTGATGAGCTCATCGAAAGGATCAAAGAAAGTCTTCCCGAACTGCCATGGGAGAAGGTCGACAGATTTGTTGAGCAATACTCGCTCCCAAGGTATGATGCAACTGTACTCTCTTCAAACGCGGATATTGCTTCATACTTCGAGGAAGTCGCTCAGGTTACTGGAAGACCGAAAGAGAGTTCGAACTGGATAATGGGAGAGGTAATGAGACTCATGAATGACAAGGAACTTACCATCGAAGAGGTTAAGGTAAATCCGGAACATTTCACTGAGCTTTTTGATCTAATCGATGAAGGAAAGATCTCCAACAAGATCGCCAAAGACATCTTTCCGACAATTGTGGAAGAAAAGAAGTCGGCCAGAGAGATAGTGAAAGAAAAGGGGCTTGAACAAATAGATGACGATAAAGTAATCGAGGATGCCCTTCAGAAGGCTATGGTTAACAATCCCGCCGCTGTGCAGCAGTTCAGGGAAGGAAAAGAAGGTGTTCTTGGCTACTTCGTAGGAGCCGTAATGAAGGCAACGAGAGGCAAGGCAAATCCGTCGAAAGTCAATGAAATCGCAAGGAGGATGCTCAAAAATTGAAGAGAGGTTTTTGCCTTTTATTTGTATTGCTTTCTGGGATTCTTCTTTCCGAAACCCAGATAAAGCTCAACAACGCAGGATGGAGCGTTTCAGCAGATATCAGAGCTTACGAGGATATATACTTGACTCTGGCATTGGCAACGGGAATTCCTTACGTTGGTGTCACATATGTCGACAGTTGGGAGGAATACTCCACCGGATTCCTGAAGCTAAAAATCCGGGACGGGGTTTTCAGAGGATCATTGTTGGCCAGTCAAGAAGGGCTTTTCATGGGTGTCAGGTATGTATCTAACACTAATCAGATTCCTATCTTCTCTCACACCGCTCTTGAACTGGAACTTTCGACGGTCAGCAAGATGAAGTATCTTATTAGAAACTGGGTTCGACTCCCTTTAGGTCAACTTAACGGTGGATTAAGCGTCTTTCTTCACGGAGAGGATTCCTTTTCATTCAACGATATTGGTCTATACCTCTATGCAAAAGAATATGAGCGAAGCCTAAGGATCAGAAATATGGAAGGCAATGTTGTTGCAACTGTTGACCTCAAAACGAACGACTCGCTAGGCGAGGTTGGATACGGTATAGGTATAGGAATGAACTACTTGTCCTTCGATCCAGGACTGGCCTTCGCAGGCAGCTTCATTGTTCCCGCAGGTGATTTGAGGCTTATGCTTTCTCCTACTGTAATGGTAAGCATGCGTGGAATTGACGCTCAGATACTCATCTCGAAACTTGGGAGTGATGATTCAATCTTTGCTGGAATCTCGGTAACTAACTTCAATCTCAACGGTATCTTCATGAGGCTCATTTTCTGATGGGCTTGGGACTCTACGTCCATATCCCATTTTGCGCGAGAAGATGTTCCTACTGCGACTTCTGTACAGTCGAGTACAATGGTGATCTCGTAGGACAATACCACGACTTGCTGAAGATGGAAGTAGAGATGTACCCATTTTCAGAAAGAGTTGAGACTGTTTATTTTGGGGGAGGCTCGCCTTCACTATATCCTGTTGAGTTTCTCAGGGATTTGCTGTCTTTCATTTCCTACTCATTCGATACCGATCTACTGGAGGCTACGATAGAGGCCAACCCCTGGGAACTCAATCTCGAAAACCTTAAGCAGTGGAGAGACATAGGATTCAACAGGTTATCGATCGGTATTCAATCATCTGAAAGAGAGATACTTGAACGATGCGATAGACCAGTCCCTAGGAATCTCAGAGACAGACTGATGGCCAGCAGAGATATCTTTCAAAATCTGAATCTCGATTTCATTCTGGGGTTGCCGGGAGAAAATGAAAGCAATGTTGCGGGAAATCTCGAAATGATTAGCGAAGTAAATCCGGATCATGTATCGTACTATGTTTTTGATTCTGACCACGAGACTAAATTGATGCGGCTTGTCCGTAATGATATGATTGATTTACCTGAAAACGAAATAGTGGAAGGCCTTCACGATATCATTCTTGATTCTTTGAGTAAAATGGGGTTCTGTAGATATGAGATCTCATCATGGGAGAAAGGGAATTGTGAGTGTCTTCATAATCTCAAGTATTGGCGAAATGAGAAATATTTGGGCTTTGGTGTTTCCGCCGGTAGTCACTTCGATAGGAAGAGGTATGTGAATACTTCGGATCTCCTTGAGTATCGATATCTCGTTAATCTTAAGAGAAGACCGGTGGCTGAAATGATGGAAAACTCAGTCATTCAAGAGGTTTTTGAAACGCTTTTCATGGGACTAAGACTGGTGGAAGGTGTTGATTTATCAAAGCTGAAGCTTCCTGAAGAGCTGAATAATACCCTGGTCTCCGAGCTTAGGGTTCATCTTAGCGACTACCTTTCGCCAGATAACGCGCGAATAAGACTGAACGATAATGGAATGGATCTTTCTAGAAGCGTTCTGGAGAAGCTTATGGAAATTAAGGAGGAGATAGAGGTTGCTTTCTCCACATGAAATACTTGATTTGGCATTGAAAATAGAAGAAGATGGTGCAAGCTTCTACAGGGAAATTGCAGAGAGTGTTGAGAATGATAGTCAGAGTTCACTTTTCGGATACCTTTCGAAGCAAGAAGAAGGTCATGCAGAAACCTTTAGGTCTTTGTTGAGGGAATATGAAGAGGAAACCCTCGAGCTCATAAACCGGGATGACTCAAAGGCATACGTTGAAGACCTGGTTAGCGGTAGTATTTTCTCCAGAAATCTTCGTGACTATATGAGCAGTTCGGATTATCGGGAGATGATTTCTCTAGCAATTGAGGCTGAGAAGAAAAGCATAGAATTCTACGAAAGCATTCTGGAAAACGCAAGATTTGCCACAGCAGATGCCCTTGAGAGAATCATTGAAGAAGAGAATAATCATATTGAACTTCTGAAGGGAATGATATGATGTCTGCAGAAGATCTGTCGAATTTTCTTAAGGGTTTCTCCACACACAGACCGGAGAGCAAAACGGAGAGCTGGGATTCATATTTCATGAAACTTGCCTATCAGGTTCGGGAGAGGTCCAGCTGCCACCACAGAAAGGTTGGAGCTTTGATTGTCAGAGAGAACAGGATACTCTCTACGGGTTATAACCAGCCACCTTCGGGTTTTCCACACTGCGATGAAACTGAGTGCATAAGAGATGCTCTAGGAATATCTTCCGGTCAGAACCAGGAAATTTGCTATGCGGCCCATGCCGAGCAAAACGCGATTGCACAAGCTGCGAAATTTGGAATAGCGACAAATGGATCAACTATTTATGTAACTCATCGTCCATGTTCGATTTGCGCCAGACTTATCATAAATGCTGGAATAAAGAGGGTCGTTTTTTCTGAGGGATATCCTGACCCACTGACCGAGTTTATGTTTGAAAAAACGGGTGTCACGATGACGCAATTTACGAAATGAATGGGAGGAAATCATGGCTATCGCAAGGCTAACTAAGTATTTGAGGCAGGATAGAATGCCTCACGTTTGGTGTCCCGGTTGTGGAAACGGCGTCATTATGAAGGCATTCATAGATGCCGTCGACAAGAATGCGCTTGATCCGGACAGAGTCTCTGTTGTCTCGGGAATTGGTTGCTCTTCAAGAGTCACGGGCTATCTTAACTTCAATACTATGCATACTCTTCACGGAAGAGCAGTAGCTTTTGCAACGGGAGTTAAGCTTGCCAGACCTGAGTTTAAAGTAGTTGTGATGGGTGGAGACGGAGATATGCTCGCAATTGGTGGAAATCACTTCATACATGCTTGCAGAAGGAATATGGATATTACGGTAATAATATTCAACAACAATATATATGGAATGACTGGGGGGCAGTACTCTCCAACGACACCGCATGAGAAAATTGCATCGACCTCTCCTTATGGCAATATAGAGAACTCATTTGATATTGTCAATCTGGCACTTGCCTCGGGAGCAACATACGTCGCAAGATCAACCGTCTTTCACTATGCGCAGATGGTCCAGTTTATTCAGAGGGCCCTCGATCACAAAGGTATGTCAGTAGTAGAAATAATGACCAACTGTCATACATACTACGGTAGATACAACGCCATGTCACAACCTGAAGACATGCTTGCCTATTTCAAAAAGAGTACAGTACAAATCAACAAGGCTAAGACTATGTCTCAGGAGGAATTGGCTGATAGAATTGTGGCCGGTGAATTCATCAACAAGAAAGCTGATACATACAGCGATAGTTATAGAAAAAAGATCGAGGAATTGTTGGCGGCAGAAAGAGGTGACAAAGGATGAAGCAAGCGTTCACACAACCTCATTCAGTAAGAATTTCGGGAATTGGAGGCCAAGGCAACGTATTGATGGGAATAATTCTTGCCGAAGCCCTTCTTATTCAAGGAAGTTGGGTAGTTCAAACGCAATCCTTCGGGGCTCAGGTAAGGGGCGGACTCTCTTATTGTGACGTGCTTTTTAACAGTGAACCAATCGACTACCCTAAAGCTCATACCTTTGAACTAATTTACTCGATGCATCAGACCGCCGTTAACGCTCATGTCCCTCTCTTGCACATGAACGGAGTACTGATAGTCGACTCCACCCTGGTCAGCTCCATTCCAAAAGAAGGAGTAAGAATGACCAGAAAGATCATTCAGAAGCCAGTCACCGAGCTTACTGAAAACAAATTTGGCACCATTCTTCCAGCAAACATGGTTGGACTGGGACTGATAGCCAGAGCGGGGAGTTTTGTGACAACCCAGTCCCTTAAAGAGGCCATGGCAAAACACATTAAGGCGAAATATGTTGAAATGAATTCCCAGGCGATTGATTTCGGTTACTCACTAATAGAGAAGTCTTACAGTATTAGAAGAGAAAGAATCGATTCTGTCGGCCGGGGATTTGAATGAGAAAGTTTGTTAGGAGCCTTGCAAACGCTACTAACGGCATGAAACATCTTCTAAGAGAGAGGAACTTCAGAATTCAGCTTGTAATTGGAGCTGTTATTCTCTCTGTTGGTGCGCTGATCAACCTAGATAAGAATGATTATTATTGGCTTCTTTTTTGCACCTTTATGGTATTACTTCTAGAAGGAATTAACACTCTGGTAGAGAAGCTTGCAGATATTTTGCGGCCATACTATGACGAAAGAGTACGTGTATTGAAGGACACAGCGGCTTCTGTTGTGCTCTTAGGAAGTGCGGTATCACTACTGATAGGTTTATCCATTATTTTACAATCTATTCTTGGTTTGCATTTTGCTGTTGGATTGCTTTTTGGTATAATCATTTTGGTTGTCTTCTTTTCTTTAGGGCTTTTTGGAGGTGGCAGGGAATGAACCGTCGGGTCATTCTGTTATTCCTATTTCTGTCTTTGCTGTTGATGACTCGCAGTTTTGCGTATTTTCTTGTTACATACGTGGTAAGAGCGGGAGATTCGATTCACACTATTTCAAGAGATCTGAACGTTAGCATCTCAACGATTATTGATTTCAACAATCTTAAAAATCCCAACAGTATAAAGGCCGGCGATACGCTTCGAGTACCCCAGCCAGATGGCTTGGTCTACGAAATTCAATCAGGCGACACGTTTGACTACATCGCGAAGCTGTTCTTCTCTCCTGTAGATGAATTGATTGCAGCCAACAATCTTAAGCCGGATTCCGTTATCAATCCGGGACAAAGAATCTTCATTCCTATGTCGTTGATCAATCTTTACCAATATATTCCCCAGAGCTCACCTTTCAGATGGCCGGTATACGGAGTGATTTCATCAGACTACGGCTGGAGAACCCACCCTGTAAGCGGTCAACCCTCTTTCCATTCAGGACTTGATATCGCGGCACCGGAAGGAACACCGATTTTTGCGGGTTCTGGAGGTACGGTTGTTTTTGCTGGTGTAAATGGCGGCTACGGGAACATGGTTGAAATTCAACACGATAACGGTTACTTAACTCGTTATGGCCATATGAGCAAGATTAGTGTTTATGTTGGCCAGAGGGTTGATACTGGATCACTGATCGGTCGGGTGGGAAGCACTGGAGTCTCTACGGGGCCTCACGTTCACTTCGAAGTAAGAGATCCAAAAGCCAACACAATGAATCCATTATCAATGCTTCCCACGCGTGATCTGATGTACGTAATCAGAAGAGAGGACGATGGAACTGCCGCCGGTGGTAAATGACAAAGATAATTGTTAGTGCTTGCCTGATCGGGGTGAACTGCACTTACCGTGGAGATAATAACCTGTCTTTGAAGCTTTTAGAGCTTGTTGACAGGTTTGTTTTTTTGCCGGTATGCCCTGAACAGCTAGGAGGACTTCCCACACCTCGTCCAAGAGCGGAAGTAACATCCTCCAGTGATTGGAGGGCAGCGAGGTTGGTATTGGATCAGTTTGGAAATGACGTTACTCCAAACTATTTACGGGGCGCGGAAGAAGTGCTTAAGATCGCCAAACTGTCTGGAACCAATATAGCTATCCTAAAATCAAGAAGCCCCTCTTGTGGATGCAAGGGCATTTATGACGGGACCTTTGGTGGAGTAATGATTGACGGTATGGGAATCACCGCAGAACTCCTTCTGAAGAACGGTATTGAGGTCTATTCCGAAGATGAGACTAGCTTCTTATACTAGAATCGAAAAGCTCCGTTAGAATTTGCAGCTCTTCATCCTCTTCAAGCGTGAATCCAGGACTCTTTACCAACACGACCCATTTCCCCTTCTGCCAGATGAGAGTTTGATCCCGTCCCCCAAATCTAACGATTTTTGCGTAATAGTAGTCTGGTCTCTTTATCCTTCCGAGATCCCTGGTTAGCACAGATGCTTCCACGAGGAACAACGTGTCCCAAACGCTTCTTGCAGAATCAACTGAAAGTGTCTTCCAAATATACACATTGATGTTTCTGGAATTAAGCTCAAATTGAAGGCAGACAACCGAATCGTCCTCCGGTGGATAGAATACGCGTATGCTCTCTCCATCTTCCTGATCCACAGAGACTCCATTTGCGAGACCCTGGTCAGGAGGAAACGGAGCTTCTCCAAGAAGAGAGAAAACCTCATCGTTGAAGATCAAATCTGAAAGGCTCACATCTTCAGAAGGAACCACAACTTCCATCTTGTATCCAAAGGCATAATACGATGCAAAGGCAATAAGCATCACTACAAAAAAGACCGTAAATAGGGCTCTGTTTCTCGAAGAATATTTCTTGCTATTCTTACCTGAATTAAGAATTCCCATCGGCAATCAAACCAGCTCGAGAATCTTCGCAATTCTTGCGGGATCAAGTCTATACAGAGAACCTCTGCCCTGAAAAAATCCATGTTCTCGTATTAAGTGAATGGAGATCGGAGAATAATCGATCTCTTCCTTCAGAGCGATATTTCTCACATTTACATTTACCTTCTTTGAAAGATGGCCATGGCGAAATGGACATGGAATGTAACCTCTACTTTCCTCCACAATCACTACAAAACGATCGTCGACCTTCACAGGGGAGCCGAATCCTCTTTCACCCTGCCTCATAAGCATTTCCAGCTTGTCCGCGATAATTTCGTTTGTAAGGCCCAGTTCTTTGACGGTTGTTTCGTCCTCACTTATTATATCAACAAGATTCCTGTCGTCATCACCTAAGAATCCAGGACCGGTGATATTTCCGGCGCTCATGTTTTCCTGAATTCTGTCGAAATCCGGAGTTTGTTTCATTTTCTCACCTCCACACTAGCCGAACTTGTCGTAGAATATCTTTTCTTCTAGTACATTGTGTTTAGTCAAAACACCAATGCAGGCGTTTATCATTCCCGGACTGCCACAGAGATACGCTTCTCGGTCAATCTCGTCTCCTTGCTCGGAAAGATACCTATCCACAACATCTGTTATTAGGCCAGTCTCCCCACTCCAACTATCCTCTGGCAGTGGATCAGACAACGCAGGAATGAAATGAAAACCAGGCATCTTTCTTTCGACTTCTTTCATCTCCTCAAGGTAGAAGAGATCTCTCTTGCTTCTTGCTCCAAAGAAATAATAAGCATTTCTTTTCATATTTCTTTCCATCATGTCGTGAATTATTGACTTGATTGGAGCCATTCCAGAACCGCCTGCAATGAATATTATATCTGAATCGGTATCTCTCAAGAAAAAATCACCGAAAGGCCCAAGAATCCTAATCCTGTCTCCAACTTTCAGCATTTTGTGAATGTAAGTTGTGACAATCCCGTTCGGTACGAGTCTTATTAGCAATTCAACACCGTTCTTAACCGAGGGTTGCGAGGACATCGAATATGCCCTCATTGTCTCACCCTTGATATCTCCATGAGCTGGAACTATCAATTGTACGTATTGACCTGCCTTGAATCCAATCTCATTTTCTAGATCAAAGAAGACTTCCTTGATGTCATGTGTCACATCCACTATCGATGAAACGCTAGCTATGTATTCCCTAATATTGAACAACTCTTCAGGGATCTCGATTGATATATCACTTTTAACCTTAATTTGACATGAAAGTCTAATCTTGTTCTTCTTCTCTTTCTCGGAAAGGTATGGCAGTTCCGTCGGGAGAATCGGTCCGATATCAGTCAGAACCTTCACCTTGCAAAGTCCGCAGCTGCCTTTTCCTCCGCATGCAGAGGGAATGAAGATCTTCTCACTCGCAAGCGTTGACAGGAGAGTCGCTCCACCTTTCACTTTCAAGTCTTTCGAATCATTGACTCTTATGCTAACTTCTCCATAGTTGTTCACAAGGGCATCCGCAATAGTCAGAATCGCAGCAAGTACCGCCGAAATTCCTCCGATCACAAGAGCTGATATGACTATTTGCAATTAAAACACCACCTTACTGAACGGGCAGCATGCCCGAAAAACCCATAAAGGCAAGTGCCATTATGCCGATTATTATCATTGTAATACCGGGTCCAACCAACTGAGGCGGCAGATCCTTCTCTCTCATTCTCATTCGCATTGCAGATAGTGCGACTATCGCAAGCCACCAGCCAGCACCGGAACCGAACCCAAAGAACAGAGACTGGATGAGGCTGTATTCTCTGATTATCATGAAGAGAACTCCACCGAGAATTGCGCAATTGACTGTGATGAGGGGTAAAAAGATTCCCAAGTTGATGTAGAGAGCCGGGGAGAACCTATCAATGACCATTTCCAGAAACTGCACAAAGGCAGCGATTACAACGATGAACACGATGTATCTGAGATAATCAAGATTCAGAGGGAGTAATATGTAATAGTAAACTATGTAATTGAGAACAGAAGTAAGCGTAAGAACGAATGTAACTGCCATGCCAAGGCCATTGGCAGTCTTTATATCTTTTGAAACCGATATGAAAGAGCACATCCCGAGGAAATTGCTTAGTACCATATTGCTTGTCAATGCTGCCGCGATCATTATCACAAATGGATTAAGTGGAACTCCCATCAAACCCCCCTCCTTACTTCTTTTTGACGATCGGTGTTCTCGCGATCCAAATTATCGCACCTAAAATGAAGAAGGCGCTGGGAGCCATTATCATTATCACCCAGGGAGTGAAACCTCCCGGCATAACTCTCACTCCAAAAACCGTGCCAAAGCCCAGTAGCTCTCTTATGAAGGCTACGGCAAGAAGAACCAGCGAATAGCCTATTCCCGCGGAAACGCCGTCGAGAAAGGAAAGGACCGAACCGTGAGACTGAGCAAAGGCTTCTGCTCGTCCCATAATGATGCAGTTAGTTATTATCAGCCCAACATAAGGGCCAAGCGCTTTGCTGATAGAGGGCAGATATGCTTTGAGGACAATATCGAGAATTATGACGTAAGTCGCAATAATAAGGACCTGAACCATCATCCGGACGTTCTTTGGAATCATTCTCCTGAGAGCGGAGATGGTCAGTGAAGAGAAAGCAGTAACGAAGATTAGACCGACTCCCATAATCAGAGTGTTTGTCAGGTTGTTTGTGACTGCTAGAGCAGAACAAATCCCCAGAATCTGCACTATTACCGGATTATTCTTCCAGATGTTTGCAAGAAAGACTGTCTTCTTGGATTCCGCCATTTTATTCCACCACCTCGCGGACAACTGGTAATACAGAATTGATTGCCTTGTTCAAGAGTATCTGTACGGATTCAGATGTTCTTGTGGCTCCCGTAATTGCGTCAACTCTTGCATCTTCTTTGGAGTCAGTATCCTGCCCCGAAACCACAGCCACTCTTGCAGAAGGATCTGAAGAAATCCGCTCTCCTCTGAACTGCTCCTTGAAAAGAACCTCGTCAATTCTACCTCCAAGACCGGGCGTCTCCGAGTGGCTGACGAAATCTATTCCGGTAATCTTCGTTCCCCCCTCATTGAATGCGACAAGTGCCGTAATTGTCCCCCACAAACCAGGACTCTGTACGGCAAAGGCTAACTCCTTTGAGCCATCCTTGTTGACAACGTAAACTGTCTGATCACCTGTGATTTCTTCAATCCTGTTGCCATAAAGACTTAGAATTTTCTCATCTGAGATTGAGTCGATGTCTTCTGCTATATTGAACACGTAAACGAGTGATCTTTGGAACTCGAGTTGCTCATTCTTCTCGATCGTTCCGGAAGCCAAAGCATTAATCCCGGCAAGACATAAAACGAAGATCGTCGTGAGAACAAAGGTAAATACTACTGAGTACAGTCTAGCATTCATGTCCTCACCTTCTTCGGGGAATTAAGGTAATCAAGAAGAGATGCAAACGTGTTTGCAATGAGAACAGCAAACATAAGACCCGCACCGAAAAGCGAGAAAGACCCAATTATTACCGCCAGTGAACCGATCATAGCTCCGTATATCCATTTTGACTTTTCTTTCTTCGGAGCGCTTATAGGATCTGTGGCCATAAATACCGCCCCAAACAAGATACTACCGCCAATAATCCAGTGAAACGGGCTCATTCTTGAAGAATCGAATATATAGACAATGCCTGACATAACAAATGCTGACACAAGAGTCGAAACAATTATCTTCCATGAGGCAACTTTGGTGATAACAAGGTATACTGCAGCAGCTGCTATCAACCATTTTGCAGTTTCACCTGATGAGCCGGAGATATTCCCAAAAATCATTCTCCACGCACTTACACTTCCGCCACTTCTGATTATGTTCGCAGGAGTAGCCATAGTAACGATATCGGAGCTGATCCAGCGAACGAATCCCTGTCCCCAGCTTTGAACAGCCGGTGTCCAGCTCTGTTGAACGGCTGCGGGAAAGCTAATATAGACAAAGGCCCTTCCTACCAAGGCAGGATTGTATAGATTCTTTGCAAACCCCCCGAAAGCCATTTTCGCAAAGATTATCGCAAATGAAGAGGCAACAATTACAATCCAGAAGGGCACTGCCGGTGGGAGAATCAGACCAATCAAAAAACCGGTGACTATTGCGGCCTCGCTGACAGGTTTTCCTTTTTTGTTTTCGAATAACCATTCGACGAAAACCGAGATGAGAATGGATAGAATTACCTTGGAAAACACCACCCAACCGAAGTTACCAATAGCGAAGATCAGAATTGGAAGGAGAGCGTAGATAACCTTTCTCATCATTGGTTGTTTCAAGAAAAACTTCTTCGCCATCTCTGGCACCTCCGAAGCAAGCTTGACTATAATTATGGTCATACTGTATAATGGTCCCGAGGTGGTTCCTTTGTCTAGATTACATGAGCTTTCTTTTTTTTCACTGGCCGAAGCGAAAACGCACTTCTCAAAGGTAGTTGACGATTGTGAGAAGGCCGATATTATTATAACAAAAAACGGTCTTCCAAAAGCTGTAGTGATGGACTATCGCAAGTACGTACTCTTCAACAGGTTTCTTGAGAGGGTTTACGACCTCTATTTGATGGACGCTGGCGATGAAGCGATGGATGTTGAAATAAAGGATCTTATTGTTCAAGTCGATGATGATTGACGGAGGTGCAAGATGGCAGAAGTTGTCCTCGAGAAGGTAGGTAAGACTTATCCAAATGGATTCAAAGCTGTTTTGGATGCAAATCTCGAAGTAAAAGACAAAGAGTTTCTTGTTCTACTGGGCCCTTCCGGCTGTGGAAAGACAACGACATTGAGAATGATAGCCGGATTGGAAGAGATCACCGAGGGAACGATAAAAATCGGTGGTAAGGTCGTTAACGATGTCGAACCTAAGGATAGAGACATCGCCATGGTTTTCCAGAACTATGCTCTTTACCCACACATGTCTGTTTATGAGAATATGGCATTCGGATTGAAACTTAGGAAGACGCCGAAGCCGGAGATCGAGGAAAGAGTTAAAGAAGCTGCCAGAATCCTCGGGATAGAGCAGCTCCTTGATCGAAAGCCAAAGCAGCTTTCCGGTGGTCAGAGGCAGAGGGTTGCCGTCGGAAGAGCGATAGTTAGAAAGCCAAAAGTCTTCCTCTTTGACGAACCTCTTTCCAACCTGGACGCGAAGTTAAGGGTTCAGATGAGAGCGGAATTGAAGAGACTCCACCAGAATCTACAGGCAACGATCATCTACGTCACTCATGACCAGGTTGAGGCAATGACAATGGCAGACAAAATTGTCATAATGAAAGACGGCATTATCCAGCAGATAGGTGATCCTTATTCGGTCTACTTTGAACCGAGAAATAAGTTTGTCGCAGGGTTCATTGGAACTCCGGCAATGAACTTCATAAGCGCAAAGCTTGTCTCTGAAGGAGGAAAAGTCTGGGTTGTGAAGGAAGACATGAAGCTTCTCGTTCCTGAAGACAAGGTTGAAAGGCTCGAACACCTGGTGGGCAAGGAAACGACATTCGGTATAAGGCCAGAGGATATATATGACAAGATGTACGCCGTAGCGCCAAAGGATGAGTTTACAGTAATGGGCAGTGTAGACGTTGTTGAGCCTCTAGGTAGTGAAACGCTTATCCATGCTAACATTCACGGTGACGATATTGTGGCAAAAGTAGACCCAAAGAGCAGAGCGGCTGCCGGTGACAAGATGGATCTTGTTTTCGATATGTCGATGATGCATTTGTTCGATCCTGAAACTGAGGAGAACGTACTCGCAGGTACGCATCAGGACGCAACTCCCGACAATCTTTGATTACTGCTATTAACAGAAAAAAGGTGGCTTAAGCCACCTTTTTCATTTTTTTGATTGTATTATCCTCTCGTCTCGACGTAAGTTTTCACTTTTGAGGTTAATCTCGCCTTCTTGCGGGAAGCCGTGTTCTTATGTATCGTCCCGGACTTAGCGGCCTTATCAAGAGTAGAATATACTTCACTGAGCATGGATGAAACGAGCTTTGGATCTTCACCCTCTTCTATAGCTTTATACAGCTTCTTTGAAGCATTTCTAAATTTCGTTCTGACAGCCTTATTCATCATTGTTCTCTTGGCGGTCTGTTTTACTCTCTTCTTTGCTGATGCATTGTTAGGCACTTATCACTTCTCCTCCTTTCGATATTTACCTGTTTATTGTATCATCAATCCAGTGCTTTCTTCAATTGGTCCACCGCATCGGTTTCTTCCCAGGGAAGATCAACATCAATCCTGCCGAAATGACCAAATGCTGCTGTCTGTCTGTAGATTGGTCTCCTGAGATTCAGACGGTCTATAATGGCGGCGGGTCTGAAGTCGAAAACCTTTAGAACAGCCTTTCGCAGCTTCTCAAGATCCACCTTCTCTGTATCGTGAGCATCTATCATAAACGACACGGGTTTTGCAACTCCAATCGCATAAGCCAACTGGAGTGTTACCCGTTCAGCCAACCCGGCGGCTACGATATTCTTCGCGGTGTATCTGGCCATGTAATGAGCCGATCTATCTACTTTCGTTGGATCCTTACCACTAAAGGCGCCTCCCCCGTGGGGTATCCAACCTCCATAGGTGTCGACAATAATCTTTCTCCCGGTCAGACCAGTATCGGCCGAAGGTCCGCCCTTAACAAAACGACCAGTCGGATTCACGAAGATTTCGACACCCTCAAGCAGTAGATCATGCTCGATAACCGGGGCTACCACGTTGTCAACGACAAGTCTTTCGATTTCATGACTGGTCAGATCAGGGTCGTGCTGTGTTGAAACTACGATAGCAGTTACACCAACCGGTTTTCCGTCTTGATACTTAACGGTAACCTGAGTCTTTCCATCAGGTCTGAAGCCTTGGACGGTTTCATCCCTTCGAACCTGACTAAGTCTTCTAGCAAGTCTGTGGGCGAGAACGATAGGCAAAGGCATCATTTCCGGAGTCTCGCTCGTGGCATAACCAAACATCATACCCTGATCGCCGGCTCCAATAAGGGCGTATCTATCTACATCATTCTTCTTTGCCTCAAAGGACCTGTCAACTCCAAGAGCTATATCAGGTGACTGCTCATCTATACTTGTAAGAACTGCGCAGGTTTCCCCGTCGAACCCGAACTTAGCCCTGTTGTATCCAATATCGAGAATTGTGTCTCTGACAACCCTCGGAATGTCTACATAGGCCTTCGTACTTACCTCTCCGGCAACTACCGCAACCCCCGTCGCAAGAAGAGTCTCAACTGCAACCCTCGAGTTCTCATCCTGCGTCAACATCGCATCCAAAATTGCATCGGAAATCTGATCGGCCATTTTGTCGGGATGGCCTTCTGTAACACTCTCACTGGTGAACAACCAAGTCTTCATGACTGCCTCCTATAATAATGAATCTATTCTTCATATTCTTCTTTGGAAATGAATTTACCACCGACAATTTCGAATGACAAAGGCTTGAAAGCTCTGTTGAATTCAGCAATGATCTGAATTCTGTTCTGACAATTGCTGCCAATAAATTCCTTATCGAGCCTGTAAGCGCCCTTACCTTTTCCATAGTTTACACCGACATCGTAATACTTTCTGAGATGGCTTCTAAATTTCTCTCCGCACTTGTTACACTGAAAGTGCACAACCACAGTGTTCACGTTGTCGTAAAAAGGATTCTTGCTAATATCGCGCGGCTTCTTCTTGAAAAACATCTGAATTACCTCCTCATTTCAATTCTGAAGTCTTTCGAAGCCTCGTTCCCCCAGTGATCTCGAACTACAACCCTTGCATCTCTAGGATTTGTCCAGTCGATGTCATCCCAGATATTTATTGGTAGAACACTGAGTGAAATCCTCGAGTTCAAGTTGAACCAGTAATCCGACTCCGTTGACGGCGATGAATATATTTCGTGAACCTTATCGGCTTCATCCAGTTCAAAAGATACGAAATCTATCTGGTAGACCAAACTGTTCTCTACGTAAAGCTCGATAGTCTTGGGACTTATCGGATGCCTTAGCTGAACCTTTGCATGAAGATCCAGTGGAGTGTTCGGAGTCATTTCAATGGTTGGTTTACCTTCTGCAAATGAGTGCGTCTTTCCGCCCGCTCTTATGTCAAGTATTTCAATTGCCGGAGCTGGAGAACCTGTATCGAAAAAGAATCCCGGATTGATTATCGTCTGCATTGTTGAATCCCTAACCTCCAAATGAAGATGAGGCGGGACATTACCGCTGTTTCCTGATTTTGCCACAACATCGCTCTTTCTGAACGGAAGCTCTCTAGGGTCAAAGGTTACTTCGACATACTGATCTCCAAACTCAGAAATTAGCTGGTGATAGAGATCATTAAGTTTTCTTCCCGTTAGCGTAGAAGTGTCCCCGACTTCGTTCACGTGTGCAAAGATCACATTGATACCTTCCTCATTGGTAAGAATATTCGTGACTTTGGGAAGTGTAAGGGCTATCCCAATACCATAGATAGGATGGTTTATGTAAATCTGGTTCACATACGAATCGTCTGGAGAAAGAAGATCAAGTCCCACAATACTTCCAGTTGAATAATCCATTCCCATGTGGAAATGCTCTGGATAATTGATATTTCTGGAATTCCCCCTGAACTCGCCAAAATAGCCCGTTATCTCCGGTGCCCTCTTCAAAGGAAAAAGAAGTGCCGCTGAAAACAATATCCCAGCAATTAGAATTACCAGTATGACCGATAATAACCTTTTCATTTTCTTCCCTCCTCACTTATAGAAGAAATGAGCCGTTCATTTATCTCATCGGAGGACAAATATTCGATCTCGATGAGCTCTCTGTCAAAGCTCTCAGAAAGCACTTCCACGGAGTTTCTAAATCTCATGAAATTTGAGAACTCAGCGGGAGTAAGCCTCAACGTTCTTTGCGACTTTTCACCAAAAAGCTTCCTTTTGATCTCGTTAAGTATGCCCTCAATGTTGTAGCTTCGCAATGCACTTACCATTACTGACTCCGGAAAGAACCCTTCCAGTTCGGCCAATCTTTGATTCGTACAGAGATCGATCTTGTTCAGAACGTGAATCCTTTTGATCTCTCCCACACCTATCTCACGGAGAGTACGGTCGACAACGAAGTACTTGTCTCTAATCGCCATATCGGATGCATCGGAAACAACCACGAGGATATCGGCGTACTTCACTTCGTCCAACGTGGATTTGAAGCTCTCCATCAACTCGTGTGGCAATTCTCTAATGAACCCAACTGTATCGGAAACCAGTAATTGCATTCCAGCAGGCAACTTCGCTTTCTTGACGCGTGTATCGAGTGTTGCGAAAAGCTTATCTTCGATGACTAGATCTTCGCTGCTGATCTCGGAGACTAACGATGATTTCCCAACATTCGTATAACCGACAAAAGAAACAAGAGGTACGGAAGATGACTGTCTTTTCTTACGTGATATTTCTCTCCGTTTCCCGAGCTCATCGATCTCTTTTCTTAGGCGAGAGATTCTATCCTGAGCCTGTCGTCTATCTACTTCAAGTTTCTTCTCACCCGGCCCTCTTGTACCTATACCTGCTCCTGTTTGTGAAAGCATCCTGCCAAATCCCTTCAATCTAGGAAGTTGATACTTAAGACTGGCGAGTTCTACTTCGAGTTTTCCCTCTTTGGTCGTTGCATGTTCCGCGAAGATTTCAAGTATCAGCTGCGTTCTATCTATGACAGGTATCCCCAGTAATCTTTCAAGATTCATCGCTTGAGACGGCGATAACTCATGTCGTGTTATCGCTAGAGATGCACCAAATGCTTCTATCATTCTCTTCGCAAACTCGACCTTTCCTTTTCCAAGGTAATGTCTTGGATCGGGATAATCAAGATTCTGAACTACGCTTTCCGTTACATAATAACCAGCAGTTCGGGCGAGCTCTTGAAGCTCGCCCAGTATTCCTGTTTTCATATTCTGTTCTTCAGACGAAAAAACAGCGACAAGTAAAGTGTCTATACTCTTTTCAGTCCTCCTTCTTGCCCGAAGTATTCGTCAACTTCACATACTTCTGAGGAACCATCATCTTGATAGCATGCTTGTAAACAAGAGTCTGTTCCTGACCATCTTCAAGAAGCACAGTAAAATTGTCGAAAGACTTGACCATCCCCTTCGTCTGGAATCCACCTTCGAGATACATCTTGACTTCGATCCGGTTAACCCTTAGAAGATTCAAGAAACGATCCTGCAAATTGAACTTTTCAGCCATTCTTACCCCCCCAAACTGAGAGAATCGTATTTTCAAGAACCTGAGCTGCCTCATTTCCGAGACTGGACAGGTCAATTCTCAAAGCTTCTCTGTATCTTCTGAACCAAATTATCTGACGACGAGCGTATCTTCTAGAGTTTACGATAATCCGCTCAATAGTATCCCTAAGGGATACTCCACACTTTATATATTGTACCATCTCAGCGTAACCTATTGTCTTCAGTGCGTTAAGTTCCGGACGATAACCCATCTCGAGAAGCCTCTCCGTCTCATCTGCAAGACCGGAGTCAATCATCCTGCGGACACGCGCCTCGATTCTTCTGTGTAGCTCACTTCTTTCTCTCTCTAAAATCACTATACCAAACTCTCCAGATATCTCGCTCTCTTTATGGAATTCAGTCAACGGTTTCCCCGTTCTGAAAAATACCTCAAGATATCTGACAACCCGTTTCAGATCATTTTCGTGTATCATTTCAAAGGCTTTGTGATCTACTTTACTGAGAAGCTCCCTCAATGCACCCTTCTTCTGCGCTTCAATTTGCAGAAGGGCCTCGCGAATGCTTTCATCTCTCGCCGGAACATCTGACAGTCCTCTTACAAGGGCGTCAGCATATAAACCCGTCCCACCTGCCAAGACTGGGATTCTACCCTTTGACCTGATCTCTGTTATAGATTTGAGAGAGAGCTTCCTGAATTCCATAACATCGAAACTCTCATCGGGATCGCGAATGTCTATCAGCCAATGCTTGAGCAGAGATAGTTCAGTACGTGTTGGCTTTGCAGTACCAATATCCATGAAGCGATAGATCTGGCGAGAATCTACTGAAATCACTTCTATTGGAATTCTTCCAGCCATCTCCAGGAGAAGTGAAGTTTTCCCAACGGCAGTTGGGCCTAATACCAGTGGGATCATTTCTTCTCAATTACCCCATACAATACTCCGCTTTTCTTACTTCCCCAGAGTTTATCGAACTGAAGATCAAGCTCCTCAAAAAGCGTATCTCTTGCTCTGCTCTTGATTATGAATCTCTTCGAAGCAACCCGTATCATTTCATCCACATCAGACTTCATTATTCTCTCATATACTGCAAAGGGCCTAAGAGGATTGATTGAATGAGAACTCATCTGGGGTCTGTCAAACATAGGATCACAGTAGACAATATCGTAAGAATTGTCTGCACAAGTCTTTACGAACTCCCGCAGATCAACATTATGAAGCTCGATTCTTGTTGAAGCCTCTCTTATCCATTCATCAGTGTAAGGGTAGCTGCGGAGACCGTGGGAAACTACTCTGAATATGTGTTCGGACGCTTCGAGGCCAACGACTTTGCCCCGAGGCAAGAAGTGTGCTATGAGAAGCGCCTCATTTCCAAGTCCAAAAGTAGTGTCGAGGACTATCTCTTCCCCTGAAAGCTCCATGCTGTTTATCAAGTAGTCAGAATCTTGAAGCTTGATGTTCTTGTATCTAACTTTCGACATTCCTGGATGAAAGAAGAAAACAGATTGCCTGGCTTTTATGGAAAGTTGACCATTCTTGTCAAACACGTAATAGAAATCAACGAGGTTCTCTTTCTCGAATTCCTTCAGTCGACTTCTCGAAACGTACTTCACTCCCAATTCTTCCGCCAGAGTTCTGGCATTCACGACTTCTTCTCTAGTAGGCTTATACGAGGTTGTTACCACGAATTTCATTTGCTTCCTCCAGCGTCATTTTGTAGCATTCCCGGAGCCAGCTGTCTCAAGAGCTCCAATTCAGATTCCTTGATTTCGATTTCTTTCTCGAGAGCATCATACTCCCTCTGGAGGTTCTCAAGTTTTCTCTGAGCCTGTTTGTAACGTGCTATTGCGTTATAGTTTGTGATTAACAAGAGCGAGAAAAGAAGCGCCAGAAAGATGAACAATCCAAGCGGAAATTTCGCCCTATTCTTCTTGCTCTTTATTTTAGACCACTCCTAGCAATTCCGGCAATGAAGTACTTCTGGGTAATCAGGAAGAGAATTACGACGGGAATTATGGAAAATGTAGCGGCTGCCATCAGGAGATGGTAATCACTTCCCGTTGCAGAACTGAAATTTTGGAGTCCCACCGGTAAAGTCCTAATCTCGGGACTCTTAGTAACTATTAGGACCCAAAGGAAGGAATTCCAACTGCCGACAAATTTCAGAAGCGCACCGGTTATAACAGCAGGTTTTGAAAGTGGAACTAGAATTGTCCAAAGAAAGCGCCACTTAGAAAGGCCGTCAATCATAGCTGCATCATACAGCTCGTTCGGGATAGTCATGAAATGCTGTCTCAACAAGAATATTGCAAAAACGGAGACTACCCACGGAACAATTAGAGCGTAATACGAGTCAATCCAGCCAAGGGCAGTAAGCGTGATATAGTTGGGCACAAGGAGTACTTCTCCAGGGACCATCATTGTCGCCAAAAAGAGGGTGAACAAAAGATTTTTCCCAAAGAACTCCATCTTTGCAAATGCAAAGGCGGCCATTGCTGCAAAGATTATCTCAACAAATGTTGTCACAATAGCTACAAACACAGTGTTGAAGTAATACCTGCCGAATGGTGCAGCATTCCATGCTGAAATATAGTTTTGAAAGAAATTGCGTAAAGTTTCTCCCAGAGTAAAATTGGCCTTGCCGGCAGATATGTCGTCCTTTAGCCAGACCGCGGGAATTTCTTTCAGCTTTATGTCGAAAGATTTCGCACCAGAAGGTGAAATGATGCCCCTGTAGTAAACCCTTTCAACTTCATCAGGTTTACTTGAGAGATCCAACTCACTGAATATATCGGAATGAATTCTGGAGAAAGTACCAATTAGATCAGTCTCTTTCCATCTTCGTCTTATCAGTTCTGCAAAAGGTTCGTCGCCGCTGATGCTTGCCTGCCTATCCAGGGTTGCTACAACACCGCCGACTCCGATTGTTTGACCTGCCGCTGAAGCCACTTCTTCAATCAGTCTCGTAAGACTCGAATAAGATGTCTCTTCATCCATCGCGCTATTGACTTTCTCATCGAGGACCGTATCCGAAGCAACCAGAAGTGATGTTCTCAGAAAATTCATGGCATCATTGACTGCTTCTAGTGGTGTCTGCACATCGGAGAAGTGTTCTGACAAGCTCTCCTTGAAATTGCTGTCAAGATAGTTTAGGAGAATAGAGACTGCATTCCGTACATTAGAAGGATTAACCTTGGTAAGCAAGTGGTTCCTAATTTGCTCATCAATATCCCATTGATTCACAAAGTCGGACAGCAGGGAGTGCACTTCAGAATCACTGCGTATCTCTCCTACTATTGAAGCACATGAAAGGCTCTCATTCTGTGATTCGTTATAGAGAACCCTCAAGTCGGAATACAAGTCCAACAAGTCCATCCACTGTATCAATCCAGACGGTACTGCTTCAAGAGATCTTTCGAGCTGTCTCACTGAAACAGAGACTCTGGAATCTCCACTAGAGATTTCTTTAGAAAGAGTAACTACTTCAGAAGCAACACTCCTGATAATATCTACGCCTTCTCTCAAATCTTCTACCACTTTCTCCAGTTCCGTCAAATCGGTGACCCCGGTATTTCCCGTCCTATAAGACTCGAGATTCTCTATTGAACGTTTAAGCCCAGCAACCGGGTTTTCGAAAAGTCTGGCCGCCTCTTCCCGGATTTTCGTTTTGATCAGTTTGCTTTCGTCATTATCTATTGGCAACTCTTTCATAGAAGTCTCAACGCTTTGCACCAGTCTTTCTATTGCTTTCGAATACTCCGTCTTGAGCGACGTTACGAGAACAACTCGCCTAACAAAACCATTATCTCCATACACAGCCACGTTGAAGAAGCCGTCCAGAAAACGGCCAACATCATCCGCGGGAAGATTCTTCAAACTACTTGAAAGGGAGTCGGGGAAATTTGTTGCAAGCGCATGATACCTTTCAACAAGAGATTCGAATGTCTGCCGATCAACCTCCGTTGAATAGTCCGCGGGAGAACCGTCTGCCTCCAAGAGCTGGATCTCTATTTCGCCTCTTCTAACGGGGTCATCATCAAGATTAATGGTTAGCGTATCAAAACTTGCAGACTCCTCCATAAGGGCCGCGAAGTTTCTGAATTCACTGAGACTCAAAGTCGAAAGATCTACCGAAGAACTTGCGCTCTTCTGCTTGATTTGGGTCTTGAACGTGAAGGAACTTGCAGCGTTCTTTGTCGTCCATACGGGAGGCCAGCTTGAAACTTCACTGGGCGCCTTGAATGAAGTGGCAACCATCCAGGCAAATGGAATCAGCATCAGAAAGGCTCCACCAATAATTACTACGTAGAGTAGGATCTTCGAGATAATCTTAGTCGACGATGTAGTCATCCGAACACCTCAACCTTCGTAGTGAACGCGCTTCTTGCCCACATATAACTGGACCATTGTCAAGACCAGAATAATCATGAAGAGAACATATGCAGCTGCACTCGCTACTCCCATCCTCTGCTGATTGTAAAATGCATCAAATACGTAGTATACAAGGGTCAATCCGCTCTTATTGACCGGTCCAGGTAGTCCCTGGTAAAGAATAAAGATCTGAGAGAAGACCTTGAACGAACCTATCATCGTGATTATCATTATGAAGAAAGTGGTGCCCGATAGGAGCGGCCAGGTTATGAACTTGAATTTCTGCCACCCGCTTGCGCCATCGACATCGGCGGCTTCGTAATAGGACTTATCGATGTTTTGAAGACCAGCAAGAAAGATCACTGTAGTGTATCCAACATGCTGCCATACAGAGACTATAGCTATCGTAGGAATTGTCCAGACTTCATCTTTAAGCCACGCAATTCTCGGCATATTGAAGATTGAAAGAATGTAGTTTAGCAATCCAAACTGGTCGTTAAACATCCACTGCCAAACAAGTGAAACGGCAACGACAGATGTAACAAAGGGGATGAAATAAGCAGTCCTGAAAAGAGATCTCAGCTTGATATTCTTGTTCAAGAGCATAGCAATAATTAGAGCGAGGCCTATCTGTGTGGGAACTGAGAGCAGAACATAATAGACCGTATTATAGATAGACTTAAGAAAGTCCGAGCTTTCTTTGGCCAGAGTGAAATACTGAACAAAGTCGGCGCTTTGCGTGAGGATCTGGTAAGTAAAAACATAATAGACAATAGCAAAAAGGATAAGTGTTGACCACTGGCTTGATTTCATCCTTCTGCTCTGAATGCTGCTCTTCCTGCGGAGAAGTACATAGAGTCCAAAACCCATCAATCCCAATCCTGTAAACAGCCCGACAGTTGTAAGACCGATGCTGGTATTACGCAAAAGAACATATCCGGAAAGCAAGGCAATGAAAATAATGTATAAAGACGAATGACTCTTGTCTGTCTTATCATACTTACTCATAAGTCCAAGAAGATAATATAGAAGCTGAACTACTACAAGAACGATAACAACATAAACTACAGTGTTCATTAGGGAGTTGACAAAACTTAGAGATACGGGATATGTTAGCCTGAAGAGCTCCTTGTAATTGTCAAAACCTATGAAATAGCGAGTAGTCGACGTATAGTCCCACTTAAAGAAACTGAGAACAAGCGAGAAACCGATTGGCCAGAAGACGAACACTCCCAGGATTATAATCGAAGGCAGCAGAAAGAGATAAGCCTTCCAGGTTTCCTTCCAGTATTTCTTTGAGCGTTTACTATAGGGCAAATTACTCCCCCCAATACTCTCCGCATGGGTTCAATGTCTTAAGTATACCAAAGATTCGACCGTGCTCCTGTACGTCATGGACGCGAATTATGTTCACCCTTTTAAGGTATAAGTATGTTGAAATGCTAATAGTCTCTTCCAATCTCTTTTCGACTGGTGTTCCAGTAATCTTTGATATGAAGCTTTTTCTGGAATGCCCTACAAGAACTGGAAAACCCTTCTCCCTGAACTTCTCTATGTTTTTCAGAATCTCAATGCTCTGCTCAGCGGACTTGGCGAACCCTATCCCGGGATCAAGTATTATCCTGTCAGGATCTACTCCGAAATCGATTGCCCGCCTGGCCCTTTCAAGTAGCCAAGATGACACTTCTTCAACTACGTCACGATAATTAGTCATTCGGCTCATGGTAGAAGGATCACCTCTCATGTGCATAATAACAACAGCAGCTTGATTTTCAGAGATTGCCTCTATCATCTTCATCGACCTGAGCCCTGAGATATCGTTGATTATGTCTGCCCCTTCAGAAAGTGCAACACTCGCAGTCTCACTGTTGTAAGTGTCTACTGAGATCACTGCATCAGGTCTTCTGCTTCTCAATTGCCTTATTAAGGGTAGAACCCTTGAGATTTCCTCTTTTAACTCTACCTTCTCAGCTCCCGGTCTTGAAGATTCTCCACCTATGTCTATTATTGCCGCACCGTCATCAAGCATTTCAAGAGCTTTGTCCAAAGCAAACGATGTGTCGATGAATCTACTTCCCGGGAAAAAGGAGTCGGGGGTAATGTTGAGAATCCCCATTATTTGCGGTTCCGAAAGATCTAGCACTCTCCCATTTTCGAAGTTCACTCTTGAATCCTTCTCTTCTCTCTTACTCTCTTCAGGAAAAGCTCAAATATTGGATTGGGCCTACCCACCTTCGACCTGAATTCAGGGTGATATTGAATACCGACAAAGAATCTCTTTTCAGGAAGTTCAATTGCCTCGACGAATGTCGCTCTAGAGGATATCGTCAATCTACTTTCAACTGCTTCATCTGGCATCCTGAAAAGATTGTGAAAACTCTCAAGGTTGACTTCATATCTATGCCTGTGTCTTTCATACACTAGACGCTCGTTATAAGCCTCGTAAAGAGTGGTACCTTCTTCTATTGGAGTCTCCTGGGCGCCAAGTCTCATCGAACCGCCGAGTTTCAATATAGCTTTCTGTTCTTCCATTAGATCGATGACTGGATAAGGAGTGGAAGGATCGAACTCCGTCGAGTTGGCATTCTCTAGCTTGCAAACGTTCCTTGCAAACTCGATAACCATAAGCTGCATTCCCAAACAAATGCCGAGAATCGGTATATCCTCTTCTCTGGCTGCCTTTATCACGGCAATCTTTCCTTCAATACCTCGTTTGCCAAAACCGCCGGGTATGATTATCCCGTCGTATTTACGAAGCTCGGCCTTTATTTGTTCATCAGTCATATCCTCAAAATATTGTGAATCAATGACTTCTGGCTTGCTTGCTCCGCAGAGAGTAATACTTTCAGAAATACTTTTGTAAGCATCGTCTGTACCAAGGTACTTGCCTACTATTGCCACCCTGGTTGGAGCAAACGACCTGGGATAGTTCCAGTCGAATCGTTCTTCGATTTCGATGCTTAGCCAGGATGCAATCTTTCTGTGAATTCCGTGGGAGTAAACAATTCTAGGAACATCATAAACGTTCTCTGAATCAGGTAGGTTGTAGACCATCCGCCTTTCTACTCCGCCAAAAAGGGCAATCTTTCCGAGCTCGTTTTCTTCAATTGGAAGCTCAGATCTTACAACAATCATTTGAGGCTGAATTCCAATTCTTCTAAGAAGCTGAACTGACTGCTGCGTCGGCTTTGTCTTAAACTCGTTCGTGACGCGCAGATAGGGAACATAGGTAACATGTATGAAGAGAAAGTTCTCCGGTCCCTCCTCGACCCACAGTTCACGCACCGCTTCGAGGAATATCTCTCCTTCAATGTCACCAACAGTACCTCCGATTTCTATCATTATTAGATCACCTGGCACTTTTCTGATTCTAGACTTTATCTCATCAGTCACATGCGGAACCATCTGAACGGTGGCTCCTAGAAAGTCCCCTTTCCTCTCTTTGTCGATTATTGACTTGAAGACCTGCCCCGCTGTCATGTTGTTCTCTCTTCTCATGTTCTTGCCGAGAAATCTCTCATAATGGCCGAGATCAAGATCTGCTTCATAACCGTCCTCGGTAACGAAAACTTCACCATGCTGGTTTGGATTCATAGTGCCGGCATCGAGGTTCAGATAAGGGTCTATCTTCAGAGTATTCACCTCTACTCCGCACTCCTTCATAACTCTAGCAATTGAGGCGGAAAGGATTCCCTTACCGATTCCACTAATTACGCCTCCTGTTACCACAACATACTTCTTCATCGAATGGTTTCCTCCGCTATCCAATTAGCTCCCTTACATACTTAATCTCCGAAGCATGATCAGCATCGTCTCCAGGCGTCTCCAGAAGCCACGGAATTTCCTGTATCTTTTCGTTTGAAAGAAACTCCTTGAATCCGCCATTCATACCGATGTAACCCTTGCCAATCATTTCATGACGATCCTTGCCAGCGCCGAGCGGAAATTTACTGTCGTTTAGATGTATCATCTTCAGTTTTTCGTAGCCTACTGTTGAATCAATTCTGTCAATAAGCTTTAGGGTTCCCTCTAAGTTCCTTATCTCGAAACCCGAGTCAAACCCGTGACAGGTATCGTATGTTATCCCAATTCTCTCAGGCTGAATAGAACCGTCAATTATCGCTGAAAGTTCCTCAAAACTGCTGCCAATGTGATTGCCTTTTGCAGCGACGTTTTCCAGAAGAAGCATCACATCGTTGTCCTGATTCTTACCTAGAGCTATTTCAATTCCCTTAAGAATCCTTTCTATTCCTGCACTGAGGCCTTCACCTAGGTGGCTTCCTGGATGGAAATTCAAGTACTTCAGACCCAAAACAGCCGTAATCTTCATTTCAAGAGAAAGAAGATTCACAGACTTCTCCCATACATCTTCATTAGGGGAAGCAATATTGACGAGATAACCCGAGTGCACCATGCAATCGAATGGATCAAGGGATTTGTCTTTCATTTCAGACATGAAACTGGCTGAAATTTCACTCTTGGGAAGAGAGGCCCTCCACATCCTTGGACTATGAGGAAAGATCTGGAAGGTGTTTCCACCGATCCCCACCGTGTCCCCAGGAACTTTATCAAAACCTTTAGACGTCGACATATGCGCTCCGAGTTTTACCAATGTTCTCACCTCGTCACTCTTCTTCACCGATTCTCAAAATCGCAAGGAAGGCATTCTGTGGAATGGTTACCTGACCGATTTCTCTCATTCTCTTCTTTCCTTCTTTCTGCTTCTCAAGGAGCTTCATCTTCCTTGTTACATCTCCTCCATAGCATTTGGCCAACACATCTTTTCGTAATGCCTTTATATCGCTTCTAGCAATTATTCTTCCTCTTGATTTCGCCTGTATCGGAATTTGAAACTGATGCTGCGGTATTAGTTCGCTTAACTTGTCGACTACCTTCTTCGCTACAGGATATTCCTTGTCTACATGAACTATGAATGAAAGGGAATCTACAGTCTCCTTATTGACGAGGATTGTTACTTTCACCAAATCCGACTCACGATAGCCGAGTATTTCGTAATCCATTGACGCGTACCCTCTCGAAATTGCCTTCATCCTATCGAAGAAATCAAACATAATCTCAGACAGCGGAGCCTCAAAACGAAGTACAACCCGATTCTTCCCGGCGTTTTCTACCGCTTTGAAGTCCCCTCTCTTTTCTGATGTGATGAATCCAATTAAGTTCCCCATGTATTCCGAAGGCGTGATTATAGATAGATCGACAAATGGTTCTTCAACCCTCAAAAACTCACCGGGCTCGGGAAAGCTAGCGGGATTAGTTATTTCTACAACTTCACCGTTCTGTAAAGCAACTCGATACACGACATTAGGGGCAGTAAGAATACAGGCAATTTCGAACTCTCTTTCGAGCCTTTCTCTGACTACATCCATGTGAAGTAGGCCAAGGAAACCCACCCTGAAGCCAAAACCCAAAGCAGGAGAATTCTCCGGTTCAAAAACAAGCGCGGCATCGTTCAGTTTGAATTTATCCAGCGCTTTTCTTAGCTCGTCGTAGTACTCGGGCATTCCCGGAAACATCCCGGCGTAGACCATAGGTTTCGCCTCTTTGTAACCGGGAAGAGCAATCTCAGTGGGATTATTCGCAGAAGTAACGGTATCTCCTATCTTGGCACTCGATACGTCTTTTATTACGGCAATGACATAACCAACCTCACCTGCATCCAGAGAATCGGTAATTTCCATCTGAGGAAGGAAGTATCCCACTTCGACTACTTCAAAGACTTCTCCGGAAGCCATCATCTGAATCTTATCCCCAGCTTTGACAACACCATCAAAGATTCTTACGTGAATAACTACTCCCCTATACTTATCGTAAATCGCGTCGAAAATCAATGCTTTTAATGGCGCTTCTAGCATTCCCGACGGAGGAGATACTCTCTTGACAACTGCTTCTAGAAGCTCCTTGACCCCTTGACCAGTCTTTGCGCTCGCCTGAAGACAGTCTTCAGGAGAATAGCCTATTAAATCGACTATTTCAGCTAGAGTTTCTTCGATGTTTGCATTTGGAATATCTATCTTGTTCAACACAGGTATCAACTCAAGATCGTTCTCAATAGCGAGATATGTATTACCAACCGTCTGGGCTTCAACACCTTGAGAAGCGTCAACAAGCAAGATTGCTCCTTCACAGGCAGCCAAACTCCTGGAAACCTCATAATTGAAGTCAACATGGCCTGGCGTATCAATAATGTTGATCTCGTATGTAATATCATCATCAGCAAGGTAATTCAGCTTCACGGGTTTAGACTTTATCGTAATTCCTCTTTCTCTCTCTATGTCCATGGAATCCATAAACTGATCCTTTTTGTTTCTTCTGTCCACAGTATCGGTAATATCTAAGAATCTGTCAACGAGAGTAGTCTTCCCATGATCAATGTGAGCAATTATGGATATGTTTCTTATTCGATCTCTGTTATACATTAATATTCCCTCCTGCCGATCAACGATGATTCTATCACGGCACAGGTGACGCAGGTTAATTCAACAAAAAGAAGGAGAACATCTCCAGTTAAATACTTGGATCATTCTCTAAACTCTAGAAACCATATTCACAATATACAAAATGGCAGTCGTCGCCGGATATCAAAACTGACCGGTCAGCTCTTTAAGGAACGTGGGAAGAGCAAACGAGGCCCGATGTATTTCAGTATTGTAGTATCTAAGAGGTGCCCCAAAGTCAAGAACCTTTTCTTCATCATAATCCTCGAGTGGATCTACTTCTTTTGATCCAATTGTGTAAGTCCACATGCCAGAAGGATATGTTGTCATGAAACCTGTGTACATCTTTGAAATGGGAAATACGGAGGAAATCCTGTTATAAGCAATCGCAACCCATCCCTTATCATAGAAGGGATCTTCGGTTTCCGCACAGAATATCCCGTCCTTTCTTAAAGCTTTGTAGCAGTTCGAATAGAACTCTTTCGTAAAGAGATGCCCTCCTTCGCCTGCCGTCGGATCAGTAGAATCCACAATTATCACATCAAAATAATCCTTGTTCTTTCTAACGAAGTCAGCTCCGTTTTCATTAATAATCGATGCCTTAGGATTGTCGAGTTCCACTGACATCTCCTTTAGATGAAGCTTTGCTGCATCGATTACATATGGATCTACTTCACACAGAATCGCTTCTTCGACAGTGGGGTGTTTAAGAACCTCTCTCAAGCTTCCGCCGTCGCCGCCACCAATAATCAAAACCCGCTTTGGATTCGTGTGTGTAAATAGAGGTACGTGGACCAGCATTTCATGATACATAAACTCGTCAGCTTCAGTGAACATCGTTATTCCATCCAACACAAGCACCATTCCAAATTCGGGGTGTTCGAAAATATCTATTCTCTGAAAAGGACTCTGAAAAGAATACACTAGTCGCTTCATCTTCATGAAGAGTCCTGCATTTCCTCCTGTGTAGTATTCCATGTACATGAGATGGTTCAGCGTTCTTAACTCTCTATCTTCCATGTCTTCACCTCCGTGTTTTCGTCACAATCATCGCATCGAGCTTTATCATCAATCAATTAATCTACAATTAACGAGACTATCGAAAGAGAGAAAACAGCGCCCATACTCTGCTCTCAACAAGGCCACATGGATTCTATCACTTTGATTAAGGCATAGTCAAACATGCGTAATACCTTCTCCAGATGGTTAGTGAACAATGATGTTGATTTTCGCTCGCTTCGTCATTCGGTCTCATCCTGATGGTAGAATTGAAAATAAAGACTTTCCCGACAGGAGGCCTTCGAATGTTCTTAAGGCAAGACATGGGTATCGATTTGGGAACTGCCAACACCCTGGTCTACGTAAAAGGTCAGGGAGTAGTAACTAATGAACCCTCAGTTGTTGCAATCGATGTGAATTCAGGAAAGATCCTTCAGGTTGGCCTGGAAGCAAAAAGAATGGTGGGTAAAACACCTGCGAGCATAGTTGCTACTCGCCCCTTGAAAGACGGGGTAATTGCAGACTACGACATCGCTCTTGCAATGCTGAAGTATTTCATGGGAAGAGCTATCGGCAGACATACTTTCGTTAAGCCAAGAATAGTGATTGGCGTTCCTTCCGGAGCAACGGAAGTGGAGAGAAAGGCGATTGTGGATGCCGGAATAGAGGCCGGAGCGAAGAAGGTTTTCCTCATCGAAGAACCAATGGCCAGTTCAATCGGCGCTGGCCTGAATGTGGAAGAACCTACCGGAAATATGATAGTAGATATCGGCGGGGGAACGACTGAAATTGCGGTTATCTCCCTCGGCAGCATTGTGTTGAGCCAATCTATAAGAGTTGGTGGAGACGAAATGGATGATTATATCATTCAGTACATCAAAGAAAAATATAGACTTATGATTGGCGAGAAAACGGCGGAGCGTATCAAAATGGAAATTGGAAATGTAGTCGAGACAGAGGAAGCCGACAGTTCTTACGCGGAGATTGTTGGACTTGACTTGAATTCAGGACTACCGCGCAAGATCTCCATTTCCGGTTCAGAGATTCGAGAGGCGATTGCAGAACCGGTTTTCAGAATTGTCGAAGCAGTGAAGCTCACCGTGGAAAACACACCTCCCGAACTTATTTCCGATATAGTTCAAAGCGGTATTGTCGTTGCGGGCGGAGGCTCCCTCTTGAACGGGATGCAAGAGCTAATTCAAAGAGAAACTGGAATCATGGTTGTCATAGCCGATGATCCCTTGACTTGTGTGGCGAGAGGAGCCGGGCAGGTTCTGGAGAGGGTTTCAATACTTGAAAGAATTGAAAAAGGCAACTTGAGATAGAGGAGACTTCTCTGGTGAAGTTCGCTGAAGTGGCGGTTGTAATCCTAATGATCTTTCTTATCCTGTCTTCGATTCTCGAAGTGACAGGCACAAATAGAAAGGCTAGTGGGATTTTTGATGACATGGCATTACCTCTTATAAATATTAGAGTTGACATCGAGAATTTTTTTAGGTCTCTCTTTCAATCTAGAAGTATAGATCGTGTAATAAGAGATCTGAATAGATTCGCCGATTCATTCAGTGATAAGTCTGAATTTCCAATACCAATGCGAGTTGCGTTTTTCAGTTTTGAAAGAAACAATACAGCCGTTATGACCACAAACAGACCGGCTTTTCCAGGAACTCCCGTTGCTTCAATCTTTTCATTGACTATCTATGGAGTGGTGAAAAGCTCGAATGAAGGTTACTTGCTAGTTTCTCCTCTCACATCTCCGGGAACCAGAATTTCGGCAGTTGTTCACAGCGACGAGAAGGTTATTGAAGGAGCAGTCTATTCAGACTCGGGAAAACTGTATTTCTCAACATTTGATCCCTATTATCTAGAAGTAGGTGACTCCGTTAGAATTGCTTCGACGGTTCCCGGGTATGGATACTACAAAGCAATGAAACTCGATTTAATAGGTGAAATCGCGGGACGTCATGGAAGCGATTACCTGGTAAAGAATCCCAACGTATTTGGTGACTACTTTCTCTTTCTGGAGTTGCAGGAATGATTTGGCTGCTTCTAATAGTACCGGCTCTATTCATTGATCTCGGATTCGGAGACTTGATCCCGTTATATCCCCTATATCTAACGCTACTAGTATTTTTGCCGACGAGAAATGTCGCCTTTGCGCTTGCGCTTGCATTAATGCTTTCATGGATAGTAGGAATTGCCCTTTCCGGAATCGGTATGGTAATTGCCCTTGCAATAATACTTGTTCTTTCTGCAATTGCCTTTCAGGATCGCTATCGAACACCAAGTTTTGGTGCTCTTGTCGCGGCGGTAATAGGTATTACAGGGGTCTGTTTTGCCGGTACCGGTTTCGGTGTGCTCTTTCCGTTCTTCGCAACATTTCTCATATTGAGGAGGTTGAGCGTTGAAGACTAAGAGATTCGACCTCTTCTTCGTGCTTTTCATTCTGACCATAGGAGTTTTCATATACAAATTGTACGATTACCAGATAGTAAACACTGACAAATACTCGGAACAAGTAGAAAGCATTAGTCGTCGATCGATCTCTCTGCTTCCTCAAAGAGGAATGATTTTGGATCGTAATGGAATTCCGCTTGCCTGGGATGCACCCTACTACAATATTGAAAAGAAGGTGGTCTTTCTCCCCAATGACTTGGAGAGAATGATGGTTAATGCGTTCGACGACAAACAGAAAGCAGAAATGCTTGTGAGAAACCTTGAGATATTTGGAAGTGTCGAAACGAATCTTCCGGCGGCTCTCGCAGAAAGACTGAACGACTTCCCGGAGCTGGAGGTTTCAGAAAGGGTTATCAGATACTACCAAAACAATCCCGGTGTTGCGCACGTTGTGGGATACATTAAAGCTGACGGAGAACCAGTTATGGGAATTGAAAGGCAATACAATGATCTACTGAGAGGAACTCCAGGCGAAAAGTTAATAAGAGTCGATGCCCTAGGACGTCAGATAAGTCTTGAAGGTGAAAGGCCACCTGTAGGGGGGGAAGATCTTACTATAACCATAGACTCTCAAATGTCCAAGTACATTTATGAGCTAATCAACGAGACTGGTAAGAGTGGTGCAGCCGTAGTGATGACAACAAGCGGAGAACTCCTTGCTCTGGTATCGGTCCCTGGATTCGAAAACATGTCTTTCACAAGGGGAATCTCCAATAGAGATTGGGAAAGATTGAATCTGGATCCCTCCAGGCCGCTTGTCAATAGAGCGCTAACCCCTTTTACGCCAGGATCAGTGATCAAGCCATTCATTGCAATGGTAGCTCTGGCAGAAGGAAAGGATACGACTGAGCAAATAGATTGTCGAGGAAGTTTTCAGTATAAAGACAGCCAGGGCGTGGTCCAGGGGGTTTACAGAGACTGGAATCTATACGGACATGGTATGACAGATCTGTCTAAAGCCATAACCGTTTCATGCAACGTATATTTCTATCAGCTGGGCCTTGAATTGGAAATTGATACGATCAACAATTATGCCGAAATATGGGAGGTTTTCGAGCCAACTAACATAGATCTACCTGAGGAATCAATTGGTCTAATGCCTTCTCCTTCCTGGAAACAAGAAAAGCTCGAAGAAAACTGGTTTCCCGGGGATACTATTCAGATTTCAATAGGACAGGGGTATCTAAGTATCACTCCTTTACAGCTGGCAAAAATGACCGGTGAAATTGCCACTAAAGGCCGGGAAATACTTCCCTATATAGGCTTTGAAAGAGAGAGCGACAGGACCGTAATTGAACTCGGTGAAAATGACTGGAGTTTACTTAGAGAAGCTTTGGGAAATGTCATAAGCAAGGGAGGCGGAGCTGCCGAGGCGGGGACCGCCTATTCTGCCTTCAGAAATTTTGAAGAAACGGCAGCCGGCAAGACAGGTACAGCGGAACAAGGAGGTTCAAAACCTACCCATTCCTGGTTTACCGGCTTCATGCCGCTCGAAGAACCCGAAATAGTGGTAACCGTCTTCGTTCATGAAGGAGGTTATGGGTCTGGACTGGCATCGCAGATATCCAGGAAGATAATGGACTATTACTTGCAGGAGTACATTAATCAGAATCACTCGAGCGGGCTGACAAAACTCAGTTCTTCCCCAGATTTGTGAAAGATCCTTCTGTCTTCAAGAAACCCTGTAATTCTTTCTATGTTCTTTTCCTGAACAGCAAGTGATGCGAAAACCTTTTCTGAATAGTCAACTTTTCGGACCGAATAGTCTTTGTCTTCACCGAAGAGTCTGATGAAATCATTCCACTGACTATAATTCATTTCTACAATCAGCTCCAACCCAGGGCAATACAGGGCCAGTTTCCCGGCCCTGAGCGCTCCTGCAGCAGTCTCTCCGTAGGCATCTATCAAACCTCTCACTCCAAGTTTTGTTCCGCCAAAATACCTTGTAACTACAACGACAACGTCAGTAAGCTCAAGTCGTTCGATAGCTCCGAGAATAGGCTTACCGGCTGATCCATGAGGTTCTCCTGCATCTGAGTAATTAGCGATTTCCCTTCCTGGAAGGGAAATTCGGTATGCCCAGCAACAATGATCTGCACCCGCATGCCTTTGAGAAAAAAACTTGATAAGAGACTTTGCTTCTTCTTCACATTCGCATCTTGCGCTGTCACCAATGAACCTGGATCTTCTGACATTGATTTCAAAGTTTCCAGGTTCAAGAAGAGACTTTCTGCAGCTCATTATTCTCCTTTGGACAGTTTGTCAATGAAATCCATAGCAGGACCCAAAATATAATTCGCATCTCCAAGAGTGTTCTCATAGACTTCGAGTCTCTTCATGAATTCATAGAAATCCGGGTCTCTGTTGAAGGCCTCAGCATAGATTGAAAGGGCTCGAGCATCACCTGTTCCGATCATAATGTCTGCTTCCTTCTGGGCTGTGGCAATCGTAATCTGTGCCTCCTTATCTGCCTCTGCTCTCAACTTCTGTGCCTCTCTATTCCCTTCGGCCCTTATTAAAGAAGCCTCTTGTATTCTCTCCGACTTCATTCTCTCGAAGACAGCGTTTCTATTTTCATCGGGCAAATCGGCTCTCTTAACACGAACGGATATTATTTGAATTCCGAAGTCCTTCATATCATTTGCAGCAAGACTTGTGATTTCATCAAGGACATCCGTTCTTTGTCCGGAAATGATCTCGTCGTAATCGAGTTTTCCAAATGTGTTTCGAACGTGAGAGTACACAACATCGTCAATTCTTGTAAGAGCACTCAGTTCGGATTTCATTGTCTCAATGAATTTCCTTGGATCTACAATTCTCCATAAAGCAAATGTATCGGTCAGAATCGTCTTCTTGTCCTTTGAGTATATTCTCTCTGCATCTACGTCGTATATCTGAATGCGCTTGTCAAATTTCCTCACGTTGTCGATGAAAGGAGTCTTAGTATAAAGGCCGGCCTCTGTGATAGATTTCTGTATTTCTCCAAACCTCAAGACAACAGCCTGTTCAGTTTCATCAATGATGAAGAAGAAACTCGGCAGAAGTATGACCGCTATTACTACGATAATCGCAACGGGAATAATGACTTTGTATTTCATCACCTCACGCTCCCTTCAAGATCAAGGAGTTTCAGAACACTGCTTTGATCGAGTACAACCGTCTTGCTTGCTTCCGAAAGAACCTTGTTCAGGGTCTCAAGATACATTCTCGTTCTTGTTACGTCTGGAGCCTTTTCATATTCCTCGAGAATTTCGAGGAATCTTTCGGCTTCACCTTCGGCATTGAGTATTCTTTCCTGTGCATAGCCTTCGGCGTCCTTAATTATCTGGGCAGCTTCTCCTTCGGCCTTTGGAATAATGTCGTTCGTGTACTTCTCGGCCTCGTAGATTAGCTTCTCCTTGTCCTGTTTGGCGCTATTCACATCGTCAAAGGCTGTGATGACTTGCTGAGGAGGAGCGACCTCCTGAAGGAAAACATTCTTCACAATAATCCCTGTATCAAGTCTGTCGAGTTCTTCCTGAACCCTCTCCGCGGTTTTTACGGAAATAGTGTCCCTCTCGGTTGTCAATATCGAGTCAATAGTGCTCGAAGCAACTTCCTCCCTGAGAACCGATTCGGTCGTGAATCTTACGATATCTCCATCGTCTACAATAGTGAAAGCCAACTTCGCCGGATCACCGACATAGTACTGTACAACCAGCTCGACCGAAACAATATTTCCATCCCCGGTAAGCATCAGGGACTCGTTTGCATAGGTCTGATAAGTTCCAGTTCTGATCGTCCGGAACCCGATCTCCTGCTTTCTCAGATTCGAAGTGTCAATGACGACTACACTTTCAATGGGAAAGGGCAGATGATAACCAAGTCCAGGCCCCACACTTTTCGTGAATTTACCGAATCGTTTTATCAGCCCCACCTGATCGGGACCCACAAGAAAGAAACCGCTCAAAAAGTAGACTACTACGATTGCAGCAACTACAAGCAGAAAAAATAGGCCGGACCAGAAAAAGCCTTTCTTTGGGTCTCCGTTTCCGGTAAAGTTATCTTCAGGTTCTTCGATTCTTACATCAACCATTATTCAACCTCCTTCCAAATTTCGATCTCGGTACTGAGAATGACACCTGTGGCCTCTTCAACTCTCTTTCTAATTGTCTCCACTAGAGTCAAAACATCCTTCTGACAGGCGCCTCCTCTATTTACAATGAATCCGGCATGCTTCTGCGAAACTTCGGCTCCCCCGACTCGCAAGGACTTTAAGCCAAGTCTCTCGATTGTTGAACCAACGTAGAAATCCGGTTTGGGTCTCACGAAAACACTGCCGGCACTAGGGTATTCCAGTGGTTGCTTAGAAATTCTCTTTTCAAGGATTTCCTTCATCTTCCTTTTGATTTCAGATCTGTCCCCCTTCTCCAGCAAGAATTCAGCACTGACGACGATTCCCCCCACGGATTTGAATATGCTGTTTCTATACGAAAACCCGGCGTTCTTTGAGTCAACATCTATTACTTTACCCCTCCCGTCGAGATAAGAGACTCTATTCACCCGATCACCGATTTCCCCACCAAAGGCTCCCGCGTTCATCAATATTGCACCCCCAACTGAACCTGGGAGTCCAGTCAAGAACTCAATACCCGTTAACCCTTCTGCCAGACAATGCCAAATGAGAGAGTTAATACTCGTTCCCGCCTGAGCAAAAACCTTGACCCCATCGCTTCTGAGTAGATTCAGATTCCTTGTTGAAACAATAACACCCTCATATCTATCGGGGCAAATCACATTTGAACCGCCTCCAATGATTTTGTACGGAAGTTCTTCCGATTTCAACAAGTACAGGGCCTCGCTCAAAGACTCTACAGAATACGGTGAAACGAATACTCTGGCGGGACCACCAATCCTTATCGTCGTGTGCCACTCAAGCGGCTCTTCGAGCCTTACATCCGCTCCAGACAAATAAAGTGAAGCAAAGTAATCAGTTAGATTTCTTTCTGCCATTGATAAAGCCTTTCAGCAATTTCCTTACCGTTATGAAGGCTTAGGAGATAGTTTTTCAGTTCATGCCTTTTGGCAAGTATCGAATGGATTCCCTCAAGAGCAAAGGACTTCGTAGATTTGTCGGCCATCTTGTTTCCATAAAGCCCTGCAAGAGCTTTGACGGCAACTGAAGAGTCTGTGTTGCTCAGTGCCATGATTAGTTGATCTTGTAGTTCAGCGTCATTGTTTTCTTCAAGCATCAATGCCAAGACATCTACTACTTTTTCGCCTTCTCCCAGTCGAGCAAGAGCTTCGTAGATGACAATCTGCGATTTCTCGTCATCGTATTCGTTGAGAATCTTGTAGAGATGCGGTACTGCTCTTCTATCACCAATCTCACCTGCCAAATCTACCAGATAAAGCCTTGATACAGGGTCGATTTCTTCCGATCCAATCTTTTCGATAAGAAGAGGAACTACGTCCTTACCCATTTGAAGTAAAGCATCAAAACAGATTTGCGCTGTCTCACCGTCTTCGCTCACCAGCAGACCGAGTAGCACTGGAACGGCCTCCACTCCTTTTTCTTCAACAATTCTGTTTATCAATTCTTCTCTTTCCATTTTTCATACTCCTAATCTGGAATTTGACCACTCATTTCGTCGATTTCCCGTTCCTTGGAGCTGCCATGAAGCTCCTCGATCATGGAAATTGTCTCGTTGTGGACCTGCTGTTTTCTAACAACAAAATGCCGATCTGAACTCATAGCGATTTGCGGAAGATGGGTTATGACAATAGTCTGAATCTCCCTTGAGATTTCCTCCAGCTTCCCCGATACTACTGCTCCAAGTCGTTGACCAACTCCAGAATCCACTTCATCAAAGACAATTGTTCTTAGATCGAGCTGATTCTTCAAAGCAGACTCAAGAGCCAATAAGAGCCTGGAAAGCTCACCTCCCGACGCAACTCTACCAATCTCCATTAAGTCCATACCGGGATTTGTCTTAACAACCATGGTGACTTTGGATGTCCCGTAACTTCGCGGCATCTCTTCAGGCTTTAGATGAAACCTCAACTCCGCTCCCTTCATTCTGAGGTCCTCGAGGTGAAACCTGATCTGCTCCTCGATTTCTTTTGCTCTGACCAACCTCTTCTGATCAAGGATTCTTCCCGTTTCCTTCAGAGCCGACAAAAGCTCTTCTTCCTTTTTCTTCAAGCGTTCTTTCCTACCTTCCAGCTCCTTAAGAGCTCCGTGCTCTTTCTTAAACTCCTCGAGTCTCACTAGTATCGTTTCAACAGAGTCTCCGTATTTCCTCTTCAAACCCTGGATAATGGTAATGCGATTTTCAATTGCATTGAATTCCTCATCATCGATCTCCAGAGTGCTTCTCTCTTCATCAATCCTAGTGTAAAGAGAATCGAGTTCTTCGAGAGCAATCTGAAGGTTATCTAGCCAATCCTTGTACCCAAAGTTGCTTATCTTTTCGACAGTTGCTCGCGCATCATTGAGAGAATTATAGATAGATAGTTCGCCATCCTTAATAAGATCAGTGAGTTCTTGAAATGTCTCAAGTAGCATCTGGGCATTTCTGTATCTCGTATATTTCATTTCAACGGCCTCGTCCTCGTGAGGTTGAAGATCTGCCTGTTCAATCTCCCTAATCTGAAATTCCAGAAAGTCCTTTTCCCTTTCAATCTGAGAAGGATCTACAACAAAGGAATCCAGTTCGCGTCTGATTTTGATGTATTCTGCATACAGCTCTGAATAACGGGTAAGGCTTATGTCTCCTCTAAGCGCGTGATCCAAAATCACATGGTGTTTGGAATCGTCCAACAGGCTTATGCTACTGTGCTGAGAATGAATCTCGACTCTGTCACGAAAAGCTGACTGAACAATCTGTCTAGGCACCATCTTTCCATTCATTCTGTATATGGTTCGCTGTCCTGTGAAGCTCACACTAACAAGAAGCTGATCACCATCGATCTCTAATCCAATGTCTCGCAATTTAGAAAGCAACGAATCATCAACTGCAAAGTTACCTTCAACGCTGCCCGAGCCATCACTATCCCATTGCGGAGGAAAACCCAGCACCGCCCATAGCGCCTTAAGAAAGACGGTCTTTCCAGCTCCAGATTCACCGGTTATGGCATTCATACCGTCTGAGAATTCAACATAGAAATCCCTAAAAGTCAGAAAGTCTTTCCCTGCCAGCGAAAGCAGCATATATCCCTCCATCAACAGCAAAAAAAGGTAACTTTGATCTATCCGGTCTCTGAATCCATTATACTATCGATCAACAGCTGCATAAGAAATTCTTTCGGGGGCACTTTGAGTTAATCTGGCATCATTTTATGCCTTGACAGTGAAGGTTGCACTCCGTATAATGTTCACTGTGACGCATCTATTGGAGGTTATTAATCATGAAAAGAACATACCAACCATCAAGAGTCAAAAGAAACAGAACACACGGCTTTCTTGTACGATCTCGTACAGTCGGAGGCCGAAGAGTGCTGGCAAATAGAAGAAGAAAGGGAAGAAAGAGACTGTCTGTGTGAACCTCAGAGATCAGTCCCTTAGTAAAACCGAAAGGCTAAGACGAAAGGCAGACTTCGACAGAGTCTTCAAAAAGGGAAAATCAATTGTTGACCCTTTTTTTGTTGTATTGTATATAAAGAGCGGTCTGCCTTTTTCTCGTATAGGGGTATCCATAAAGCGGAAATTCGGGAAGGCTCACCTGAGAAATCGCCTCAGAAGATTGGTAAAAGAGGTTTACCGGACTAATAAACCAGTCTTTCCCGAAGGGTATGATATACTTTTCATTGCAAGAAAGGATCTATCCGACCTGTTTAAGAAGAGAAAAGTTGGGTACTTTGATATTGCGCAAGTCATTAAACGAATCGCTGAGAAAATTGGAGAAACGTCCGATGAAAAAGATACTGCTGTTTCTGATAGATTTCTACAGAAAAAAGATCTCCCCTAGAACCCGCCCAAGATGCAGGTTTTCTCCCACTTGTTCAACATACACATATGAGGCAATAGAGAGATTTGGAGCTCTAAGAGGGCTAATTCTAGGCATCTGGAGAATACTCAGATGCAATCCCTTCAATCCGGGGGGGTTCGACGAAGTACCAGATCATTTCACGCTGTTGAGGAGGCACGAAAAATGAAAAGAGCGATAATTCTGACTTTGATCTTCGTGACATTATTCACGCTCTCGGTATCGGGCAAGGAACTTATCACTCAGGAAGGCACCAGTACGCTCATAGTTTCCGGTAAAACTCTAAAGGTAACTCTGGATACCGAAAATGGTTTGGTACTAGGAGTAACAAGTTACGCCGACAATAAGACGGTTGAGTTTTACGTGTACAATGAAAGCCTTGGAAAAGACGGCTTCAACGTTTTCGACGTAGAGGGTACCGAGCTTCTGCCTACCTCCTTTTCATATGACAAAGATGAAGAAGGCAATGTAATAGTTAGCTTTAACTATGAGCAGGGTAGTAAGTCTTTTGTTATCCTGAATAGTCCTTACTACGATTTCAGAGTTGAACTGAATTTCAATCAGAAGATTGAAGTCGCTTTGCCTTTCATTTCCTACCAGAATCAGACGTTAGGACCGGACTCCTCATACTACTTGACATATGATAAGTTCAGCGGCCAGAAGACGCTCTTCGCAATTACGTCAATGCAAGGAACATTCAAATTTCAGAGATACGAATCGGAAACCGGTAGGAGCATTCTTGAATCTTTTGCAGGCCCTATGAGATTGATTCACGTGAAACAAGCTCTTCCAGAGCATTATGATGCTATTGTGAAAGACCTGCAAGACTTTGGAGGAGTTACCTTCTTTTCCTGGATTTATCATGGAATAGTTTACTTCCTTTTCTGGCTATATCAGTGGTCTGGAAACTTTGGTTGGGCGTTGATTCTTTTCACAATTGTCACCCGATTCATCCTCTACCCCTTATATCACATTCAAACTAAATCAATGCTAATGATGAGAATGCTTCAACCCGAAGTAGAGAGGATCAAGAAGAAGTATAAGGATCCCAGAAAGCAACAGGAAGCAATGATGGCTCTGTATAAGGAGAAGGGATACAATCCCGCTTCCGGTTGCCTTCCAATACTCCTTCAGCTGCCAGTACTGATACTCCTATACAATGCCATTCGATACTTCAGTGAAGTAATGGCATATACACCGGGCTTTTTCATTTGGAAGGATCTTTCAGTAGGTAACTTCGTACTGAACATACCTTTCATAATAATCACGGTAGTTGTAGGAATCTTCAGTTCATTGCTCACAGCTCAGGATGCAAGATCTGCGAGATCGGGAGTAATCATGCAAGTTATCTTTCCGATCCTTTTCGCTACATTCCCATCTGGATTGCTGCTTTACTGGACAACCCAGAGTGTGCTTCAGTTCTTCATAAGCTGGGTAGTTTACAAGCGCCACGGCATAAAGGGACTGACTTTAAGACAGATGCTTAGTTTACCGGAAAAACCCGTGAAGTAGATTTAGACATGCTCAGGAGGTGTTAGACAAAATGAATCCAATTGAATACAAAGCCGAGACCGTTGAAGAAGCTATCAGACTAGCTCAAGCAGATCTCGGTGCCTATGACGACGAAATGAAAGTCACAGTAAAAGAGAAGGGCTCCAAGGGCTTCCTGGGGATATTTGGATCTAGGGAGTCAATAATTGAAGTTTCCTTGTTGGACAAACACTGGGAAAGAAAGCTTCACGACTTCCTTAAGGGTATTCTAAAGAATTTCGATGAAGAGACCTTTTCCGAAGTAAAACTTGTCGGAAGAACGTATAGAGTAAGGATCGAAGGTGAAGAGGTTGCCAGGCTTATCGGAAAGCATGGAAAAACTGTTGCCGCTTTGCAGCACATTTTGAACATCTATGCAAACAGGATGGCTCCAACGAAAGTCAATGTAACCGTTGATATCGGCGATTACAGACTTGAAAGAAAGAGACTGGTCGAAGAGATAGCACATAGGACGGCAAAGTCTGCAATATCCAAGAGAAGTAAGATCGTAATGGAACCGATGTTCGCCTTTGAGCGAAGGCTTGTTCACGAAGTAATTTCCCAGTATGAAGATCTGAAGAGCTATTCAGTAGGATTCGAACCTTACAGAAAAGTTGTGGTCGAATACAGAGACAGAAAATACTCATACGATAAAAGATTTGATTCAAAGAGGAGGCGCTATGAGAGTGTCAGAACGAATTCTGATAGGCAGAGCGCTTGATGTCGAGCCTCGGTTTTTCGACACAGAAAACGTAAAGAGTGTTACTAAACGTGTACTGATTGGCAGAGAGAAAGGCGCCATGAACTTTGTAATGAGACTGTTTACTGTCGGAGAAGGCGGATATAGTCCTCATCACAGTCATCCATGGGAACATGAAGTCTTTATCATCTCCGGGGAAGCAGCCGTTGTTACTGAACAGGGCGTGATCTCTGCTAGTGAAGGTAGCTATGTTTTTGTTCCCTCCGGAGTAAAGCACCAATTCAGAAACACGGGAAAAGGAGATCTGGAATTTCTCTGTGTGATTCCATCTTCAGCCGATGAGGAATAGAATAGATACAGCTGATAGAAAAATTCGATGCGAAGGAGGGACTCACATGCCGTTTTACAGGTACAAGTGCGAGGATTGTGGAGAAGAAATCGAAGCCTTCCAGAAGATGTCAGATGAACCCCTTGCGGTTTGCCCAGCATGCGGGGGTCATCTTAAGAAACTGGTTAATAACGTGGGAGTTGTTTTTAAAGGCGGGGGCTACTACAGTACTGATTCGAAGAAGCCATCTGCCTCTAAGAGTAGTAACAAACCTTCAACTTCTACCAGTAAGTCTGAATAGTTAGAAGAAATCTAGGGTTAGGTAAGGTACGGCATTTGTCGAAAGAGGGGAGAATAGCCCCCTCTTTGCCTTTTCATGTGCCACTAATGCAATCATCGCAGCGTTGTCTGTGCACAGGTCTAACGGTGGGAAGTAAGCCTTGATCCCGCTAACTTCAGACTGCAAACTTGCCCATTCTCGAAGAAGCGAGTTCGAAGCGACCCCTCCCGCAAAGGCTATTTCGTCTAGATGTAAGCTTTCTGCCGCATCGAATGCTTTCGTAACGAGAGAGTCGACAATTGCTTCCTGAGCTGACGCAGCGACATCATAGACTGAAGCAAGAGGATTTTTCTTCATGAAGTACAGTACCGAAGTCTTTAGGCCACTGAAGGAGAAATCGAAATTCCCCTTTTCACGAAGTGGCCTTGGAAAAGGATACTTAGCCTGTCCTTTCTCAGCAGCCTCTTGAATTGCTGGACCTCCAGGATATCCAAGTCCAAGCAGCCTTGCAATTTTGTCAAATGCTTCTCCTGCTGCGTCGTCCCTAGTCTTCCCTACAAGTTCAATTCTATCCCAATCCCTAAGAACGAGGATCTCGGTGTGCCCACCAGAAACGAGAAGAACCATAAAGGGAGGTATGAGAGACGGATACTTAAGGAAATTTGCATAGACGTGACCGAATAAGTGGTTAACTCCGACAAATGGTTTATTCATCGCGACCGCCATTCCTTTCGCAAAAGAAAGACCAATTAGTAAAGATCCCACAAGTCCGGGACCCATAGTTGAAGCAAATACATCGATCTCTTTGATATCCAGATCGGCTTCTTCGAGCGAAAGGGCAACCATCTTATCTATGATTTCTAGATGCTTTCTGGCAGCTATTTCGGGAACCACCCCACCGAATCTCTTGTGGATATCTATTTGCGAGGAAATCTGTGAAGATAGAAGATGGCCATCTTCGATGATGGCCACCGCTGTTTCATCGCATGAACTCTCTAGAGCGAGAACTTTCATCAGGCAGATTCTCTGGAGATTATTTCAGGAGAAGAGTTTTTGCTTATCACATCCTCATTGATAACAACCTTCTCAACATTATTCATGGTAGGAATATCGAACATTATGTCTAGCATGACTTGCTCAATTACACTTTTTAGTGCTCTTGCGCCTGTCCCTCTTTTCATAGCCCTTTCTGCGATCGCGGTCATGGCATCATCCGAAAACTCAAGTTCTACACCATCTAATCCCAGAAGCCTTTGGTATTGCTTGAGTATCGCATTTCTTGGCTCACTCATTATCCTCTTCAGATCCTCCACATCAAGATCATTCAGAGCCGCCAAAACCGGGAATCTGCCAACAAACTCTGGAATCAAACCGTATTGAATAAGATCATCTGGGACTACTTGTTGAAGGACCTCTCCAAGCCTTAACTGATTCTTGCTCTTTACCTTTGCCCCAAAACCCATTGAAGAATCAAGGACTCTCTGCTTTATTATGCTATCAAGGCCATCAAAAGCGCCCCCTACTATGAACAAAATGTTGCTTGTATCTACCTTTATGAATTCCTGGTAGGGGTGCTTTCTACCTCCTTGAGGTGGCACATTTGCAGTAGTTCCCTCGACAATCTTGAGAAGGGCTTGCTGAACTCCTTCTCCTGATACGTCTCTCGTTATCGATGGATTAGGAGATTTCCTTGCTATCTTATCTATCTCATCGATATAAATGATTCCTAGCTGAGCTTTCTCTACATCGTAATTCGCTGACTGAAGAAGTCTTAGGACAATATTCTCTACATCCTCACCAACGTATCCAGCTTCCGTAAGAGGAGTAGCGTCGGCAATTGCAAACGGAACATCCAGAATACGGGCTAGCACTCTAGCAATGAGAGTCTTTCCCGAACCGGTAGGTCCAACGAGCATTATATTGGATTTCTCAATTTCGACGTCATCTACATCATTGAAAACTCTCTTGTAGTGATTGTACACGGAGACAGAAATCGTCTTCTTAGCGTTCTCCTGACCAATCACATACCTATCAAGTTCTTTCTTAATATCTGCAGGGGTAGGCAGCTTTTTACCAGGTTCCTTCTTGGCTTTCTGGTCCTGCTGAATAATGTCATGAAAGAGATCGACACATTCATTGCAAATGTACCCTTCTGTTCCTGAGATAAGCTTCTTTACCTGCGCAGCAGATCTTCCACAAAATGAGCAATGTCTTTCAAAAGGCAAAACTTTCCCTCCCATTAATCGCTGTTTTTATTATACACTGGAATGGAATAGCTCGCACGTGGAGGTAATCGATGAATGCTCTTATCATAGACGGATACACCGATGAGCCGGCAGCCTTCGGTGTGCCACCGTACATTTCACCAAGGATTCGCGCTATTGCAGGAGCCTTTCTGTTGAAAGGTATCGAAACAGATTATCTCACAATAGACTCGGTAAGGCAAGAAGGACTGTGGGAGAAAGGCAACGATTATGACTTCCTAATCGTATTTGGGGGAGTCACTACTTCCGGAAGATACATTGGAGAAACTCCGATTTCAAGTTCCGAAATATCTCTTCTGCTCAAATCAAATTCCGATCCCACGAAAATCGTCAGCGGCCCGGTGGTATCTGTCGGATACACTTTGAGAGGTGGGACCACGGCCTTCACCCCTGACTTTCGAGAAGCGGACTACCTCTTGAAAAATGAGTTTGAAGTTGCAGATTTTTTGGGCCTAGACTCGGGTGGGTCTCGTTACTCTCTACTTAACAGACTTTATCCGGCCGGTGCCTATGTAATCAGGCTTCATCCTTGTTTCCCAGATTTGATGGTTGAAATCGATATTTCCTCTGGTTGCGAGAGGCTCGATGGGTACTGTTCGTTCTGCACTGAATCCATTCTTTATGGCGCCTTTGAATGGAGAAGTATAGAAGGAATTGTCGCTGAATTCGAGAAGTTTAAGGAAGTTGGAGTAAAGGCAATAAGATTCGGAAGGAGTGCAAATGTAATTGCATATGGATATGACAGGAAACGAGACACTCTCGATCCATCCTTGAGCGAAGAACTCTTCAAATCAGCGAGGAGTATCATACAGCCTGAAGTCTTTCATATTGACAATGGAAATCCAATCTTTATCGCTCACCATCCGTTGGAATCCAGATCGGTCATAGAATCCGTAGTTAGGTATAATACCGCTGGGGACACCATATCATTTGGGGTTGAGAGCTTTGACAACGAAGTCCGTTCCTTGAACAATCTTGGTGGCAGCGTACAAGACATAATGTTTTCAATCGAACTGGTAAACGAAATCGGCAAAAAAAGAGTTGAAGGAGTGCCGAAGCTCTTGCCGGGAATCAATTTACTTTACGGCCTTCCTGGACAGGGTAGAAAGAGTTTCGACATTTACTACGATGAGCTTGTCAGTATTCGAGAAAGGGGTCTTCTTTTGAGAAGAATCAACATCAGACAGACAATGATCTTTCCTGGCGCCCGGATATTCAGTATGACTAGACAAAAAATCGACCACAGACTATTCGAAAAACACGAACAGCGCGTAAGAAAAGAGATAGACGCCGAAATGCTGAAGAAGACCTTCCCACTGGGAGCGATCATCCGTGGTGTAATCCCTGAATTTAGCGAGGGGATGATTCACTTCGGCAGACCGCTCGGTACATATCCTATTCTTGTCGGTAGCCCCATAGGGTTTGAAGAAAGAACCAATTTTGTAGTAGTAGACCATGGAATGAGATCCATTACCGGTCTTCCAGTTGGGACAGAACTTAACAGCCTCGGTGAAAGAGAAATGAGGTTCATCCCGGGAATTGGAAGAGACAGGGCAAAGTCCCTTGTGATAAAGAGACCAAAAACAAAAGAAGATCTAATCAAGATTGTTGGTCCAGAAACATACAAAACACTGTCATTGATAAAGACAGAACTGGGAGGAACGCAGCTATGAAACAGAGGGTCGTCATAGTTACGACAGGTGGGACGATCGCTATGATTACGGATCCTGCGACTGGTGCTTCTGTACCGGCTCAGGGATTGAACAAACACGTGGCGGACGTCGACGGACTTAGAGATGTGGCCTGTACCGAGCACTACGAGTTTTCAAACATTCCAAGTCCTTACATAAATCCCGAGACGATGTGGGAGCTTTCCAAGGTAGTTCAGAGACTTCTCCGTAGAGAGGAAGTATGTGGGGTAGTGATAACACACGGCACTGATACTCTAGAAGAAACTGCGTATTTTCTTGATCTGACAGTCAGAAGCGAGAAACCGATAATCTGTACTGCTGCAATGAGAAACATCGATGAAATGGGAACCGATGGACCTAGAAATGTATTGTCCTCAGTTAGAGTTGCAGTCAGTCCCCTTGCGATCGGAATGGGGACAATGGTATGCCTGAACGATGAAATCCATGCCGCCAGAGAGGTCACAAAGACATACACTAGCAATGTTGCTACTTTTGACTCTCCCGGTCATGGACCACTAGGAATCGTGGATGAAGACACCGTGATTTTCTTCAGAAAACCTTTGTTGAGGACAGTGTTCAATGTTGAAAAGATCGAATCAAAAATTGCCCTTGTAAAAACCTTTACAGGAGATGACGGTTCGATACTCCGGATTCTTCCCGATCTTGGATTTAAAGGGTTAGTTCTCGAAACATTTGGAAGAGGAAATGTGCCTGTAGAAGTGTATCACGTAGTAAAATACCTAATAGAAGAGAAAGTAGTTCCGGTAATCATTACTTCAAGGTGCTTCAAAGGCCGTGTTCTTGGAGTTTATGGATATGTTGGTGGAGGAAAGAGTCTAGCCGATCTTGGCGCAATCTTCGCTCAGGAACTATCCCCAATTAAAGCAAGAATTAAACTTATCGTGCTTATGGGGATCACAAAGGAGATTTCGGAGATTGAAAGACTCTTTAAACTCCCTTTGAAGGGGGCATAAAGTGAGTCGTGAGATTTTTAAAAAACCTCGTTTCAATGCTGCAGTTTTCACTCTGTTCTACCTGGCTCTCTTTTTTATGGTATTCTCAGTTTCGCTGCGAACGGCAGTGATTCTTTTCGCAACGTTCACGGTTGTTATGATATTGGAACCGTGGGCAAGATTTGCAGAAAGAAGCTTTCGCATCAAGAGGTCGATCTCTCTTGGCATAGGGCTAGCGGTTATTTTTTCGGGTCTCACGCTGCTGATCGTGTTCCTCACTACCCCCGTTGCAAAAGAAGCTTCCAAGTTCTATAACATAGTAAGAGACTTCTTTCCCTCCGTTGAAGAGACCAAAATAACTTCTTTCGAAGTGAATGCAAACATAGATATATTTCTTTCCGAAGAGGAGTTTCTTTCAAAACTCTCTCCAGAAGAGGTCGAATCCTTGGATCTGCTGTCCAAAGATCTCAAACATTACTACTCAGAGATCATGAACCCGATCACTGCAGACTCGGAAGGCCTGAATGAGGATCTTGCCTTACTCGAGGAGACCCTGAAAAACAGGAGCGATTATGTCGTAATTATCAGCAGCAGTAAGCAGAAAAAAGCTTCATATGAAGAGATATTCAAAATCATTTCGACTTACCTTAACTCAGAAGCAGCGGAACAGCTTTCAGCAACCGTTCTGGAAAATGCAATGATTATCCAGTCACAAGAACTGTGGCGCGACGTAGTTGATTACTTCATGCCGAAAAATGTCGACCCATCAAGACAAAGAGCCACCTACGAAAGTGTGAGAAACTTCCTAATTCAAGTGCAGAACAGCTTTATGGAATTTCTGCCTGATATACTTGAGAAGATTCCAAGCTTCGTAACCAGTACGGGACTTGTACTATTCTTCACTATAGTTGGCGCGATTTACCTGAGTTACTACTTCCTCACTGTGAAGGATTTAATTCCAAGATTCTACCCCAAGAAAGTGCGTGGAATAGCTTTGAACTTCCTGGCAGATACCTACAATAATCTAGAGAGATATGTAATTTCCGTCGTAGTAATCGCCTTGATCGTTGGGGTGGTTGTTGGCATCGCTGTGCATTCCATGGGTCTTAAATACAGTCTTTTGATGGGTATGTGGGCCGCCTTCACAAATCTAATACCCATTGTTGGGGTCCCTCTTGAGTTCGTTCCTCTTTTCTTACTCGCTGTGTCTACTCAGGATCTGGTTCTTGTAATCGTCCTTATGATAATACTAGTTATTGTGCACGCTTCTGCGTTTATACTCTTCCTGGTATTCATGAAGGGATACAACAGGATAAACCCTGTAATAATTATCTTGATGATTGTTATCGCCGGACAGCTCTGGGGGCTTTTTGGGGCAATTATTGCCGTGCCTTTTGCAATAATCCTTAAGATGATGTGGATTCATTTCTTTTCTCCTATGCTCGAGGATGAGGATCTAGAGTAGCTCGTTTTTCAGCTTTTCGAGTTCGGAAATCGATCTGATGGCTTTACTAGCAATATGAACCTTCACTGAGTACAACATCGAGGGCTCATAAAGGTCATCTTCTGCTAATCTGTTCTTTGCCTTTTCAACTGAACTTGGGTTTCCGTCTTCTAACATAATGCAAGCACCTCTGCTAGTAAAGACTATTAAGTCTCTTTCTCTAAATATCCCGGCGATTTCGCTCTGAATCACATTAGTGGCTTCGACGCTTTTCTCAGAGCCACCCGATACAGAAACAATCAACAAGTATACTTCTTCATTATCAGCTATCATTTTCTCAATGCGCTTGAAGAAGGGGCCGGGCTCTAAGACTTTTGCACCAACATCTAGATTACTTCCCGAGTAGTCAGGTTTCTCATTTCTTGGAGCACTCGTTTCTAGATCGTATGACATCTTTTTGACTGACTCAATCTCGCTTTCTATACTCTGTGTATCACTAATAATGTCTCTCATCTTTCTTGCGGCATGATTCGAGGGCTTGAGTAGAATTAGTCGTTCATTGTACGTCATGGCTTCAGAAAACCTATTGAGTGTGATGAGGAGTTTTCTCAGTTCAGTAATAGCACTAATCTCAAGATAGAGATAGTGCCTCTGAAATTGCTTAACCCATGAAGAAAATCCAAAATCGCTCATGAAATCTCCCTTATACAATTCCACTGCTTCTTTCAACTTTTCCACCTGAGACTCCGGAGAAAGCTTTTTATGGGCCTCTTCTAGAAGAACTTCGAATTCTATGAAATCAGCAACTGCTCCTTCGGGAATGTTAACCCATGTCATGGAACGCGCATTTGTGACGATGCTGCTAGAGGATTCTAGTTTTGTACACTCTATCAATGCCTTTCTGAGAAGATAAATCGTGGAGTTCAGATTCTGCTTCGCCTTTTCGTAGTTCATCCCCGGCCAAAAGAGCTCGAATATTTTCTCATTGGGAATCTTAGTCGTGTGATTAGCCAGAAGAAATGCGAAAAACTCACATGCTTTCTGTGAGCCACAAAAGGATCTGCAACAAGCGACCCCATCCAGCAGTAACCGAAATCCTCCGAACGACAAAATCTCTAATCTCACTGATCGCCTCCCAAGAACACTTTTGTTAAGGGAAAAATTGGTAGAAAATGTTTCATCATTTTCTTATTGTATATAGATTTGGAAAACAATTAATTATATCAAATCCCAACATGAAGACCAATTCCAGGAGAGTGTTATAGCTGCTCAAACGTACAAGTCACATAGGTCGTTCGACCAATGTTGCAAATAGCTCGGTTCAGAACTATCATCAGATATCACAAGACTTTGCTTGTTCTTTCACTAATCGTTCATTATTATCATTGTTTTTCTATAGTCCTTATAGAGCGATAGTCATCATGTCCAAGCATTAATTAGTGCTAGAATTCTTCTGCAAGAGTTACTAATCTCTTAATCATATCCAAAATTTTCGATTCTGCGGTTCTGAGCAATGGAGAGTGCATGATGAAAAAAAAGGCGTGTATCTTCGCTCTGTTAGTAATCAGTACTTTTATTTTCAGCAGCTTCATCCCTCTATACAATTTCAATAAAGAAACTGGCATTTGGGAAAAGGGGTACTATTCATTGTCACCCGTCGCTGAAATCGACGCTTTCCGTAGGTTCGAAAGAATTGAAGACTCTGAAGAAGGTGAAGTCGCTTTCTCAACTGCTCAAAGTGTTTTTCCAGAAGAAGCTGAGGTTTTCAATATTGTACTTGCACAGAATAGTATCGCTGGAACACTTGTTGTTTGGAACGACAAAGAGTTTCTTTATGTCGAATTCAACTTGAATCCGGACCTTTTTATGGAAGAGAGCAATGTCAATTGTACAGTGATGCCTCCGGACAAAAACCCTGTTCCCGGACAATTCGATTACAAGACGGTTCATAACCCTCAGACTGGCCACTACCTCTACGAGATTCCTCTAATCAGTTTGAATCCGCCGGAGCACGCTTGGGAAACCGGAACAGAGTTATACATACTTGCGCATGCAGTTGTTAACGGAACGTTCAATGGTAATAGCTTGTTCAAAGAAACTGCTTGGTGCGGAGACATTGAATGGGACGGCGGGGGAAAATGGTTCTGGTACCTGAAATACGAGATCGAAGAGCCTCCTTCGTACATCTGTGTTGATCTTTCAGGTACGTTATCCAGCTGGTTCGTGAGGAAACCGGGCGACTACTTCGCCAATCCAATTACTGGAAGTATTAAAGCGAGTCATGATTTTGCGATAACCTTTTCGGGCTTCAACAACCTCGTCGAAGAACTCACTGGAGAGACCATGGAAATCTTCTACAGCTTTTCTGAAAACAGTCCTTCTATAGATCAATGGATCGGTGCACTAGACCTCAACCTGTTCAACATAGATCTGCCTGCAACCGAAGGGATGGTATTTAATATCTGGCAGAGGATCATAAACGACAACCAGAGTACTGGAGTTTACTCAAACGGGGGGGTGATAACTTTCACGCTGAAAAATGTGCAGATAGAGATAGTCGAATGAGCACGGAACTCTTTAGTGCAAATACAGGAAATGAGAAAGGGGGCAAGTATATGAAAAGGACAATGATTCTGCTGCTCTTCCTGCTGGTAACCCTTGTGGTCTCCTTCGCTCAGTCTGAAGTTGATGTCTGGCAATTCAATACAGAGACCGGTGAATGGGATATGAATGCCGGAAACGCGAGAGCATTGACCAGCATGCCGACACAGGGCAGCTGCAACAAGGTTAATTGGGAGATACTCATTACCACCGAAGCACAAGTCGCCCAGTGGTGCAAGTGGGAGATCAACGGCACGAAATGGACTTGGTTCGTGAGAAAGCCAGGTGACTACTACACTAACTCTGTGTACTTCTTCCTCCAAAGCAACGGAGATGTAGTGCTCAGCGCGACAGGATTCTCCGACCTGGAGTACTATCTTCCCGACCAGGGAGTCAACAGGTTTATCGAAACCTACTGGTTCGCCACGCTTGATCCAGGGGCAGTTCCGGGAATCGACGACTGGACGAGAGCCGAAGAAGTGAACGGCTCTATACTGGTCGAAGATAGTCGCGAGTTGCACGAAGGCTTGAAAGCCTATCTCTGGAACAGAATAAAGGTAGTTGAGTGCAACTCGGCCTGCATTTACCGAGACTCTGGAACGATAACCATTACCCTCAAGAACCAGAAACCGTGGATTACAGATGACGGTGAGTATGTGGAGCCTCTCACCGAATTCGTAACCACATTGAGATGAAGGGGGTGAAGACATGAAAAAATTCACTCTAATCGTTTTTTTCGTAATAGTTGGATGCATGTTACTTGCGGTGGCAGATGATCCCATTGAAAAGGACGTCTTTGCCTACGAGGGCGATCCCGTAAATGCCAGAGCTTTCTATTCGACACCCGCCGGTGGCTCTTGCAACAAGACTGTTTGGGCCTTCGACATAGAAGTTGAGGCTCAGATCGCCCAGTGGATATCATGGTCGATCGGCGGTACCAAGTGGACATGGTTCGTAAGAAAGCCGGGCGAGTATTTCGCAGACTGCATCGAATTCTCGGTAAAGAGCAACAGCGATGTGGGATTCACCTTCAGCGGGTTCCATGATCTAGAGTACACGCTCGGTGCGACGGCGAGCGTAAATCCAGTAATCCCAGTTTGGTATAATTTTGGTAGCATACTCACCGACGTACTGCCGCCAAACAATCCAAATCCCTGGTTTCCTGCTGAAGAACTGAATAATGTTAAGACCTATATCGAAGACAGCGAGATGCTTCACAATGGCTGGGTAACCAAACTCTGGACAAGGATAAAAGTCGTCGAGTGCAATTCGGCCTCGACCTATCGCGCCACAGGAAAAGTCACGATCACTCTGCTCAACCAGAAACCATGGATAATTCCGGAAACGGGAGAGTACGTTCCCGACCTAGTTGCGCACGTGAAGTAATTCTCGAAGCGCAAATGTCTAGATGAATTTCCTCCCCGGGAGGAACTTACCTCCCGGGGGTTTCAGGGGGGTATGATGAAGAAAACTTCTTCCAAGTCCATATGGCTTCTTACCGTTTTTGTTTTCATGGTCATCTCGCTTTTTGCACAAACCGAAGGGCCTAAAATGCTTCTAGATCCTATTCTTGTTGAGAGAACCGTGAGACCTGGAGACATTATAAGCTACACTCTCAACATCGAAAATGAAGATGATTTCAACCCGCTTACACTAGATATCAGTGTAGCCGATATTGCCGAGAGCGACAGTGGTTCCTACGAGATTGTGGAGGCAGGTACAACCCCTTACTCGGTCAGCAGGTGGCTGAAGACGAATTTGAACAGAATCGTCATTCCACCCAAATCACTGCGAGAAGTGGAGGTCACACTGAACGTCCCGAGGGGGATTTCAGGAGGACTCTACGGGGCTGTAGTTCTTACTCCGGTCACCGGGCAGATTGACGAAGAAGGTGCGCTCGGTGTTTCGGAATTCGTATTTCAAATGGCCAGTTTTCTCGAGGTTGTGATAGCAGGAACCGCTATTCGACAGGAAGCTTACACTGCAGGCTTTGACGTTGGGCTTTCGAAGGACTACATGTTTTTGAAAGGAGAAGTTGGCGACGATGCTCTGGTTTTTTCTTCGAGTGTGTTGAACGAAGGAAACGTCCATATCGTTACCAGTGGCACACTCCAGATCAAAACGCTCGATAACAGGACCGTCGCAAGATACCCTCTTGGGGGTGGAAGAGGCGTAATCCTGCCAGGGGCAACAGTTTCCCTGATGACGGTCATGACCAGGAAACTGCCGCCGGGTGATTACATCGCCAGATCTGTGGTCGAGTATGGACAGCGAAGACCTTTGATAAGCGAGGTGAGCTTTGCCGTCAAGGAAGAAGAGGTGAGTGTCGAGACGAACGAATATGCAGAACTCGCAAAGTTCCTCATTGAGCCATCTGAAATTGAAATCTCGATCAAACCCGGTGCCTTCCGTTCGGCAGTTGTTCAGGTCACTAATCGCGGCGAAGAGAAAATAGATATCGAAAGCAGGATCCTTCCGCTTGTTTATGACATATATGGAGAGATCTTACCGGAGGACGAAAGGGGAGAAGGTCTCGACTGGATCGAGCTTAGTCCGTCGTCTTTCTCTTTAGATGCAGGGAGAAGCAGGAGTGTTCGAATATCGGTTAGGCCTCCTTCGGATTCGGTGGGGGCTCATTACGCCGACCTGGTTTTCAGATCATCTAGCGGTGATGCATCGGTCGAGGGCGGTGTGAGTCTTATGATTCTCTCGGGAAGTGATTTTACTAGAAAGCCTTCCCTGAATCTGGTGTCCATGCAAGAGATAGAAGGAGCGATAAACTTCGACTATATTCTTAAGAACGAGGGGAACATTCATATCTACGCAACATTTGAAGTGGCGCTCAGCAGGCTTTTCGCTCAGGAGATACTCGAGAGCGGGCAAATACTACCGGCCAGGTCGCAGGAGGTCGCAAGAATGACGATCCCCCTAGACGACGTTCCAATTCTTCCGGGAGCCGAAAGATTGCTGAGTATCATGATGCCAGCAGAATTAGAAGCAGGGGATTATGAACTGCTGTTGAGACTCGATTTCGAAGGAGACGAACCGGTGGTCTTCAGAACCAAATTCAGCATTGGGGAAGGTGAGAATAATGAATAAAAAGATTCTGGTATCGATTATGACAGTCTTTGTACTGATTTTTCCTGCGTTTGCTTTCAGTACAGAACTTGAACAGCCATTAGTATCTAACTACTTCTACGATACTTATATTCTAGACGCGTTGAGCGATATTTCGGCCCAGACTGGTGTGACAATAATAGCCGATAGCACAGTGGCAGGTTTTGTAACAATTGAACTCACCGATGTGCCTCTTGAGAAGGCTCTGCAGCTTGTTCTTATGACAGGGGGATACTCATATGTGAAGATCGATGACTTCTACTTCGTGGGAGCGCCCGATCCCAAGAGCCCTTCATTCTATCTCATAGCCAAAACCGAGAGTTTCAAGATACAGTATCTTAGCGTCGCTTCTATCAAGGAACTGCTACCAGCAATATACGAGCAATACGTCAAGATAAACGGCACAAGCAATATGCTCACGATAACGGCTCCGGAAAATATCATCGAGAGATTCCGGGAGGACCTGAAGAAGATCGATATTCCATCGAAGAGCGTGAAGATTCAGATCGTGGTTACGGAAGTCTCCGAAGGCGTGATGAAGGAGCTCGGGCTGGAGAGTATCGAATACGAATTCGATGCCAGCGAATCCTTCAACGAAAACTGGATTACGGTTCTAAAACTTGCTCTTGGCACTTTCGATCTTGAGACTGACTTCTTCGGTGCGCTACTGGCAAAGATCAAACTGCTTGAGGACGACCACAAAGCCGAGATAACTGCCGATCCTTGGATCGTTGTGAATGATAGGATGCCAGCAAGTCTTTATATTGGCGAGAGGCAGGTTGTGGTTCTTGAGGCTGCCGGAGCAACATCGAGAATAGAGTCGATAGATGCCGGAATCTCGCTAGAAGTTACTCCAAAGATCCTGAACAGCGAAGAGATTGAGCTGACAATATCTCCGAAGATAAGCAGTTTCAGCGGAGATCGCTTGAACGGCCTCCTTGTAAGAAGAAACGAGCTTTCAACAACCATATACGCCAGAGACGGGCAGACAATAATGATCTCAGGCATAACCTTTGAGAAGAAGTCAGAGGGCTTTCGCGGCCTACCTTTCATATCGAAGATTCCTCTTCTCAGATATCTGTTCGGTGTTGGCACTGAGGATGATAACAAAAGAGAGTTGATGATATTCGTAACTCCAGAGATACTATAGGGTTGCTTATGAGACTCTTGATGATTGTTGCCTTTGTGGCCTTTTGCTGCGTGCTGTGCTTCGCCGGTGCCGGCAGTACCCATGAGACTGAAGTTTCAAACATACTATACTTGATCGAAGTAGTCAACTTCAGCAGACAGGATTTCCAGAACCTGAATCTCGATTTCTCGTCCATCAAATTCGAGAGCGACGTCAGGTCGGCTTTCGAGTTTGGTTTCAGCCCCGTAACAATGGAAGTGCTTGCCGGTACGCCGTTTGGAACGCTGTACTTTCAGACGGGAGAAGAAAACCTTCAGCAGTATGAGAGTTATAGATCTTGGCTTGCAACGGTTCCCGAGAAGCCCGTAAGGGTTATGATAGCAAGAGAGATGATCTCCATGCTCTCAGGACTTAGGAGTGCGGATGGTATTGAGCTTTCTCTTACTCCCCTGGCAGTCTCTTCTGAGAGCATCATGAACGCTCTCAGACTTGCAACGGTGGCTGGAACGATGTCTGTAGATTCCGTAGTGAGCCTTAAAGCCGGGGAGCCCTTTCCAGTTGCAATGATAAGGAAGAGCAAAAGAGCTGACAGCAACCTGCCCCGCCTGTTGCATGCTTCTGAAGAAAGATATGCGGTACTGTACATCTCTGCATTTGAGTCTCATGACTTTCCCGAAGAGACTCTTTTGGACTCTTCCAGCATCGACGGACTGCTGGAATCTCTCTGGAAAGTTGAAGAGAAGGAGCTAGTCTCAAACGCAAGTCTTGGGATTTCATACTCAGAAGGTCTCTCATTAAGCTTCAACGCAAACTTATGGCTTATAGAGTCGCTCAGATTCAGGGCCGGCTACTCGAATTTGATCTCCTCACGCCTGGAGTTTGGAGTTACTTTATATCCATCGAAATGGTCTCTCGGTCTCGATGGAGAGATAAACTATCTACCCGGTTCCGGTGGCACTGTTTCTTTAGGTCTCTCTGACGAGGAAGCTGTTCTGGAAGACCTGACAATAGGCGCCGCAATCTATCCCATCTCATTCGACTTCATAACCGCAAAGACGGTAAGCCCCTTGTTCAGGGTCTATGCGAACTACTCTCCTGGAATCTTCAACTTCTACACGAGCTATTCAAAGTCCAGTCGCTTCGACCAGCTTCAGGTATCTCTGGGCATAAGACCATTTGACTGGCTTCTACTGTCTGGTAAGTACACAAAGGATTTCAGCAATATGGGCACAGGTGCCTTTTCGGTCATTACCACTGTTAGTTTTAGATAATCTTCAAATCAGCAGACAGGCATCGCCGAACGAGAAGAATCTGTATCTCTTTAAAATGGCCTCTCTATAGGCCGAGAGAATCAAATCCCTACCGGCAAATGCAGAAACGAGCATAAGAAGGGTAGATCTCGGTAAGTGAAAGTTAGTTATGAGAGAGTCGATCGCTTTGAATGTATATGGAGGATAGATAAAAATATCTGTATGACCACTATCACCTACGATGGAACCGTGACGAGCAATTATACTCTCCAGGGTTCGAACGGTAGTAGTACCAACTGCTACTATTCTTCTCTTTTCGGCTCTAGCCCGCTCCAGTCTCTCTGCAACTTCCGAAGAAACGGAGAAGAATTCGAAGTGCATCTTGTGGCCATCAATTGTTTCAGATTTTACTGGTCTAAATGTGCCAATTCCAACATGAAGAGTAATGAATTCTACATCTACATCTTTCTTCCTGAGTCTTTCGAAAAGAGTATCGGTGAAGTGTAGTCCCGCAGTGGGGGCAGCTACGGAGCCCTCCGGCCGAGAATAAACCGTCTGGTACGCTTCTGGATTGTCGGGGTAGTACTTGACGTAGGGTGGAATTGCCAAAAGGCCTACTTTTTTTACGTCTTCATCTGTCACGCTTCCAAAATCGAGTATCCTGCTTGAATCATCACAGTGTTCTATTACTTTGCAGGAGATTCCATTGAATAAGAGCAGGTTTCCGGGTTTGATTTTTGACCCGGGCCTGACTATGGCTTTCCAGAGACCCCCGCCAAGCTTTTCCGTTAGGACTGCCTCTACTTTGGCCCCTGTTTCCTTTTTGCCGAGGAGTCTTGCCGGAATAACCCGACTATTGTTTAGGACAAGAACATCTCCCGGATTAAGAAAATCTTCAATTTCTGAGAATACTCTGTGTTCGAACGAGTATGTCTGCCTATTGATAACTAATAGCCGAGAGCTATCTCTTGGAACTGCTGGCTTTTGAGCTATCAGTTCTTCCGGAAGCTCAAAATCATAGTCTGAGACTTTCATCTATTTCCTCCGGTCTGATAATCGTAATATCTTCAACAGCGTGATCCAGAAACCTGTCGTAGGTTATCACTACTGAACCGCCCTCTCTAGCCAAAAAGATTAGCCGATCATCGGCAGGAGAGTATGTTTCGACCTGAGGAAGTGACAGAAGCCTATTAAGACTTTCCTGCTGAAAGCCGCCGATAGTATATCTGATATTTGCATCAAAGACTATTCTATAAGGGAACAAAGCAATTCTGCAAAGAGCCATCCTTAGGAAGAGATCATCGATTCTTTTTAGATCGGCATGATCACTCATCGAAAAAACTATATTGCTGCCGTCAATAGCAACAGATTTAGAATGATTCGACATAATTGCCGTCTTAACGTAGGGATGTGTGAACCTGAGATTGTTAAGCAACTTTCTTTCGGATTTAGAAAGAGAAGTTAGTGCATTTCTAAGGGTCTTCATCTCTGAGATATCTGTGTATACGGCTCTTCTTAATCTTTCGGAGAGATTGGAGCTTATATCATTCTCCTCCCTTTCGAAAAGCAAAGCCGCCTCCAGCATAACGAAATCCTGTATCCCATGCTCGCCAATTGAGCGGGTTAGGGATTGCCATTCTCTGTAATCATCTATTGATTGAATTCTCTCTTTTACCGGGCCAGTGACGGGAGGATTGCTTCTCGGATCCACAAAGAAAAGCAGGTGTCCCATATCTGAGACTGATGCTTTGGACAATGTAGAAGCATATTCAACCCTTTCTTCTGGTGCCCTATCTCTTTCGCGGAGTATGTCGATTGAAAATTCGATCTCTTCATAAGAAAGATGGGCTAATCCACTTATTCTCTTTTGGATTTTTGCAATCGTAGTACTACTTACAGGGCTTCTCTTCAGAGCTTTATATAGTTTTTCGGCATGCTCCTTTCTGTTACTATAAAAGGTGTAAAATCCTTCAGAGGACGCGGCCTCTCTTACTCGGTTGAAAATTTCATTAATCATTACTACTCACCGTTCCAGTACAGCATTCAGCCATAATTAAGTCTTTGACACGCTTTCCTCTCTATGATATAATGAATTCTGTGCAAATTACAACATGAAGAGGTGAAGCCCCGATGAAAAAAGAAATGCACCCTGAGATGAAGCTAGTGACTGTAAAGTGTACGTGTGGCGCAGAGCACAAGTTTTACTCAACAAAGGAAAACATCAAGATTGACCTTTGCTCTAGCTGCCATCCCTTCTTCCGTGGAGATGCGTCTTCTATGATTCTCGACACTGAAGGAAGAGTACAGAAGTTCAGAAACAAATACGGAGACAATTACTGAGCAGGCGTTTTGCGCAAACTCAAGTATATAGTCAATTGGAGGTTAGTCATGTGAGTGTGAAAGTGGGTACCGTTGTTGAGGGAAATGTGACTTCTGTTAAGAAATTTGGAGCGTACGTAAATCTTGAAGGCGGAGAAGAGGGATTCATACACATTTCAAAAGTCGCAAGGGAGTACGTGAAGAACATTGAAGACTATCTCAAAGTTGGTCAGAAAGTGGAAGCAAAGGTTCTCGGAACGACGAAAGATGGAAAGTGGGAGCTGTCTATGAAGGATCTAAAAGGCAAGGGTTCTGAAGAGGCACCTACAAGTCAGGACTTCGAGAAGAAACTGGCCAAGTTCATGAGAGACAGCGGCGAGAAGATTTCTGCCTATAAGAGAAGACTCGACAAGAAAAGAGGTATCCGTAAAAGACCATAATAGATGAGCTAAAGTTAGATAGAATTAAGGGAGCTAGGCTCCCTTTTTTGTGGCTCTGCTAGCAATTCGTAGAAATGGCGAGCGAAACGATCGTAGGAAAGCACAGACTTGCATAAAAAGGTATAATTGGACAGAATTGCCAGAATTAGGAGGTTATTGCTATGTACTTCCTCGAAAGAGTGATGGCGGTACCACGATTGCCGGAGAAGCTAAGAAGACTTGAAGAACTTTCAAAGAACCTTTGGTGGAGTTGGAACTACCGCGCTCAACAGATGTTCAAGTATATGGATCCAGAAATGTGGTATCAGGAAAGAAGGAGTCCCGTAAGGCTTCTTCGAAGGATAAGTCAAACCAGACTTTATGAGCTTTCCGAAGACAAACCATTTATTGAAATGTATGAAAGTGTCGTCGGAGAGTTTGATGAATATATGGGTGGGAAAGATACCTGGATGGATAGAGAACATCCCGACAGAAAAGAACAATGTATCGCGTATTTCTGTGCCGAATATGGCTTCCATGAATCTTTCCCGATCTACTCCGGGGGTCTTGGGATTCTTGCTGGAGATCACTTAAAAACTGCCAGCGATATGGGACTGAACTTCGTTGCTATTGGTCTTTTATACAGGAACGGTTACTTCGAACAGAGAATCGACGAGTCGGGCTGGCAGCAGAATATTTACCACTCCTATGAATTTGAGGACTTTCCTGTAGTTCCCGCACTGGATGACTCGGGAGATGAGATATTCGTTAACATCGACTTCCCAGGCAGGAAAGTCTGGGCAAAAATCTGGAAGGCAGCTGTGGGAAGAACATCTCTATATCTACTTGATACAGACATTCCCCAAAACGAGCCGGAAGACAGAAACATAACGGCTACGCTCTATGGCGGCGATCGGGAAACTAGGATAAAGCAAGAGATTCTCCTTGGCATAGGAGGAGTGAGGGCTCTCAGAATGCTTAATTATTCACCGAATGTTTGGCACATGAATGAAGGGCACGCGGCCTTCCTTTCTCTAGAGAGAATCAGAGAGTTGGTTCAGAAGAACTCTATAGATTTGTCCACAGCTTCAATGATTGTAAAATCTGGAAACGTCTTTACCACTCACACTCCTGTACCCGCAGGGAACGACACGTTCAGCCTTGAGATAATCGACAAATACTTCGGTGATTTCTTGAGCTCAATAAGAGCCGAGAGAGAAGAATTCATTAACCTTGGGATCGAGAGACTTCCGGGTGGAGGCCAGCAATACAGTATGACCGTTCTTGCCCTTAGATTGTCCGCTCTCGCTAATGGAGTCAGCAAGCTGCACGGAAGGGTAAGCAGAAACCTTTGGAATCATATCTACCCTGACCTGCCCGCTGTTGAAGTCCCTATATCTCATGTTACGAACGGAGTACATATCTGGACCTGGCTGAACCCAAATCTACTCAAACTTCTAGACAAATATTTGCCTGTTGGTTGGCATGAAAAGGTTTACGACCCCGAAATCTGGGAGTCGGTGGGCAAGATACCCGAAGAGGAGATCTGGGAATTGCACATGTCGCTAAAATCAAGGGCAAGAAACTTTCTGCAAGGTAGGCTTAAGAGGCAAAGAATGAGACTGGGCGAAACCATAGAAGATCTTATGGAAGTCGAAGAAGCTCTTCCTGAGGATGTTCTTACGATAGGATTCGCAAGGAGATTTGCCACATATAAGAGAGCGACGTTAATCTTCAAAGATATCAACAGGCTGAAGTCGATAATCACGAACTCTGAAAGACCTGTTCAGTTTGTTTTTGCCGGGAAGGCTCATCCTGCAGACGATCCTGGTAAGGAGCTGATAAGAAAACTTTATGAAATTTCCAGGACTCCTGAATTCAAGAGCAGGATTATCATTGTTGAAAATTACGACATGAACATCGCTAGACACTTGGTGAGCGGTGTAGATATTTGGCTCAATACACCAAGGAGACCTCATGAAGCCAGTGGGACCAGTGGCGAAAAGGCAGGTATGAATGGGGTTCTGAATTTCAGTGTTCTAGACGGCTGGTGGGTAGAAGGCTTCAATGGAGAGAACGGCTGGGCCATCGGCGACAACAGAGATTACAAGGACCACGAGCTTCAGGATAGAATAGATTCCGTTTCCATTTACAGCTCACTTGAAAAGGAGATAATTCCTCTTTACTACTCCAGAGATGAAAATGGAGTTGCCAAAGAGTGGGCAAAGAGAATGAAAAACTCTATCAAAGAAATCGGAAGCAAATTCAATACGCACAGGATGATAGCAGACTATGCAGAAGATCTATATTTTCCAGTCGCCGATCTTTCCAAAGAAGCCGAAAAAGATGGTTTTAGACTCGCAAAGAGTGTTGCCATCTGGAAAGACAAATTCAGTTCGAGCTGGAATGCCATAAGAATCAAGCCCAACATGCTAGGAGAGGCTTCTGCAAAGTCCGTTAAGGTGGGGCAGGAGATTTCTCTTTCAGCGAACATATATCTCGGTACCATGGATCCTTCGGAGGTTCAGGTCGAGATCTTCGTGGCGAAGATGAATGACGAAGGAGAAATGGACGGTTTCAACCTTTACCCCATGAAGTTAGTTAAGGAGGATGTTCACGGAGAATACGTATATGGGGGCAAATTTACCATATCAGAAGAGGGACAACTTGCATACACTGTTAGAGTGATCCCTAATCCCGAAAGACTACCTCACAGATACTTCATACCTGCTGCAAAATGGATTACATAAAGGAACCCGCCTAACGGCGGGTTCCTTTAATTGTTGGACGAGAAATCGCTTAATGTTCTCTCGAAATCACCCGGAGAAATATCTCCCCACAAAAGAGATTTATAAAGACCTGGAACGCTAATTATCGCTTTCAGCTCTTCATCAAGGAAGACTCTTTTTCTTGGGTCATAATGACCGTCCAGAATGACTTCCGTCGATTCAGAACCCGAAGTAATCATTCCGATAACGGCATTATAGACCTCTGTGATTTCAACTTCCCTCAAGCCAAGTTTCTGAAGCTGTTCATAGATCTCGTGACTTTCGTTTCCCTCAGCTATCATTCTGAGAACCACATTTATGTAATCAGGAAAGGTCATTCTTTATTCAGGCACCTCCTAAGATGTCTTTCATCAGGAGAGCATTGTGAACTGCTCTTCCCATGTAGCAATTATTAAAGAATACATAGACCGGTAAATCATGCTTATGAAATTCTAGCACATCGAGTGCAAAACGTCTCAAATCAGTTTTCGGGTAATCGTAGTTGTACCTCTCACTGCCGTTGCTGTCGAACCAATCGGGATTTCTCCCGTGAAACCTGAAATAAGCACCTCTGGAACCTGATCTGGGAAGATATGGAAACAATCCACCAAAGGAAGGTTCGTCAACCGTTACAGGTACCGCGCCCAACCTGTCAATGGTTTTGAAGACATCTTCAGTTGCCCAGCTTTCGTGCCTGAATTCGAATGCTAGCAAATTCCTATCTGAATTGAAGGTCTTAGTAACTGCTTCAATGTAAGAAACATTATCTCTATTGTTCTTGAAGGACCAGGGAAACTGAAAAAGCAGCGGACCTAATTTTCCTTCTTCTTTCATCGGAAGAAGAGCATTATTGAACTCATCCGAGATCTCCTGTAGCTCGTTGATACCGCTCTTCCATATATCATGAGTCACGTTTCCCGGCGCTTTTACTGCAAAGATCATCTCACCAGGTATCTTTCTAATAATTCCAGTAATTGCCTTATAGGTCGGCATTCTATAATAAGTAAAATTCAATTCAACTGAGTTGAATCTCCAAACAGAATGATAGTACCTCAGCATCTGAGAAGAGCTTATCCCCGCTGGATAAGCAGTACCCACCCAATCGGGGAATGAGTATCCACTCGTTCCCAGAAAAATCACTCAAAACTCCTCAATAATGTGTACCGGATCCTCGTTGTTGAGAATTGCCGCGTTGGCTTCGTCTACATCTACGTGAAACTCCAGAGCGTAACTGGAGTGAACTCTAACTAGAACATCATCGAATACCACTTTTCTCGTTCCAGCCCCTTCGGCATACACCATGACGATATCCTTGTCCTTAACACCAAAGATTTCCGCGTCCTCGGGGGTCATGTGTATATGCCTCTTAGCGAGCATTACTCCAGAATTAAGTACTACCGTCCCTTTTGGACCGACAATCGTTAGGCCGGGCGTACCGGCATGGTCACCGGAATCTTTTATTGGTGGCTTTATGCCAAGAGTAAAGGAATCCGTTCTAGATACCTCTATCTGCGTGGCCTTTCTGGCAGGTCCAAGCACTCTTACTCCCGTGATCGCCCCTTTGGGGCCCACTAGAATCACTTTTTCATCGCAGGCAAACTGGCCTGGTTGTCCAAGATCCTTGATTGGAGTAAGCTGATGACCCTTACCGAAAAGCCTCTCAATGTCTTCTGCACTAAGATGAAGATGACGATTTGAAACACCTGCCTTGATTGCTGGTTGCTTAAGTTTCACAAAAACACCTCCAGTTATTTTTGCTTCTTAAATTTTTTCGGACCAATTAGTCCCTTTCTTACTTTTGTGGCAACACCCTCTGGAGTAGTTACAACGATTGTCAAAGGACCTTTAGCCACATTTATCCATCCCAGGCCGAATATATGAAGCTCCTGACCGGTTCTAAGTCTGAATCTTTCGCTCTTCCATTTGTAATTGCTTCGAATCGATTTCGAAAAAGGAGGTTTCAAGATTTCCCCATACCATCTGTCCCATTCTTCGTTTCCCGTTTCGGAATTGGTCTCGTGAACTGTTACACTTTCGGGGACAAGAACATGGAATATCCCGACCGGATCGCTCTCATTCTTTACATCTAATCTGACAAGTCCACTAAGGAAAACTGTACGAACATCGTGAAACTGAATCGTCGATCTGCAAAGTTTCTTGCGTGGAAGAAATCTGCTTTGATCTTCTACACTCAGGAGGTCTGTTATCCTGTCCTTTGTGAAGATTCCGGGCGTGTCATAAACGGTGAATGCGGAGTCGCCGACTTTCTTAGAAGCTACCTTCACAGTGGTTCCAGGGAATCGGCTTACTGTAAGTTCTTCAGACTGTATAAGACCATTGAGAATAGAGGATTTCCCAACATTTGTCACTCCTATGGAGACAAATTCCTCTGAAGCCGATTTCAAATAAGAGAATAGTGATCTTAGACCGTAATTTTTCAGCGCAGAAATGGGTCTAACGGTTTCCTTAGGTACTTTAAGCATACCGGCCGCCCAGTCTCTTATCTCGTCGATTTTAACCTCTTTAGGCAGGAGATCGATCTTGTTCAGAATGTAGTGAACGGTGTGTTCCTTCAGGAGCCTCAATATGTCTCTTCTACAGGTCCCGTCAAAATCTGAAATATCAATGACGTAGATAACATCTTGCGCAAGATCGAGGTATTCTTTCAGGTTGTCGATTGAATGAACGATTCTATCACCTTCAGAAAGAGAACCATAGTGTTTGATCAAATAACATCTACGACACAATACTTGTTTCCCCGACTGAAGCCTGGATTCCATAACCGATCTGGATAAGTAGCCTAAACCGGCCGGGTCATCATGCTGGAGCTCAACACCGCAACCACCACACTTCATCTATCCATCGCCTCCACTTCGGGATGCTTCCTCATTTTGCTCAATATGAGACTCTCTACTCTTCTCACAAGTTTCGTCCAGAAGAACTCCCTGTCGGAAATCGGTTCTACTTTAACCGTATAAGCACCTAATAAGTTCCCCATGATGATATCTGTAAATAGCTGATCGCCAATAATTACCGTTTTGTATGGCGTTATACCGAAATCCTTCAATACACGTTTCGCCTTGAATGTAAGAGGCTTTCTCGCCCGACTAATAACCTTTGTCGTACCAAGTTCTCTTTCAATTCTTCCCAGTCTATTTGATTTGCCGTTTGAAATCAAAACCACTTCAAGTCCAAGGCGCTCTACTCTACTTATAAGTAATCGTTTCTCCTTTGAAACGCTACTCGCTCCCCACTCTTCAAGGGTGTTATCGAAATCGAATATTATCAACCTATAACCAGAGTCCTTGAGCGCATCAAAATCAATATCCATAACAGTCCTTGCAAAAAGGTGGGGCGTTGCAAGCCTTCCGATTCTGAATATCCAGCCAATAGTGAAGAAAAAAACGAGATAGGCCGCAATTGTGACTTTTCCCAGAAGTCTCTTATACCATTTATGGCTTATATCCACCAGAGGGGAAACCAGAATTGAGTACATGCCCATTCTGTTTCCCGCAATTATGTCCGTGAAGAAAAGATCGCCAATTATTACAGTCTTTTCCGGTCTCGATTTCATCTCGCTGAGAACTTTCCTCAGTTCCTTTGTCCCGGGTTTCCTCATTGAGTGATACACTTTCAGGTCTTCACCGAAGAGATCCTTCAGGTTCTTAACTCTCGATTGTGGTCCGTTAGTAACCACCCCAACCTTCATTCCAGAAGAAATCAAGTTATCTATGATGGGTTTGTTCCTCATGTCGAAAGGTTCTCTCCATACAGCAATTGTGTTGTCATAATCGAAGAGAATCGTATTGTAACCGAGTTTTTGGAGCCTCTCGTAGTCTATCTCTCTTACGTTTTCTGCCTTGTCATTCGGAACTGCGTTATCAAGTATGTCCAGGATTCGCACGAATCTCCACCACTTCCAGTTCAATACGGTTCCTAATGCTTTGGAGAAAGCTCTTGACTTCCTCCAGCAGATCGGCGGGGACGATTATCTTAAGAAACCCTTCGTCAGTAACATGTCTGATGTTCATCAAATTGTCTTCTGCTTCGGCTATATAGCAGAGAACATGAATGTCCTCTGGCCTGATTCTGACAAAGAGATCATATTCCAGTATCTCATTCATATACAATCCTCATAGCAGTTCTGCTGCCAAACTTGCAAGTTCTGAGCGCTCACCTTTCATTAGAGTGATGTGGCCTGCAAGATCTTTGTCCCTAAATCTTGACGCCGCATATGTCAAGCCATTGCTGTAAGCGTCAAGATAGGAATTGTCTAATCTGATATGGATCACCAATAACGACGATCTTGGTGTTCTCCCCCACCCTCGTTATAATTGTCTTGATTTCATGCGGAGAAAGGTTCTGAGCCTCATCTATTATGAAGTACTGGTTGGGTATCGACCTCCCCCTTATATAACTTAGGACCTCGACTTCCAGCTGTTCTCTCTTCTTCAAGAATGAATCCATGTCCATATGACGGTTGCTGAAGAGTAAGTGTAAATTGTCGTAAATTGGAGTCATCCAAGGATCTATCTTCTCCTCCATTGAGCCAGGAAGATAACCTATGTCCTGTCCCATCGGGATAATGGGCCTTGCCACAAGCAGTCTCTCATACTTCTTTTCATCTACAACTTTCCTCAAACCACAAGCAAGCGAAATCAGTGTCTTACCAGTTCCAGCAATTCCTGGTATAAACACGACCCTCACCCTATCGTCCAGAAGAAGTTCCATAGCCATCATCTGTTCATAGTTTCTTGGCTTTATCCCCCAGCTGCTTGTATCCATTGTGACTTCAACAGGAATTATCATTTCCCCGTCGGGAGTTACCCTTCCGAATATTCCCTTTCCGAAGTCAACGAATTCATTTGCTCCAACGGAATCGGAGAGCTCATTTACCGAAAGCTCGTCCCTATCTATGAACTTGTCTCTAAGGGCTGAGTCGTTAACCGTGTTAACTCCTGAGAGTTTGTCGTCGATTTCGACTTTGTCATGAAGGTAGTCTTCAGCCTTCATCCCCATTATATCGGCCTTGACTCGCATGTTGATATCCTTACTGACGAGTATCACAGGAAGTTTGTCTACGAGTTCAAGCTCTTTCATATATAAAAGGATGGCGTTATCCTTGTACCCGCCTGCTGCAAAAGGCGGAAGCTGGCTTTTAAATTCATTGAAGACTGCTATTCTTAGCGTGCCGCCCGACTCAAGCCTAACACCCTCGGTCAGCCTGCCTTTAGATCTCAACGAATCGAGAAACCTGTTGACTTTTCTAGCATTCTGGCCGACAGATCCCGAGTTTTTTTTCAGCTTGTCTATCTCTTCGAGAACTGGAAATGGAATGATCAGATTGTTGTCCTCAAAATTATCAAAACAGTACGGATCATGAACAAGAACATTGGTATCAAGTATGAAGTCTTTTATCAAACTTAACCCCTCCACTTCTTCTCGTATTTGACCATTTCAGATGTACCCCCAAGTCGTCTTGCCAGTGCCAGAAAGACTTTCGCAGTTACCCTGGCGTCGTCCATTGCCCTGTGTGTAGGCACATCTCTTATTCTCAATCTCTTCGCAATGCTCCCAAGGCCATAAGGCCCTTCGGAAAAGACTTCGTGAGCTATGTCAATGGTGTCTATGTAGTTATTTGCTAAGGGCAGTATTCCGGTTTCTTTCGATGCTATATCAAAAAACGTCATGTCATTAACGATGTTATGACCTACAATCGTGGCGCCCCCAACGTAGTTTCGGAATCTTGGGAAGACCTCAGCCATTGTAGGTTGATCTAAAACATCCTCATTTTTTAATCCGTGAATGCCTGTAATCTGCGCCGGGTTCATGACAAGCGGATTCACAAGTGACTGAAATGATAGATTATGCAAGATCTTGTTTCCATAGACCGGAATAGCTGCAATCTCAAGAATTCTATCCCCTTCAAGGGGACTGGATCCCGTTGTTTCTGTGTCAATGACTAAGTAGATCTTCTTCATTTCTAACCCTCCGTGAAAATTTTACCATGAGACCGCTTATACTACCGGCTTCCTCTTTACTATACAATTGAGAGAGGTGATTCATTTGAGGGAGCTTTCCGTTATTATTAGACACTCTCTCGGAATAAAAGAAGCAGTAAAGAGATTGAATGAGAAAATCGAAGAACTGAAGAGTGAGTATGAAGGGAAGTTCGCTCTTTATTCGACCTGGGAAGACAACTGCCTGAGATTCAGGTTGAAGGCGGCCGGAATGAAGACGCAAGGTTATATGAAGGTTTCCGATTCTGCTGTTACGCTCTCGGGAAAACTGCCCTTAACGTTAGCGGCTTTTGGAGGAAAGATCGAAAGCACTTTAAGAGCAGAGCTTCTGAAAATTCTATGTGACGGTGACTGAGAAGTGTCTATAGATCTGCATAACCACAGCTCCTTTTCCCCTGACAGTCAGACACCTGTGGAGGAAATCGTTGAGGAAGCAATTTTCAAAAGATTGAAAGTCATAGGAATATCCGACCATGATGATCTTGACGATTCCTTCCCCAATAGTTACAGGATGAGAGATACTGAAATCTATCTGAAGAGCCTTTCCCGCTTGAAGGAGAATTCAGTCATCAAGGTTCTGACGGGCCTAGAAGTCGGGCTTCAGTCATGCGCAAAGGCCTTACCTGAAGGGGACTTCGATTACTTCATTTACTCGGTTCACGGAATTCCTGGAATTAGAGACCTGACTTCCGGGGATGTTTGGACACTCTATCTTAAAGAGGCAATCGAGGCAATTTCCGGAATTGAAAGACCGGGTTTTTTCGGTCACATCGATTTCCTCAGAAGATATCTTCCAGGTCATCAAGCTCTTGACAATGAAGAGCTTCTGTGCGAATTACTGAGAAAGCTCATCAGAGCACACATCGGAATTGAAATAAACACATCGGGTTGGCGTTATCCTTATAGAGAACCTTCACCGCAACGCTGGATTGTGGAAAAGTACTTTCTTTTTGGAGGGAAGTTCGTGACAATAGGCTCAGATTCTCATAGAAGGGAGGACGTGGGTAGTCACGTTTCCGATGCGATAAATCTGCTCAAGAGCGTTGGATTCAAAGAGGTATTCTACTGCGAAAAGATGGAATACAAACCAGTTGAGCTGAGAACCTATTGAGTACTGCTTCACTTGTTTCGCAAGAGATCTCGCAATTTGAAGAGATTCCCAACATGAAGCATCTTAGCCGAAAGGAAATACACTATTATTCCTGCGACAAGAGTCAATGAAGTCGAAATGAATCCGGTTCCAAAAAAAGTCTTCCCAACAATCATGGCACATGACATGACAAGCGATGCAAGTATTATCTTCAAAATAGCAATAATCTTTTCTCTTTCGTATCCGCTCCACCTAAACACTGCCGCGGAAACGATTACTGTTCCGAAGATTCCAGCCGCGCTTGTGGCCAATGCAACTCCAAGAGGCCCAATTGTAAACCCTAGCAGAATATCAAGAGCCACATTAACGCTTACCATGACTGCAGAGATGATAGTCGGAGTTCTTGGACTCCTTCTCGCATAATAAGCTCTTGATAGAACTCCATACGATCCATAGAAAGGCAAACCCAGTGTATAGCCGTAAAGAAGAGACGTGGTAAGCGCAGTATCGGAAGGTGTAAAAGAACCCCTCTCAAATAAAATCCTAACTACTCCTTCACCCAAAACCAAAAGACCCAGAGTCGAAGGTATGATGAGAAAGGCAAGCACGGTCAATGAGTCCCACAAAGCCTTCCTAAACCGTTCTCGTGAATCGGAATCGGAGAGTTTTGATAACCTTGGAAGCGCTACGGTGGCGACAGCAACGGCGAAAACACCCAGTGGAAGTTGATAAAGCCTCTGAGCATAGCCCAGGCTTGAGACTGCACCTTGACCCAGTTCGGTGGATACTCTCATATCTACAAAGGAATTGATCTCATTTATAGCCGGAGATACGGCCGAGAAAAGGAAAAGAACAAGAAACTCTTTGACGTCACTCTTGTTGCTGCCCGGTTTGAAGACGAAGCCCTTCGATCTGGCTGCCAGAGCTACAACAACCAGCTGGATTACTCCGCCGACCAGGAAACCTACGGTCGGTCCGACAATTGGTGTTGAAAACCTTTCGGAAAGCAGAATCCCCGCGATAGTTGAGAGATTTATGAACATCGGAGAAACCGCTGCAATGAAAAAAGCATCGAGGCTGTTGAGAACTCCACAGTAGACTGCCCATAAAGAAACAAGCGCTATGAAGGGAAATGAGATTCGAATTAATCTCGATGTCAGGTCCAGCGCAGACTGATTGAAACCTCCGGCGAAAACTGTGGCCACCCCTTCTGAAAAAAACATCCCTACGGCCGAAATCGATCCCGCGACAATCACTAAGAAGACAACTACAGTCGAAGCAAAAACAAAGGCCCTTTCTCTTGAGCTCTTTAGCTTCTCGTTGAAGATTGGAACAAATGCCATGGTCAAAGCGCCGTCTGCAAATATCTTTCTAAGAAAGAAGGGAATCATTATTGCGACGAGATAAGCGTCATATTGAGCAGAAGTACCGAAGTAGTTTGCAAAGAGGGAGTCTCGTGCGAGACCCGTTATTCTGGATAACATAGTTGCTATGGCAAAGATAGCAGTGCTTCTCACAGTGCTTGCCGTCATAGAGACCTCCAGAGAAGATTATAATACATGAAACGTACCGGTGAACAGATAATGCTCATCGATGTCCCTCAGATGCTGAATCGGGAAACTGTGATATACTGAACATGGCTTTTTTGTATGGAAGGAAGGGGGGAACGGCCAGTCGGCTGAAAAAGATGAAAAAGGTAGCGCTAATTTTTGGGACGAGACCCGAAGCTGTTAAGATGGCCCCTGTGTATCTTGCTCTGAAAAATTCACAAATTAGACCGGTAGTTATAGCAACGGCGCAGCACAGAGAGATGCTCGATCAGGTTTTATCCTTGTTTGGCATAGAAGCAGATTTTGACTTGAACATAATGCGGCAGAGACAGTCATTAGCGGGCTTGACTTCAAGATTGATCGACAAACTCGAAGAAATTTATTCAGAGAACGTTTTCGATGCAACTCTTGTTCAAGGCGACACAACTTCCACATTTGCAGGAGCACTTGTTTCCTTTTATCACAAGATTCCCGTAGGTCACGTTGAAGCAGGACTGAGAACTGAAAACGTATATGACCCCTTTCCTGAAGAGATTAACAGAAGGCTTAACGGAGTTATCTCATCATTTCACTATCCCCCAACTGAAAATGCGAAGAACAACCTTTTGAAAGAAGGCGTTCCTGAAAACAAACTACTGGTAACTGGCAACACCGTGATTGACGCCTTGCTCTGGGTGACGGAAAATCGATCCAGACTCACTTCAAGTTTTAGAGAAGCACTCGGTTTAGGGGAAGATGAGTACATACTAATTACCATGCATAGAAGAGAAAACTGGGGCGAGCCGATGCGACAGGTAATGAAAGCCATAAAGGACATTCTTGAGGAGTTTCCGAGAATGAAAGTTGTATTTCCCGTTCACTTGAATCCCGCCGTAAGAGAGGTCGTTTACCCTGAGCTGGAAAAACACAACAGAATCGTGCTAACAGATCCACTCGATTATCTGCCTTTCGTGTCGTTGATGGAAAAGGCGAGGATAATACTTACCGACTCCGGCGGGATTCAGGAAGAGGCTCCAGCTCTGGGGAAACCAACTTTGGTGCTTAGAAGAACGACGGAAAGACCGGAAGCCATAAAGGCAGGAACCGCAAAGCTCGTTGGAACTGACAGAGATTTCGTCTTCAATGAGACAGCCAAACTTCTAAGAGATTCTGATGAATACAAACGGATGGCAAACGCAAAAAATCCATTCGGAGACGGTACTGCATCGAAGAGAATCTTGAAGCATCTTTGCGAGAACCTTTAGATAGTACTTCTACTTTAAGCTTTGGTTATCTAGCATTTTCAACTCCCAGAAGTATTCGTAGAGCTCCGATAGCGCGGAAAAGGCCGTCTCAAGGTGGCCGACGAGTTTCGAGGAGAGAAGGATCTCATCGATTTCGTGATTGGAAGCAATGTAGAAATCTCGATACTGCAGCCATTCTGAAAGGTCCTCAGGCACTCCCTTTCTATACCTCTTCCTCTTGTATTTCTCACCGAAGACAGAAAATTCGTTCTTTCTTAGAACCTCCGTCTTTTCGATAAACCTTACCGGGTTTTTCTCGATCTCTTCATAAAGATTTGCCATTGTCGCCCGGGAAGGTAGATAGAAACCCATTCCGTACCGGTACCAGTCTGGAAAAAGCTCGAAAAAAAACCCCGGAGAATCTTTCCAGTCGGGTCCCGGAACTCTGAAGGTGAACCACATATTGGTTCGGTATGGTGGTTTTCCCTTGTTGCGTCTTGCATCTCTGCTGATCCTACTAATCGTCTTTCCAACCTGGGGCCTAACATCTATAAATGGATCGATTCTTTCCATGTAAGGACCTAGCTCCTTTACAAGAGCTCTGAATGGCTCCAGCAATTCTCTACGATATCGATCCCTGTTTCTTTCCATCCATGATCGATTGTTGTTAATTCCAAGATCTATCAGAAATGAAAGCGTTTCTCCAGAAAAACCCCCGAAGCTTTTTTCGCTCATTTTGCCTCCATTATCGCAAATGGAACATAGCTACCATTCTCACAGAAAAACACTTCTCTAATTCCAATTTGCTCCAGCAACGAAACTGCTTTCGCAGTATAATTTCCAATCTGCGAGGCCCTGTGCGAGTCTGAACCTACCGTAACAAACCTGCCCCCCAGGTCTATATATCTCTCTATTACCCACGGCTGGGGAGAAGGATCCCCGATTCCGTACATCCAGCCGGATGTGTTCAACTCAAGTCCAACGTGATTCGAAACAAGCTTCATCAAAAGCATATCCATCAGAGGCCCCGGTCTGGGAGGCTTTGTTTCCGGGATATGCCTTCTCAAAAAATCCAGATGACCCAGAAAACCAGGTCTGTCAATGAGATCTACCGCATTGATAGCCTCTTGAAGATATATATCCCACGGATCTTCAAGGGTCTTAAGATCAGGTCTGCCTGGCACGGTATGAACAGAGTAGATGTAATAATCCATTTCTTCACCGGGCCAGACTATCCCTTCCGACTGCAGGCCAAGTTCGAGCCCAGCAAGAACCTTTATTGGGAACTTATCACTTAAACTTCTTATTTCTTTTAGGTACATGCTTATTTCTTCAGGCTGGAGGCAGACCTCTTGCGCTACATAGGGATCAAAGTGATCGGAGATTCCGACTATCTGAAGACCTGCATTCAATGCCGACTGTATTACCTCTTCTACAGTATTCCTGCCGTCGGAATACGTAGTGTGATTGTGAATATCTATCATACAACATCTCCATTATTTTCACTTGTAACTTAATCCGACAATAATTGTACAGCCGCTCTCTTCTCTCTATCGGTAATATGCAAATATATACTAGTAGTACTAAGATTTGCATGTCCAAGCAATTCCTGTACTGTTTTTATACTTGCACCTTTTTGTAAAAGTTGTGTCGCGAAACTATGCCGAAACAAATGAGGATGTACTCGCTTATCCGGATATACATATTTTACATGAGTATTCAGTACTTTTGGGATTACGTTTCTTGCCATTGGCTCTCCACGTGTACCAACAAAAACGTGGTCTTCATACTCACTGATGGGAAACTCTCTTCTGATTTCGAGATAGTCCTTCATAATGGAGAGAACCTGATCGTTCATCGGTACTTCTCTATCTCTATTTCCCTTTCCGCTCATGATTCTAACCGTTGGGGAATTGCCCATTCTGACATCACCGAGCCTTAATTTGCACACTTCGCTTACCCTCAACCCGCAGAAGTACATTGTTGCAACTATAGCCTTGTTTCTTCTGCCTAGGTTGGTATCTCTGAAGGAAGAGAGGATCTCCATAACCTCTTCATGGGTTATGTAATCAGGGATTCTGCGGCGCGTCTTTGGATTCTTGATGAGCTCCGTCGGAACCTTGCCTACCGTTCCGCTGATGTAGAGAAATGTGTAGAATGATCGTATCGTCGAAAGGTTTCTAGCTACAGTAGTTGCAGAAGGTCTCTTCCTTGAATACTTCCCTTGAGAATAGTCTTTAACGAACAGCTCGATATCTCTTCTCTTCACCGACTTGTAGTCAATTTCACGCTCGTTAAGAAATAGCTCGAAATGATGGAGATCAGAAAGATAAGCGGCAATCGTGTTGGAAGACATATTTCTGACAAACTCCATGTTCTCTTTGAATCTCTCAACTGATTCGGAAAAGTCCATTTTTAACCCCCAGATTATTATAAATATGAGTCATAATAGTCATTATGACTCATATTTCGTATTATAACACACGGCTTTCTTCAATACTACGGCTATAAGCTCCATTTAACAAGGGTTTCAGCGTGACACCTCTCAAAACGCCCTGTGCTGAATTTTTCTTCCCTTCTATATCTATTTATACTCATGCCTAAAGAAACTAGCAATATGAGCCGTTTAACGCGTTCGTGTTTGTACACCGCTTTCAAAGCGAGTTTTAATTTCAGATATTAGAAGTCTGTATTTATCGGCCAGTCGATACCTCTTTCCCTCACGCAATACAAGCTCTTCTTTGATCCCGGAGTAGTGTTTAGAAAGAGCGCCCATTATTGCACCCAGTGCCATAGGTCCTTTCACCAGTTCGCTCTCGTTTTCCTCCAGGAAACTGTTAATTCTATCTACCAAGTCTTCACCCAACATGGGTGAATCAAGTAAGGAAAAGAGCATTCCCACAGTGGGTAACTTGAGTCTTTCCAGAATGAATTCTTGAAGTTCCTCTTTGGACCATTCTTTTTGAAGCGATACCTGCGGTTTCCTAGCCAGCTCCTTTTTGTAAGCAAGTAGCATTAACTCCATAAATGATGATATTCGTTTGTCGTAGTTATCGTCCGTAACAAGAATCGACGCGACTGAACTAACTGGAAGCTCGATTTGCTCTATCATTGAAAACAGCATGCCAAGACGTCCTACTGTCACAAAGGGTCTCCCGAGATCAATCGCTTCGGGAAGAATTAGGAGAGCATTCCTTGCAACTCCTTTGGCCTCTTCGAAATCCGTACATATGATCGCCGAGACTCTTATCTGAATAGCCTCGCCCACCTTCCAGATCCCAGTTATCTTCTCTCTACCGGAGTACTTAACATAGTCAACGGAGAAACCCGATAGCTCGGCAAGTCTATTAACGAGATCTGCGTAAGCTCTCCCTAGGCTCTCAGAATCGCCATCAAAAGTAGGATAGGCTTCAAGTAAGCCCTCGATGTCGCTGATGATAGATTCAGGAGACTTGTACTTTGAAAGATACTCGCGTATGAATCTATTTCTACTTGATTGCTCCCCTCCATCGTCACTCAGCTTACCAAGTATTTTTACAACATCAACCGATGCAATTTGTGCTGGCATTATATCACCTCTACACATATACTATCACACAAAGGTCTAAGTTTGACAATACCATTGTATATCATTCATACTCTGTACAAAAACATTATACAATATCGCGAGTTCTATAATAGTACATAGGATTACGAACGAACCTAAGACGTTCATACTTAGTACAGTAAGTCGATAGTAACATATACACATATTATAAGTATAGATTATATATACTTGCGAGAGTGCTAACGTCATTGTATGCGAAAGCGGGACTTGCTCCAGATCTTGATACAACCATGGATGCAAGTAGATTACCAATTTTCAAGCACTGTGCCGGATCTTTTCCCGAAAGATATGCGTACAAGAATCCTGCAATGAAAGAGTCTCCAGCGCCTGTCGTATCAACTACCTTAGCCGGGAAAGCAGCTTCCTCTGGACCGTTCTTGATTTTCGACCCTTTCGCTCCTAGGGTTACGACAATTTCCTTTGGTTCTACGGTGAGCGACTGTTCGAGATGATTCCACTCGCTCTCATTTACGAACAGCACTTCGCAGCTTGCTGCAATTGCCGCAACTCCGGATGTTTTTTCAAAAGAAACTATGCCTCCAGGGTTGTATGAAAACCTCACCTCGCCAGTTTTGTCTAAGAATCTTTCAATCTGATCGGGAGTTATGCCTCCGAAGTGATAAAAGTCGAACCCATCTTCAATCGTGTACTCTTTTTCGTTAACTCCCCTATACGTGAAGAGATGCCTTTGTCCATCTTCAGAGATAGCGGAAAAACAGAAGCCCGTCTTCCCATTCAGCTTTGAGAGATAATCGGTGTTGAGGCCTTCTCTTTTCAGCAATTCAAGTGCCATCTCACCGAAAGAGTCTCTCCCAACCGCACCTTGCAGATAAATGCTCTTCCTTAGCCTGTTTAACATTATAGATGTGTTCGAAGCGCTTCCTCCTATGGCAAAGCTCATTTCGCTGATCCTGTTCTCTTCATTATTCCCGCTTTCGCTTATGAATGCGCTCAAGTCCATATTCACATTGCCAACAACAGAGATCTTCATGCAACAAACCTCATCTTTCTAGAAATTTTTACTTTGACTATCCTCATGATTATAATTGTATATGAGTATACATATAACATACTTAGGAGGTTTCTGATATGCTTTCATTTCCAGACGGTTTCATGTGGGGTGTTGCGACGGCCGGTCATCAAATTGAGGGGGGCAATGTATTTTCTGATTGGTACGCATGGGAACATCAAGGTAAGGTGAAAAATGGAGATACATCCGATGTCGCCTGTGGCAGCTGGGAGAATCTGGAAAGGGATTTGGAAGCCGTAAAGGCTTTGGGTGTGAAGGCGTACAGGTTTTCAGTTGAGTGGGCGAGAATCGAACCCAAAATCAATAGATTTGAAGATAGTGCAATAGAGAGATACAAAGATCTCGTAACGACGCTAGTTGAAAACGGAATACAGCCCATTCTCACTCTCAATCATTTCGTACTCCCCCTGTGGTTCTCTGAAATGGGCGGTTGGGAGGACAGAGAAAACCTACGTTACTTTCGCCGTTTCGTCTCGAAAATCGTCTCCTCTGTGGGTAAGAACGTTCACTACTGGGTGACAATAAACGAGCCGAATGTCTATTCAGTAATGTCATACCTAATGGGAGAGTGGCCCCCGGAGATAAAGGATATGGGAAGAGCCATGAAGGTTCTAGCAAATCTACTTTACGCTCACAGTGAGGCGTACAATGTGATAAAAGAGTCGAATCCCCTCTCAATGGTAGGCGTGGCAGTAAACATGATGCCATTCTTTCCGTTAAGAGCGCTACACCCTGGAGACAGAATTGTAGCAAAGTATCTTGACAGGGTTTACAACTACAGCTTTCTGGACAGCCTTATGAATGGAAAGATGATTAAACCACTCGGAATCGGAGAAGCGGCTCCAGAGATATATTCAAAGCTGGATTATCTCGGAATAAATTACTACACCCGTATGTTCGTCAAGTATGCAAAACCTCTTCCCGAGATCGTTGTCGGAGATGAATTCGAGAAGACTGAGATGGGTTACGAGTTTTTTCCACAAGGAATTGAAGACGTTGTTTTGAACGCTTACAAGAGGTATGAGTTACCGATTATGATCACAGAAAATGGTATAGCTGACCGTACAGACATGAGGAGATGGGAATACATAGAAACGGCCCTAAAGAGCCTTAGGAAATCAATGGATAAGGGTGCCCGAGTCTTTGGGTACGTCTACTGGTCTTTAATGGATAATTTCGAATGGAAGGAAGGTTACTCGATGAAGTTCGGGCTTTACGAAACGGTGCAGGAGAATCTCGAGCTAAAACCCCGAGATAGTGCGGGTAAATACAGGGATTTCATAAGAGAGAGCCTCATCTAGAAGAGCAGCTTCGCTTCTGTAATTTGTCCAAAAAAGAGTTTCGCAACTATAATAATTGACAGACATTCCGAATCCTTTAAAGGCATTTTGGTCTTTGTGATCTTCCTATTCTTTCAAGTTGCATCTCCTAGAATAATAGTGAGTCCAGCTGTATTTTCCCGAAGGAATCTCAGATTAAGACAAGTCAAAGAGGCGGGGAGATCCCGCCTCTTTGACTCATTATAGTGTATCTACACAAGTGCAGAAAGAAGTTCTTCGATTCCTTGCCTTTTGTCTGCCGATACGACAAACACAGGCGGATTAACTCCCATTGATGCCAATTCATCTTTAACTGACTTCTCGGCTATTACCTGCTGGTTCCTCGAGAGCTTGTCGGCCTTCGTAAGAACTAGAGCAAAAGGCAAAGCGTAGTATGTAACCCAATCTAGCATCTGTATATCGGCCGGCTGCAATGGATGCCTTATATCGACAAGAACAACGACGAGGGAGAGCTCTTCTCTTGATTCAAAATAATCGATAATCAACTTCTTCCATTTCTCTCTCTCCGACATCGAGGCTTTTGCATACCCGTAACCGGGTAGATCCACAAAGTAGATCTCTCGATTTACCCCATAGAAGTTGATCGACCTGGTCTTTCCGGGAGTCGAGCTAGTTTTCGCCAGCTTCCTTCCAAACAACGAATTAAGGAGAGAAGACTTACCGACGTTGGATCTACCGGCAAAGGCAATTTCTCTTCTAAGTGGAGGGGGATATTCCCCCTTCGCAAAAACCGTCCTGACTAGCTCAGCACTCTTTACCGTCACTGGAAATCAGTGCCTCCTCCAATACCTCGCCGATATCCTCGACAAAGACAAACTCCAACTTTGACTTTATTTCATCAGGCACTTTTTCGAGATCTCGTTTGTTGGCCAGCGGGATTAGAACCTTATTCATCCTTGCCCGATAAGCTGCCATAAGTTTTTCTTTCAGACCTCCAATCGGCAAGACTTTGCCGCGAAGAGTTATCTCCCCAGTCATTGCTATATCATTTCTCACCCTTCTTCCCGTAACGGCAGAGACAATTGCCGTGGTAAGAGTTATTCCTGCACTGGGACCATCTTTTGGAACGGCTCCTTCGGGAACATGAATATGGAAGTCCTTCTTTTCGAAAACCTCCGAGAACCTTTCATCATCACAGAGCTTCCTGGCCAGCGAAGCTGCAATCTGTGCCGACTCCTTCATTACATCGCCCAACTGGCCTGTAATGATCGTCTTTCCCTTTCCTGCGACTGGCAAGACCTCAATATACATTATTTCTCCTCCAACGGAAGTCCAGGCCAGACCAGTCGCGACACCAACCTCGGGATGCTTTCTGAAATCGCTCTCTTTGAAAAGCGGCGCCCCTAGTAACTCGCCAAGTTCATTCACGCCAACAGAAATCGAATCGCTGCCTTCTGCCATCTTAAGCGTCGACTTTCTGATTATCTTCGCGAGATTTCTATCAAGTTCTCTGACTCCTGCCTCTCTCGTATAATCTCTTATCACATCTCTCGTTGCCGCAGGCGTTATCTTGAATTTTCTTGAATCCATGTTGTACTCTTCCAATAGCTTTGGAAGAATGTGATCCCTTGCTATGTGATACTTTTCAGATTCTGTGTACCCTGGAATCTCAATTATCTCCATCCTGTCCTTTAGCGCTGCAGGAATTGAGTAAAGAACGTTAGCGGTTGTTATAAACAACACTCTCGAAAGATCGAAGGACACTTCCAAAAAGTGATCGGTGAAATTGCTGTTCTGCTCGGGGTCAAGCACTTCAAGAAGTGCGGAGGCCGGATCTCCTTGAAAGCTGATTCCCATTTTATCGACTTCATCAAGGACAATTACCGGATTTCTGGTCTTAAGCTTTCTGATCATCTGCATTATTCTTCCTGGCAGCGCTCCAACGTAAGTACGCCTGTGTCCTCTTATTTCCGCCTCGTCTCTCATTCCTCCAAGAGAGATTCTACCGAACTTCCTGCCCATTGCCTCAGCCACCGACCTTCCAAGTGAGGTCTTTCCAACTCCTGGAGGACCTACAAGACATAGAATAGGAGCGCGGAGATTCTTGGAGAATCTCCTGGCCGCAAGGAACTCGAGTATTCTCTCCTTGACATCGTCCAGTCCGTAGTGGTTGCTGTCAAGAGTCCTTCTGACATCTCTGATCACTATTTCGTCGCTGGTCTCTTCTTGCCATGGAAGATTTAACAACCAGTCAAGATAAGTTCTTACAACGGTCGCTTCCGGAGAGTATGGAGACATCTTCTCAAGTCGTGATATCTCCTGTTCAGCCTTTTCTTTTACTTCTTGCGGAAGCTCCCCGGACTCGGCCTTGTTCTTTAGCTCTTTTATTTCCTCATCCTCTTCGCCCTCTAATTCCTCCTGGATAGCTCTCATTTTTTCCCTGAGATAGTATTCCTTCTGTCCTTGTTCGATCTTTTCCTTCACCCTTTTATCTAGCTCTTCTTCCAGAGATAGTATTTCTATCTCCCTAGTGAGAAGCTCCATCAGGGTGTTTAGGCGATCCTTCGCTTCAATCTCCTCGAGAAGCCGTTGTTTCTCTTCAAGCGAGAAAGGCATCATTGAGGAAACGAAATCTCCGAACTTGTCCGCATCAGATGTGTCTTCTAGAGCCATTATTGCTTCGTCGGGAAAACGTCTGCTCATTGAGACGTACCTAAGGGCAAGTTCCTTCACTTTTCTTACTAGTGCCTGAAGCATCTTGCTCTTCCTACCCTTTCCCTTTAGTTTTTCGGCCACGACAATCAGTGAGTTCTCCTGCTCTTCAACTGAAACCAACTTCGCTCTTGTCAAGCCTTCAACGAGTATCTTGTAGTTTCCGTCGGGCATCTTCATGAGCTGAACAATTCTGGCAATAGTACCTATCTCGAAAAGCTCTTCAATCCCCGGGTCCTCTTTCGTGATATCTCTTTGAGATACAAGGAAGACCATCTGATTGAACTTACCAATTGATTCTTCCAGAGCGGCCAGCGATTTTTCACGCCCGACATACAACGGCATAACTGCCGAGGGATATACTAGCATGTTTGTTCTTGTGGGAATCACTGGCAGCTTTTCCGGAATCTCTATCTTCCGTTCGCTACCAATGGCAGCCTTTTCCAGTAATTCAAATTTCTGAGCCATCTATTCACCTTCCTTTCTTATATCTTCATCAATTATCATAACGAGACGATTCAAGAGTGTCCTCATTTTACGACCGTGAGCCTCTATTCTCATACTTCGTTTCGACTCGTCGCAGTGCTCCAGCCTTACAGTCAAGTACGGTTGAGAGACATATCTGACATAAAGCTCAGGCCATTCCACGGCCACAACAGTATCCCGGTCCACAAGGTCGTGAAGTGCAAGATCTAACAACTCTTCTTCACTTGAAACCCTGTAAAGATCTACATGAATAAGACCAGGTCGCTCGACTTCTGTCGAATTTTCATTCTCCTCTTTCCTTGATGATCGCCGCGGATATGAGTTGACAATGTTGAAGGTCGGACTCCTAACGTAGTCGCGATTTATACCCAATCCATCGGCCATTGACTTCACAAAAGTTGTCTTCCCGCTGCCAAGGTCGCCAAAGAGAAGAACTGTCTCTCCCCCTTCGAGCATCTCTCCTATTTTTTTGGCAACTCTCTCGAATTCCCCCAGAACTAATTCGCCCAATTCATAGATCTCTTCAGCGCCTCTTTCCACCTTCTGAACTCTTCCTCCATTCTGTCACCCGATGGTTCAAAGACCACCTCGCTGATCCTCTTATCCTTTAGACTCTCGAGATCCCATAAGTCTGTACATATTCCTGCAAGCATTGCCGCTCCAAGTGCTGTTGTCTCCTTTATGAGAGATCTATCAACGGGAATATTTAATACATTCGCCTGCATTTCCATGAGAAAATTGTTTCGGGTTACACCTCCATCTACTAGGAGCTTATTCAATCTAATACCCGTTTCCTCTTCCATCAAATCAAGTATTTCCCTTGTCCTGAAGGCAATGTATTCAAGGACCGCTCTCACTATATGAGCCTTTCTCGTTCCTCTAGTTAGGCCGATCATCATACCCCTGGCGGAAGAATTCCAGTAGGGCGCCCCAAGGCCTGTGAGCGCTCCCGAAAAGAACACGCCGCCATTATCGACAACTTCTCTGGCCAGAGACTCAGTTTCGGAAGGACTGTCAATTATTCCAAGTCCATCTTTTAGCCAGCTTATCAAAGCTCCAGTAGCAAATATCGACCCTTCAACAGCATAAACAATTTCCTCTTTGGACTTCCATCCTATAGTTGTAAGCAACCCGTGTTCAGATATCTTTGGCTTTTTCCCTGTGTTCATCAAAATGAACGAACCCGTTCCGTACGTGCATTTCGCGTCTCCGGTCTGAAATGCCGTCTGCCCAAAAAGCGAAGCCTGCTGATCTCCAGCCATTCCACCTATTCTCGGACCATATATCGAAGGACCGAGGAGCTTACAGGACTCAACGACTGCAGGCAGATATTCCTCTTTCACACTAAAGAGATTGAGCAAATCATTATCCCATTTTAGCTCTTCTATATTGAACAGCATTGTTCTAGACGCATTAGAGAAATCACACACATGAAGATTATCCCTCGTTAGATTCCATACCAGCCACGAGTCTATCGTTCCGAATCTCAATCTTCCACTGCTTGTTGCATCTTTAACTGCAGGAACATTCTTTAGCAGCCACTCCATCTTTGTGGCGGAAAAATACGGATCCGGTTTGAGTCCTGTCTTCCGCTTAATTAAATCTCCATAAGAGCTTTCTATCTCTCTACATCTGCCTGCAGTTCTTCTATCTTGCCAGACTATGGCATTGTAAAGCGGTTGATCCGTGAGAGCATCCCAGGCGACAACCGTCTCCCTCTGATTTGTGATGCCTATAGCCGCTATCTCCCTGAATGATATTCTTGCATCTGAGACCACTCTTTCAATTGTGCTCATAGTACTGAGAATGATGTCTCTAGGGTCGTGTTCCACCCATCCCGGTTCCGGATAGATCTGCTTGAATTCCTCCTGCGCAACTGCAACTTGATAGAGCTCTTGATCAAAGAGGACTGCTTTGCTGCTACTTGTTCCCTGATCGATAGCAAGAATGTAATTCATCAAACCCCTCCTATCTATAAAGACGTCTCGTAAAAACAATAGCATCTTCAGGGCAAAGCTCATGACAGACGTAACATAATATGCATTTTCTGTAGTCAATGGCAAACCTGCTGATGTCAATAGCTTTTGCTGGACATGCGTTTTCGCAGATGCGACAACTTCTGCATTTTTCTCTATCTATCTTCGGAAACTTCGTTACTATTCTTCTCAGCAAAGCCGCCCCATAGACACCAATGAAGTTAGTTTCGGGAAGAAGCAGCTTTTCAGGGTGTACTTCGTCACCAACTATATCGTAGTCACCGACCAGGCCTCTGTCTCTCGCTATTTGCAGTATCGGAACTTTTGAATGGTTGATGCCGAATAATTCCGCTATAGCATCGTCCAACGCAAAAACATCCCTTGACATCCCGATTATTCCTGGCTTGATAATCCTACCATTCGACGGACCGTTGCCGTCCATCCCATGTATGCCATCAATTACAGTCAGATCCGGCCTCAAATGAACGGCTAGATCTAGAAGCATCCTCGAAAACTCCTTCATGTTTCTGACTCTGAAATGCCAGCCCTGTTTCTTAGCACCGGGAACGCACCCAAAGAGGTTCTTCACCCCTAGTGTAACCCGAGTTAGTACGTGAGTCTTGAGCTTAGGCAGATTTATCAGGAGATCAGTTTCAAGAACTGATTTAGAAATGACGAAACTCCTGTACGTTCCCTCGTCAAAGATAATTTGAAAGGGATCATCGAAATCAAGCAGAGGTATCCCCAACTCCTCGCACACTTGGGCGATTCCAGAAGCATATCCCGCAACAGAAGAACTTGTACTAGCGGGAGAATCCCCAACGCTCACCTCTGCTCCTTTTTGAAGAAACATTTCTGCAACCGCCCTAACAAATTGGGGGTTTGTGGTTACACAACTCTCCGGTGATCTTGCCGATAGAAGATTGACTTTCAGAAGAACCTTCTTTCCCCGGAGAGTTTCGTCGAAACCGATCAGTTCTAGCCCTTCACTGATCTTCTCCCTGCACTTTTTGTATTCTAGGCTGCTTAGGATTGCTACCCTTTTCGTTTGACTCTCGTTTCCCATATATTATCCTCTTCTTCTTCCTTCTATCGTCAACAATGCAAGATACTCCTTCAGGTAGCTTCACTTCGGAAGAACTCAGAGTCTCTACAATGACTTCTTCGGGAATAGAGGTAATGGCCCAGAGATCTGTAAGATAAAGCCTCTCGCCCGATCTGATCGGTGCTTTTTGAACAGCTGATTCAAGGGCCTTCCTATAGCGTTCCGTTATTTCCTCTTCGGAATGGTTCACTTTGTCATCCACTGTGGATCACCTCATAGAAATTATACTCTATTAACCGCCCACAAACTGGAAAGAAAGCGTAAAGGATCTTCTCATTTCTTAGCAGTTCCACCTGACATTCTTTCCGATAGAGGTCCTTTCATTATAGAATGAGAAGAGGAGGAAGTCATTTGGAATTTGTAGTGATTGACACAGAAACAACCGGGATGAATCCATACCGAGGAGCCAGGCTTATCGAAGTTGCTGGCGTTCGTGTGAAGAACTGGGAACTATGCAGAGATGATTTCTTTGATTCTCTCATTGATCCCGGATGCATAATTCCAATAACAATAACTGCCCTTACTGGAATAAGCAACTTGACCGTGAAGGGAAAGCCGACAGTTTGCCATGTTCTCAGAGACTTCTACTATTTCGCTGGAGACGCAACGCTGGTAATTCACAACGCCCCCTTTGATCTTTCCTTTATCAACTTCTATGGTGATAGATGTGGACTGGGTAAGCTTCGCAACCAATTCATCGACACTATAGAAGTGTCAAAGGCCGTCTTCAGATATGGGAGAAACAACCTTGATATTCTTCTGGCAAGATTGAGTATCATACCCGAATCTAGGCATAGAGCATTAGGTGACGCACTGGCAACCGCCGAGGCCTTCGTTGCGATGTTAAATAGAATTGGGACAAATAACGTTACCCACTTTATAAAGAAACCCAACATTTAACGTAATTCACTTTCTTCGAACCTTCAGTTCCTCCATATCCTAAAAGTATCCCAGGAACTCGTGCTGAGGCAGCCGTCCACAATGTGGCAGAAAAGAATAGAATTTCCTTACTGAGATAGCATGGGAGGTAAATTTTTGAAATAACAATATATTGTGGTAGAATCAACTTTAGACACAATTTATGGGGATATTTCATTATCATATTTATGGAGGTATCGTGATGCTTAATGTTAGAAAGAGAAACGGAGCTATAGTATGCTTCGATCTAGATAAGATAATCAACGCAATGAAGAAAGCATTCGATGCAACGGAAACCCATTATAACGAAGATATACTTGAGCGGGTTGCCTTGAGGGTTGTGGCAGATTTTCAGCCTAAAGCCACGGATAACCTAATCGACATTGAAGATATTCAAGATTCTGTGGAAAGAACGCTTGAAAGCCTTGGATTTACCGATGTTGCTAAATCTTACATTCTTTATAGGCGACACCGTGAAAAACTAAGAGAACTTGATTCTTCAATGCTTGACTTTTCAAAAACAGTGAACAGCTATCTTGACATGCTTGACTGGCGAGTCCACGAGAATTCCACGGTAACCTACTCGATAGGTGGGCTGATTCTTCACAATAGTGGAACGGTAACTGCCAATTACTGGTTGAGAGAAGTGTACGATCCTCAAATTGGCAATGCCCACCGTGAAGGCGACATCCACATTCACGATCTTTCAATGCTGTCGGGCTACTGCGCTGGCTGGAGTTTGAAACAGTTAATAGAAGAAGGCTTGGGCGGGGTAACAGGAAAAGTTTCTTCATCACCGGCAAAACACCTATCAACACTGGTAAACCAGATGGTAAACTTCCTTGGAATACTCCAGAATGAATGGGCAGGCGCTCAGGCTTTCTCTTCTTTCGATACTTATTTGGCGCCATTTGTGAAAATTGACAACCTTTCTCTCAAAGAGGTGAAACAGAATATCCAGTCCTTTGTCTTCGGCGTAAATACACCTTCGCGATGGGGAACGCAGGCACCCTTTACAAACATCACTTTAGACTGGGTCGTGCCAACAAAATTGAGGACGGAACCTGCAGTTGTCGGTGCGAAGACTTTGGACTTCACATATGGAGATTGTCAGAAAGAGATGCGAATGATAAATCGCGCCTTCCTTGAGGTATTGGACGAAGGAGATGCCAACGGCCGGGGCTTCCAGTATCCTATACCAACCTACAATATAACGAAAGATTTCGATTGGGAGGATGAAGACGCGAAGCTCCTGTTCGAAATCACCAGCAAATACGGTACCCCGTATTTCCAGAATTTTATCAATTCCGATTTGGATCCCGACGACGTAAGAAGTATGTGCTGCAGGCTTCAGCTTGACAAGAGAGAATTGAAGAGAAGGGGCGGAGGTCTATTCGGCTCAGACGAATTTACTGGATCAATAGGAGTTGTAACGATTAACCTTCCGAGAATCGCTTACTTGAGCAAGAACGAAGAAGAGTTCTTCGCAAGACTTTCAAAGATGATGGACCTCTCGAGCAGAAGTCTAGAGATTAAAAGAGCAGTGGTCGAAAAATTGAATAGCGAAGGTCTCTATCCATATACGAAGAGATATTTGAAGAACTTTGACAACCACTTCTCAACTATAGGCCTGGTGGGCATGAATGAAACAAGCTTGAACGCAAGGTGGATAAAAAAGGCGATTTCGGAAGAAGAGGGCTACCAGTTTGCACTTAGGGTTTTGGACTTCATGAGAAGCAAAATGATGGACTATCAAGAGACCACTGGCCATCTATATAATCTTGAGGCAACTCCAGCAGAATCAACCGCCTACAGGCTGGCCAAGACAGACAAGGAAAAGTTCCCTCAGATCATTACCGCAGGGAAGGAAAACCCTTATTATACGAATTCTTCCCATCTTCCCGTTGACTACACTAGAGACATCTTCAGTGCACTTGACCTGCAGGAAGATCTTCAGCAGAAATATACGGGTGGGACAGTCTTTCATTCCTTTCTTGGAGAGAGAATTTCGGATTGGGAAACTACAAAGCAGCTTGTGAGAAAGATAGCAGAGAATTATAGAATTCCGTACTTCACAATTTCGCCAACCTATTCGATATGTCAGGATCACGGGTACATAAGGGGAGAACACTTCACCTGTCCCGAATGCGGGAAGCCGACTGAGGTTTACTCGAGGATAACCGGCTATTACAGACCCGTACAAAATTGGAACACCGGAAAGCAAGAAGAGTTTAAGACACGAGAAACTTACAGAGTGGGGAGAGAAGGAGTAGATGAATTTCGCAGGAATAGAGAGCGTAAGCCTGGTGGACTATCCGGGGAAAGTAGCCCTGACACTTTTTACCTCAAGTTGTAATTTTGATTGTGCTTACTGTCACAATTCAGAACTGAAGAAAAGGGTTAAGGAAGAATTGGAGGAATCAGAAGTTTTCGATTACCTCGACAGAAGAGGAAGGCTTTTGGACGCAGTAGTCATAACCGGAGGGGAGCCAACCCTTAGGGCCGATGAATTATTGCCGTTTATGGAAAGGCTGAAATCACGATTCCCGGAAACCCTTCTGAAAGTTGACACAAACGGCTGGAATGCTGATCTCCTGCGAGAGTTCCTTAAGATCGTTGACTATGTTGCAATCGATCTGAAGTCGCTCCACTACGAAATCTTTTCACCCGTGAATCTGAGTAAGATCGAAGATAGCATAGAAATGGCGAAGGGATTTACGAATCATGAGATAAGAGTCACAATGTTCCCCCCATATCTTCCAGAAGATGATTTTGATGAGCTATCTAGAATCTGCGTCGGAGCATCGTTGGTTTCAGTCCAGCAGTACAAACCAGTTGCTGGTTTGTGTGAGACGCCACCTTATCCCTCAAGCGTTCTTAAAAGATTTGCCGACTTGATTTCCAGTCATGCACGAAAAGTAATAATCAGAGAGTGAAGAGGTATCGGGGAAGAAGAACCGGTCGCTATAAGCGGTCGGTTCTCTTCTTTACATTTTCAACCGATCTGCTGAAATGACGAATTTTCAACTTTTCTAATTCAACTCTAGATAGAATTTGAATCCGCTTCCTCCAAAGAATAATTGAGGTTCTACCGCAACACCAAGCGGTGTCTTCCATTTGAGGCCAATTCCAATGGACATTCCAAGAGTTTCATTGTCACCGAAAGCTCCCATAAGGTAGAGCTTCGGTATAAAGGAGCTCATTTCATCGGAAGGGGAGATACCAAAAGTCCCGGTAAGAGGAATTCCGGCCTCCAATATCTCTAGCAGGAAGAATCTTGGATTGAAGGAATAAGGTTCCCATCCCTTTAGATCAAGATTACCGCCGAGATAAAACTGTTTCGTCACAGGCGCTTGGCCGAAATAAGTCAATCCTGCCATTGTGTCGCTTTGGACGTAAATTCTACCTATTATTCTGTACCAGTAGGTGAGCGAAGCTTTTTGATGTAGATAATTGATTCCTTTTCCAAATCCGTAGGAGAGGGTTGTCTGACCATAGAAGTTCCCTCTTTTCTCTTCATAATTCTCCTCGTCTCCAAACGCGAAGGCCCCTGAAAGGATTGATAGCGAGTAGTTATTCAACGGTGTAGCATCGAACGTTGCCTTTTCATATGTGTAAGATATCCCGGCAACTAAGTCTTCGAAGGGATAGGTTGTTCCAGCACTAAATGAGTCCAGCGTAAGAATCGAATCGTCCCTCCAGGGAACCTCTCTGAACAGAGTCAGTTCCAAGAAAGGATCCAACCCACTTCCAAAGGCACTGAAAGTGCTTGCTCCCAAAGTGAGGCCGCCCCAGAAGAATTGAGGTTTGGGAAGAACCCCCAGTAGTTTTTCATCGGTAAATCTCAGGAACCTGATACCTCCATAGAGGTTGACACCCGAACCCAAAAAACTCTTGTCCCCAACCCCCAATGCCAGATACTCGCCAAAATACGGGTATATAGTGGTGCGCTCTTGAATTGAAATTATTAGTCTGTAGTCGCCATCGGCATCCTTCAGCTGGAGGTAGACATCTGTGAAAAGCCCGCAATCTTCAAGATTTCTCTTCGCCCTGTAAACTCTCTCGATATCCAGCTCTTCACCAATCTTTAGCCCCGAGATATTTATTACTACTTGTGGGTTTGTCCTATGTACTCCAGTAACCTCGATTCCCACAATTCTGTTCGCACCGAAAGCTGTCAATGAAAATAATAAGAGCATTGTTGCCAGAATTACTCGCTTCATATCATCACCTCACTTCAGCAGCTCATTGACTTTGATTACGGCTTCGTCAAAAGCTGGTTTGGGTTCCGAAACGCCTTTCCTTACCTGTTCTACCGCGTTGTATAGGATATTTCTGATCTCGATGATGTTCGTATGTACTGGTCTTGGTCTGGCAAAACCGACTGAATCTATAGGAGCCTTCAACTGCGGAAATCTCTGCCAAATGAGCTGAATCTCCAGTGAATTCATAGCCGACTTGAGAACAGGCATGTATCCAGTCCCCTCATACCAGAACAATGTGTTCTTCTCCGAGGTCATCCACTTAATGAAGGTCCATGCTGCCTCAACCTTCTCCTCCGGAAGTCCCGACATAATGGAAAGAGAACCACCTCCAAGTGTTGTCTTCTTCAGCTTTCCTTCTGGAAGTGGTGCTACCCCTAAGTCCCAAGGGATGTTCTCCAAAGCGTAACGGATTCCTCCACTAGTCATTGGCCCCATTGAGATTCTACCCATTGTGAAGGACTGGATTCCTTCATCGATTGTTAAATCTACCGGAGAGAGGCCCTCTGCAAACCAACGTCTCCATGTTTCCAAAGCCTCTATTCCTTCGGCTGAATTGATTATGCACTCGGTCATGTCTTCATTGAAAATCTCTCCACCGTTTTGCCAGACCAAAGGCTCAAACTGATAAAACATGGTGTCGACTCCCCATAAAAGGCCGTATTGAGAGGGTCTGGAGTCTGATGATTTTCTGATTGTAAGCTTTCTGGCATAATCCTCCAGCTCTTCCCAGTTTTGGGGAGGTTTATCGGGGTCTAATCCTGCAGCTTCGAAGTGGTCTTTGTTGTAGAAAAGCATTAAAGCACTTATGTTGAAGGGTAATGCATAAGGGTTACCATCGCGAATTATTGTCTGCCAAAAGCTTTCGACGAAATCCTCTGAACTGAGTGTGGGATCGTTTGAAATCAGATCTGTAAGATCATGCAACGATCCATCTTTGGAGAAGATTTGGATATGTTCAATGTTTACCTGCGCAACATCGGGACCCTTTCCTGCTAGCAGAGCTGCTTTTAACTTTGTTACAGTCTCATCGTATGAACCCTGAAAAATCGCCTTCACTTCAACATCGCCGTGAGCCTTATTGAAATCCGCGACGAGCTTATCGATTATCGGTTTCTGATAATCGGACATCGAGTGCCAGAACGTAAGTGTCACGACTCCGAACCCCGTCAAAGCGAAAACTAACAAGACAACTACAGTTATTATTCTTTTCATCTCTTCCTCCTTTTCACTATCCTTTTAGTCCTGTAAGAGTGATACCCTTAACGAACTGCTTTTGAGCTATGAAATACGCGATCATAATCGGAAGTGTAGCCACTACTGTGGCGGCCATGAACTCTCCCCACTGAATTCCCCCTTCTGATTTAAACATCGCGAGGCCGAGCTGCACGGTCCTCATTTCCGGTTCACTTATTACCAAGAGCGGCCAGAAATAGTTGTTCCATGACCACATGAACGAAAAAACAGCAATCGTTGCTATTGCCGGTTTGGTAAGCGGCAAAAAGACATTGACCAAAGTTCGTAGAGGACCGCAACCGTCAATTGTTGCTGCGTCTTCTAGATCTCTTGGAATAGTCAGGAAGAACTGCCTCAGAAAAAAGATTGAGATAGCGGTCGCGGCATGAGGCAAAATCAATCCAAGGTATGAGTTGTCCATGTTTAGTTTCATGACAACCAGGTATTGAGGTATCATGACAACCTGCTGCGGAATCATCATCGTTGCCAGAAAAATATAGAATATCAGATCTCTTCCACGAAATCTCATTCTAGCAAATGCAAATGCTGCCAGGGAAGCTGTTAAGAGCTGTAAGAAAGTCGTTGCCAACGCAACAACTGTACTGTTTAGAAGATACCTGGCAAATGGAACTTTGGTGAAAACACTTATGTAGTTCTTAATTGTAAACTCTCTAGGTATAAGTGAAAACGGATCCCTAAGTATCTCCTTGAGATCTTTGAAAGACGTCATAAAAGACCAGAAGAAGGGAAAGACCATTACTATGGCCCCCACCACAAGTATTACGTACTTGACAGTTTTACCAACCCTTTTACTCATAATGAACAGTCCTCTCAATTGTCCTAACCTGAAATACAGTAAGTGAAATGACAAACAAGAAAAGAACGAAGGCCATTGCAGCTGCGTAACCGAATCTATAGTATGAGAAGGCTTCACGATAGAGCCGAAAAACAACTACCGAGGTTGTGTTGAGCGGTCCTCCATCAGGAGTCATAACCATTATTGGTCCAAATACCTGAAAGGAACTTATGCTAAACATTATTAGAAGAAAGAATGTCGTTGGCGAGAGGAGAGGAACTGTGATCTTCCTAAGCATCTGGAATCTGCTCGCTCCACTCAGCGAAGCCGCCTCATAGTATGTCGTTGGGATGTTCTGAAGCCCTGCAAGATAAACGACCATTGCATATCCAGTATTCTGCCATATTCCCATAAGGATGATCACAAAAAGAGACACACTGGGCCCTTGAAGTACTTTGGGAAGTGTAGCTCCGGTCCAGTTGAGAAGTATCTGAAAAACCCCTTCTGGATTTGTCAACCAGTTCACGTATTCTCCTCCAAATGATGCAATTATGTGGTTCACATACCCCAGTTCTGTACTGAACAGAAAACTAAAGCCCATACCCGCTGCAATTGGCGAAGTTACAACCGGAAGAAAGTAGACCATCCTAAAGAAGCCAATTCCCTTCATCGAGGAGTCGTTCAACAAAGTTGCGACGAGAAATCCTATAAGGAGCGAGAATGGAAGTACTCCGAGAATATAATAGGCAGTATAAAGCATGGAGTCCCAGAACTCACTCGATGAGAGAATCTCTGAATAATTTCTGAGACCTACAAAGATCATGTTAGGAGAGAGATCCCATTCGAAAAGGCTTATTGCAAATGAATAAAATAGTGGATAAAGCATGAAGAAAGAAATTATGATGCCCGCAGGCACTATAAAAATGTATGGAACGAATTTCTTCACCTGTCTACCCCCAGAATCCTTTCTCAAGAAACTTCATTGATAAAACAACACCATACGGCTTTGAAATTCTTTAATCTTCCTGAACAGACTCAATGCCACTTTACTCACAACGACAAATGTACCAACCAGTAGAGGAAGATAACCTCCTTCTTTCTACAACCGGAAAGTACTCTTTCAGTTCTTCGAAAGCCTTTGGCACAAATTTCCTGTAATCGCTTCTCTCGAAGAACTCAACAGCAAAGATCAATGGATTTCTGTTCGGAGAAAACTCATGGATCAAGACCTCTTTGTTGCAAATTCTTCGACACTCCTTGTAGAATTTCTCTCTCCCTTCATGTTTATGACCGTGAGCAACATAAGAGGCAACTAGAAGATCGAAGCTACGATCCTCAAAAGGAAGTTTCTCAAAGAAATCACCTTGAACAACCGATACACCAGTGCCCCTCAAATTGCGTCTGGCAATCATAACCATAGCGGCAGAAGCATCTACGGCAGTTACTTCATACCCAAGCTCGCTAAACGCCAGCGCAAGGGCTCCAGTTCCGCAACCAATGTCGAGTACATTTCTTATCCCTTCTCCAAGCAGAGATCGGTGTTCTTTCAACAACTCTCTATAACTCTTAAGCTGCGACTTAAACGCAACATTATAAAAGGGAGCAATTAATGTGAAAAGCAATATATGAGCTCTGTTTCCCATTGATCCTCCTTATTTAGATACTATCAGAAATCAAGCAGAATTCTACAACGAGACATTTGTCTTGACATTTTATATCTGAATTTGTATAATATATATGATAAGTGCATATATAGGAGGTGACTATATGCCATATGGATCAGGTCCAATGAGGTTTAGAGACGGGTCATGCAGATTCTATGGATATGGCCCAGGATTCGGAGCAGGATACGGAAGAGGCATGGGATATGGGAGAGGATTTGGCCCCGGAAGAGGATATGGTTATTACGGACCATACGACTACGACGTAGAAATCTCTCCGGAAATGGAAAGTCAGGATCTAAAAGAATATCAAGCAATGCTAAGAAGGGAGCTTGAGATGATCAATGAGGAACTTAGAGAAATAGAGAAAAGGCTGGAAACACTTCAAAACACAGCCAGCGCTGAAGAGGAGTGAGAATATGCCGTGGAGAGATGGAACAGGTCCTGAAGGTTACGGACCAATGACCGGTTGGGGTATGGGCAACTGTGCACCCGGAGATCGGGCAGCAGGGCCCGCTTATCCGGTTAGAGATAGTTCTTACAGATTCTTCCCGAGGAGAAGGCTCTTTCTCGGGAGAAGAATGGGTTTTGGAGCGGGATTTGGTCCCGGAAGAGGCATGGGTTACCGCTTCAGGAGATGGTGGTAAACCTTGGTTATTGCAGTATTAAGTGGCAAGGGTGGCACAGGTAAGACGACCCTTGCCACTAATCTTGCCGGAGCGATTTCCGATGAGTTTGAAGTGCAGCTTCTTGATGCAGATGCTGAAGAGCCCGATGTGCATCTCTTTTTCGAGCCGGATATCAACCAGGAAGAGGAGATAGAACTTCTTCTACCCCAAATAGATAACAAGAAATGTACCCGATGCGGAAAATGCGCTGAAGCATGCCAATTTGGCGCTCTCTCAGTTTTTGACGCTGGAGTCATGGTTTTTGAATCGCTTTGTCACGGTTGCGGTTTATGCACATTCATTTGTCCCGAGAAGGCCATTACCGAGAGACCAAAGATTATCGGAAAGGTTCAGACCGGAACAATAAACAAGAAGATTGACTTTGGAATGGGAATACTAGAAATTGGTGAACCTTCTCCCGTAAAGGTTATAAGAACCCTGAAGAAGCATATAGACAAAGACAGAATCGTAATAATCGATTCTCCGCCAGGAACTTCCTGCTCAGTTGTTGAAACCCTCAGAAACGTCGACTTTGCTATACTTGTAACCGAGCCAACGCCATTCGGTCTTCACGATCTGAAACTTGCCGTTGAAATTGTGCGGGAAATGGATATTCCCCTTGGTATCGTAATAAACAGGGACACCGGTTCATACACTCTGGTAGATGAATACGCCAGTGTTGAGAATCTTTCTGTTATTGAAAGAATCCCTTTTGACCGCGGTATAGCCGAGTCTTATTCTGAAGGCAAACTCTTTGTTGAGACTTCTCCAACCTGGAAAGCAAGATTCAAGTCTCTGGCGAAGAGAATCCTTTCTTCAGCGGGGGTGTCATGATGTTTCAGCTAGCAATAGTAAGTGGAAAGGGAGGAACGGGGAAGACGACGCTTTCGGGATCACTTTCTGTTCTGTTTGATTCGATTGTGATGGCCGATTGCGATGTGGATGCCCCAAATCTTCATCTAATATTGGAAAACAAGCTGATTCACAAATATGAATACTTCGGAGGAAAGAAGGCCGAGATCTCTGACTCATGCATTTCTTGCGGGATTTGTGAAAAGTATTGTAGATTCGATGCAGTGATACGAGGTGGCCCTTATTCGGTTGATCCTTATGCCTGCGAAGGTTGTGGAATGTGTGTTGCAGTATGTCCTGCTGATGCAATTACACTCAAAGACAATAAATCCGGCGATTACTTCTTGTCCCAATCAAACGGCATACCGCTTGTACATGCTCTTCTCACTCCCGGAGAGGAGACATCTGGTGGACTTGTCGCAGAGGTAAGAAAGCTTGCAATCAAAATTGCCGAAGAAGAAAAGAAGGAAGTTATCATCATAGACGGAGCTCCAGGAATTGGTTGTCCCGCAACATCTTCAATAACCGGTACTACTTACGTTCTGGTAGTAGCTGAACCCACAGTTTCCGGTAATCACGACCTGGCTAGAATAGTCGAAACAATAAGATACTTCAAGAGGGATTTCGGAATAGTCATTAACAAGTGGGATCTTAACACATCGAAAAGCTCCTTCATTGAGTCTTGGTGCGGAGCTAACGGCATTGAGCTAATTGGAAAGATCCCTTTTGACGACCAGGTGGAAAAGGCTACTATTATGGGGAAACCGGTCGTTTCGATGGAAGGTTCAAAGGCAGCAGATGCAATTAAGCGTATTGCTCTGAGGCTAGAGCGAAAAATCAATGGAATTGGAGGATAAGTATGAAGATTGCTGTCCCAGTGAAAGAGAAGAGTATGAATAGTATTCCGGACGATAGATTTGCCAGGGCAAAGTATTTCCTTATATACGATCCGGAAACTGGAAGTGAAGAATACATTGAACCTGACAACAGTGTAGCGCACGGAGCCGGACCGATGGCGGTGAACATGCTCTCAAAGAAAGGGATAGGCGCACTAATTGCCTTTCATCTTGGAGGGAATGCAGTTCAAGCAATTGAAGCGGCCGGAATTGCATTCTACGAAGCGTTCGTTGGAACTGCCAAAGAGAATATCGACGCTGTACTTCATAAAAAGAAGTAGAATAGAGATTTTGTTGATTCACCCTATTATTTGGACAAATCCCTGGTTTCTGCTATAAAATATAGTTAGAGGTGAAGTGAGTGGAGAAAGAAGATCTTGCAAGACAATTCGATCTTCTGTCGAGGCTTTTGAAGGTAACCAGGGATAATCCATTCAAAATAAGGACTTACGAATTTGCCGCAAGAACTATCAGATCAAACCTTACTTCGGGGAAGCTTTCTAGTCAAGATATTAAAGCTCTCTCGTCGATAAAGGGAATCGGAAAAGCTGTAGTAGAGAAGTCTCTTGAGTTCCTTCATGGCTCTGAAATTCAGAAGATTACGGATTTGAGAAGCACAGTTCCTAATTCCATTTATATACTTGCTGCACATGATCTCATTGATCCTGAAGTCTTATCCTTCATCTGGAAGGACATGGGCTTGACTGAGCCGCTCGAGATTCTTGAATTTATGGTCGACAAAAAGGAGAGCCTCAAGTTGTCTCAAGAAAGGCTCTCCAGTATTGAAGCTCTCCTTATTGAAGTTGGTTCCTCTAGAACTAAGTGAGGTAGATCTTCGAATACTTCTCCATTACATATTTCAGGAAATAGCTGGGATCCAGCTCCTTCCCAGTGGCAATTTTTAGAAGTCTTTCAGGTTCGTAAAGCCTGGCTTTTGAGTGGATATTATTCCTCAGCCAATCTACCAGGGACAGCACATCTCCCTTTTCAATCCTCTTTTCCAGACCAGGGATGTCCTCCTTTGCCTTTGCAAACATCTGAGCAGCGTAAAGATTCCCTAGCATGTAAGACGGGAAGTATCCTATTGTTCCAGACGGCCAGTGCACATCCTGGAGAACGCCATCTCTGTTTGTTTGAGGTTCAATTCCAAGATATTCTTTCATCTTCGAATTCCATGCTTCCGGAAGATCTGAGACTTTGAGATCACCTTTGATGAGTGCCTCTTCCAGTTCGAATCTAACCATTATATGTAGGTTGTAGGTGACTTCATCTGCCTCTATTCTAATCAGAGAAGGTTTTACATTGTTAATCGCTCTGTAGAATTCACATAGAGATACATTTCTGAAGTTTGATGGATATGCCTTCTGAATCTGTGGGTAGAAGAACGATAGAAATTCCATGCTTCTTCCCACCATATTCTCCATCATTCTCGACTGCGATTCATGGATACCCAAAGAACATGCACCGTAAAGAGGCGTATTGATGAGCGAAACCGGCAATCCCTGTTCATAAATCGCATGGCCCCCCTCATGAATAGATCCAAAGAGCGACGGTGTGAATTCGTCAGGCGAATATTTCGTGGTTACCCTTACATCATTAACGCCGATACCAATCGTGAATGGATGAACGGTCTCATCAAGTCTACCTGCTTCAAAGTCATATCCTACTAACTTCAGAGCCTTTCTACTCAGCTTCTCCTGAGCTTTCTTACTGAATCTGCCTCTAAGGATTACAGTATCCGGGGATTTGCCTTCCTCTACAATTCTCCTAATAAAAGGAATCAATTCCGATTTCAGCGGCTCAATTATCTTTCGCAGCTTCTTGGCTGTCATTCCCTCTTCATAGCCTTCCAGAAGAGCGTCGTAAGGGTTCTCTTCGTAACCGTAAAGCCCGGCCATTTCTCTCAATAAATCGATAATCTCCTCCAGATAAGGCGTTATGCTCTTGAAATCGTTTTCATTCCTTGATCTTTCCCACACCTTTTCACTTTTTGACGTCAAAACTGAGAATTTGTGATATAGGTCCGGTGGAATGGCCTTGGCTCTCTTATATGCC